>NZ_JBEZLV010000051.1:0-35578 GCF_040652335.1 Streptomyces sp. NPDC048270
GGTCAGCGGCATGCTGATCCCCAGCAGCCGCCAGGGGCCCATCCAGCGCCGCAGGCCGACGGGACGGTTCAGGGCGAGCCCGGCCCCCATCAGGGTAGGACTCCTCCTCCGGCCCGGCGGCGCCCGACGGCACCCACAGGATCAACAGCGTTTCATGCCTGCGCGTGCCTTCCCGCGTGGCGAAGGACAGCTCGTGGACGACCAGGCGCGCCTCCTCCGACGGCAGGGCCTGGAGCAGCTCGTCGTGGGTCAGGTTGCCCTCCAGCTCCACTGCCAGCGCCTGGGGGCTGTCCGTGCGGCGCAGGATCACGGTGTTGACCTCGCGCCTGTCCCTCAGGTGTCGCAGGGCATCAGCGCCTTCTTGTGACAGGTTGGTCGGGCTGCTCACGCGGGTCTCGCTTCCATAGCGGGCCAGGACCTGAAATTCAACGACGCAGGCCCTTCCGGGATGCGACCCGTTCCCGCCTCACCATGCCCGGGTGCCGACCGGCTCCCGGATCGACGACACATCACGCCCGGTCGTACCGGGCCCGTTCCCGCGGCGCGGGACACCGCTGTCCGGACGCCGCAGCAGCAGCGCAGAGGCAGGGGCCTGATCGTGGGAAAGCTGGACGCGTTCACCGAGGTGCTCGACTATCCGATGTACGTGGTGACGGCGGCGGCCGGGGGCGAGCGGGCCGGCTGCCTGGTGGGCTTCGCCTCCCAGTGCTCGATCGACCCGCCCCGCTTCATGGTGTGGCTCTCCAAGGCCAACCGCACCTACCGGATCGCACGGCAGGCGTCCCATCTGGCGGTGCACGCGTTGCGGAAGGACCAGAAGCAGACGGCGGAGCTCTTCGGGAGCCGGACCGGCGACGACGACGTCGACAAGTTCGCGGACATCGCCTGGCGGCCTTCGGCCCACGGGACCGCGCCGCTCCTGGCTGACGCGTGCGCCTGGTTCGTCGGCCGGATCGAGGAGCTGAGCGACGGCGGGGACCACGTCGGCTTCCTGCTCTCGCCCGTCGAGCAGAGCCCGCCCGGCCCCGCGCGGCCCCCGCTGCTGCTGTTCGGCGACGTACAGGACCTCACACCGGGGCACCCGGCCTGAGCCGCCGGCCATGCGTGGCCCCGGCATTTCTGGGGAGGCGCAGGGAAAAGGGCGGCACGGACGCGCACGGAAAGGCACGGACCATGAGCGAGGCAGACATCTGGGGCTACCACCCGGACGCCGGATACCGGATGGGCATCGACCTCGTCGGCTACAAGGTCGAGGCCACCGACGGCAGCATCGGAAAGATCGACAAGCACTCGGAGGACGTCGGCACCTCCCACCTCGTCGTCGACACCGGTGGGTGGATCTTCGGCAAGCACGTACTGCTCCCGGCCGGGACGATCACGCGCATCGACGCGGCCGAGCAGAAGGTCTACGTCAACCGGAGCAAGGAGCAGATCAAGAACGCCCCCGCGTACGACGAAGCCAAGTACGGCGGCGAGGCCGGCTATCTGGAGCAGTTCGCCCGGTACTACAACCAGCCCCACATGTAGTGCCCCTGGGCGGCCGGATCCGTCCAGGGGCTGCGGGCCGGGGGCCTTCTCCCGCCGGAATCAGCAGGGGACGCGGACGTGGACCGTCTTTCCGTCCGCGCGGTGCCGGACGGCCACGTCGGAGCCGAGCTGGTTGACCAGGTTCCACCCCCACCCGCCGCCGCCCCGGTCGTCGGGCTTCCTGGGGCGCGGGTCGGCGGTGCTGAAATCGGTGACGTCTATCCCGATGCCGTCCGCGCCCAGTTCGAGGTCCAGCGAGCAGTCGCCGTCCGTGTGCCGGATCGCGTTGGTGACGAGCTCGCTGACCAGCAGCAGAGCGGTGTCCATGACGTCGGGTCGCACCGGAGCGCCGGCGTTTCGAGCCGTGTCGAACAGGCCGCGAGCGGCCTTGCGGGAATCAGCGGCTGCCGTCGGCCGGTGGAGCTCGAGGTGCCGCTGGAGGTGGAGAGTCATCGCCGACCTCCCTCCGTGTGGGCGACACCGCTGCTTCCTCCGAATGCTGCGGATGCCCACTCGGGCGCCACCCATGCCTGAACGGCGCCGAAAAGCCCGGGTTTCCCGCCTTCGCCGTTCCGCCCCGCTCCCCCGGGGAGGCGCACGTGCGTGCCGTCGCACCGGGCGGGGCCGCGGGTCACGGGCGGCGCCAGCCGTCGTGGTCCATGTGCGAACCCGCCATGGGCCCCATCCGCAGCATTCCTCCGTCGACCGCCCAGGACGCCCCGGTCACGTACGAGGCGTCCGGGCCCGCGAGGAAGGCGACCACGGCCGCCACCTCGCGCGCGTCGCCGGGGCGGCCGGCCGGGATGCCCGGCCTCGCCTCGCCCCGGACGTCCCGGTTCTCCTGGCCGGTCATGGGTGTGGCGATCTCCCCCGGGGCGACGGCGTTGACGGTGATGCCGTGCTCGGCCAGTTCGAGGGCCATCACCTGGGTCAGCAGGCCCAGGCCGCCCTTGGCCGCGCAGTACGGCGCGGCGCCCACCCGCGGCTGGTGTTCGTGCACCGAGGTGATGTTGACGATCCGGCCGCCACGGCCCTGTCGGATCATCCGGCGGGCGGCCCGCTGGCCGCAGAGCAGCGGGCCGACCAGGTCGACGTCGAGGACTTCCCGTACGGTGTCGAGTTCGAGGTCGACGAAGGGCGTGGCCGTACCGGTCCCGGCGTTGTTGACGAGGACGTCGATGCCCCCGAGCTCGTCGGCCAGCGTGTCGATGACGTCCGCGGCGGCCGGCAGGCGGGTGAGGTCGAGTCCGGCCACGACCGCACGGCGGCCGCAGGCCCGTACCTCCTCCGCGGTCTCCTGCGCTCCCCGCTCGTCGCGGTGCCAGGTGATGCCGATGTCGGCGCCCGCTTCCGCGAGCCGGACGGCGACGGCCCGTCCGATCCCCGAATCCGAGCCGGTCACCACGGCGGACCTGGGGGCGAAGCCAAAGGGCGTGATCATGGTCGGAACCTCCACGGGTCGGCCGTCCGGGGCTCACGGCGCGGTGGCCTCGGCGGTGAGGAGCTCGGTGACGGCAGGAAGGCCGCCCTCGGCGAACGCACGGCGCTGGCGGTCGGCGGGGGTGCCCCGGCGCAGCAGACGGTGCACGAGCGAGTTCACCTCGCGGAGGTCGCCGGACTCCTCCAGGGCGGGGCCGATGTGCCGCAGGAGCATGCACAGCGCGTCCCCACTGCTCCGGGGCCGCCCGTCCGGGTCCAGCAGCGTGCTGCTCAGCCCGTGCCGGGCCGCGTGCCACGTGGCGGCCTGCAGGATCTCGGGCTGCCAGTGGACCGGGGCCACTCCCGCCTGCTCGTCGGCGATCGCGGTGGTGACCAGGGCGCGGACGATGCCGGCCAGCATGACGGCCTCGTCCGCGTCGAGCTGCACGTCGCAGCAGCGCACCTCGACGGTCGGGTAGGTCTCCGAGAGCCTCGCCTGCCAGTACAGCTGGCCCCGGTCGGCTATCACCCCCGATGCCAGCAGCGCCTCGGCCCGGGCCTCGTAGTCCGCGAGTCCCGCGAAGCGGGGTACCGGCCCGCTCACCGGCCAGCGGCCGAAGATGATCGTGCGCCAGCTGGCGAACCCGGTGGCCCTGCCGTCCCACAGGGGAGAGTTCGCGGACATGGCCAGCAGCGTCGGGAGCCAGATGCGCAGGCGGTTGAGGACCGCCACCCCGGTCTCCCGGTCGGGAATGCCGACATGGACGTGCATACCGCAGATCAGTTGCTCGTCGACCAGCTGCCGGGCCTCACCCCGCATCCGCAGGTACCTCGGTCTGCCGGTGACGGGGACGGGTTCGACGTCCCGCAGGGGTGCGGCGCCCGAGGCCGCGATGCGGCAGCCGTTGGCCTGGGCCGCGGAGGCGACGGCGTGGCGCAGCCGCAGGAGGTGGCCCCCGACCTCGTCGAGGGCCTCGCACACCGGGGTGGCGACCTCGATCTGCGCCTGGAGGAGCTCGTCCTGGACCTCCCGCGCGTCGGCGAGGGGGGCCGCGCCCAGACCGGCCGTGGCCCGCACTTCCTCCACGAGCGGCGCGGGGAGCAGCGTCACCGGGTCGACCAGCAGATACTCTTCCTCGACCCCAACAGTGATCATGCCGAGCGGCTACCCCGATCCGCCTTGATCACCCGCGGGGAACGCCCTGCCGTGACGGTGTCCGGGGACAGGTTTCCCGGTCGCCCCGGCCGATGGGGCGCGGTGGTGTTTTGTCCCGCTCCGCGGGGGCATGCGCAGGGCCGGACCGTGGCCCACGGGACGGCCCGGGAAGCCGTACTCCACCGACCCAGGAGTCGCCATGAAGGCCCTGACCTGGCACGGCAAGCGCGACGTACGCGTCGACAGTGTGCCCGACCCCGCGATCAAGGACCCCGCGGACGTGATCGTGAAGATCACCACCACCGGCCTGTGCGGCTCCGACCTGCACCTGTACGAGCTCTTCGGTCCGTTCCTCGACGTCGGGGACATCCTCGGCCACGAGCCCATGGGCATCGTGGAGGAGGTCGGCCCCGAGGTCACCCGGGTCAAGCCCGGCGACCGCGTCGTCGTCCCGTTCAACATCTCCTGCGGCACCTGCCACATGTGCGGGACGGGCCTGTACTCCCAGTGCGAGACCACTCAGGTCCACGAGTACGGCAGCGGCGCCGCCCTCTTCGGCTACACCAAGCTCTACGGGCAGGTCCCCGGCGGCCAGGCCGAATACCTCCGGGTGCCGTTCGGCAACACCCTTCCCATCCCCGTGCCGGGTGACGGACCCGACGACCGGTTCGTCTACCTCTCCGACGTCCTGCCCACGGCCTGGCAGGCCGTGGAGTACGCCGCGATCCCGCCCGGCGGCACCGTCGCCGTACTCGGCCTGGGGCCCATCGGAGACATGGCCGCCCGCATCGCCGCACACCGCGGGGCGGGCCTCGTCATCGGCGTCGACCTCGTTCCCGACCGGCTGCGCCGTGCCGCCGCACGCGGCGTGCACACCCTCGACCTGCACCTGTACGGATCCGACCTCCCCGACGCCGTGCGGGCGCTGACCGGCGGACGCGGCCCGGACTCCGTCATCGATGCCGTCGGCATGGAAGCCCACGGTGCGCCCGTGGCCAAGGGCGCCCAGCACCTGACCACCATGCTGCCGGACGCCTTGGCCGCCAGGATGATGCAGCGCTTCGGCGTGGACCGCCTCTCCGCCCTCCACCTGGCCATCGACCTCGTACGCCGGGGCGGCACGATCTCCCTCGTGGGCGTGTACGGCGGCATGGCCGATCCGATGCCGCTGCTGACCATGTTCGACAAGCAGATCCAGCTGCGGATGGGCCAGGCCAACGTGTGGCGCTGGGTCGACGACCTGCTGCCGCTGCTCACGGACGGCGACCCGCTCGGCGTGGAGGACTTCGCCACCCACCGGCTGCCCCTCGCCGAGGCGCCCCGGGCCTACGAGATGTTCCAGAAGAAGCAGGACGGCGCGGTCAAGGTGCTCTTCGCCCCCTGACGCCGCCACCCCCTTCGCACCCCCGGCCGGCCGGGGCGGGCGGCTACGCTGGTCACAGGAACCCGCGGGGAGGCTGGCGTGGCGCCCCACCACCGATATCACCTGGACCAGGACGGACACTCGATCACCGTCCTGAGCGATGTCCGGCGCCGGCTCACGGAACTGCTGGTCGACGGCAAGACCGTCGCGTCGGTCCGCACGCCCCGCCGTGCGGCCGCCGTCCTGCGGGGCGAGCTCCCCACCGACCCCCCGCAGCCCTTCCTCGTCCGTGTGGGCCACCCCGACGAGCCGGACGACGTACCCCTGTGCGCGCTGGAGGCGGAGGGCATGCGCTACCTCATGCCGAGCGTTCCCCTCACGCCGCAGGAGGAGCGGCCGGCCGAGCGCACGCCGCCGGCCCGCACACCGGGCGAACTCCTCACCCGGTGGAGGATCCGATGGCGGAACCGGAACTGATGAGCGCGTCCCACTGGTCACGGGTCGGGCCTTCGTACTCCGGGGTGAAGGCGGGGCGGGCTGCCAGCCAGGCGGTGACGTGCCGGCCCACCTCTTCGGTGCCGTAGGCCTCCTGCGCGGGCCGCAGGAGGTGGCGCACCTGGGCCCGGGCCCGCATGACGACGGGGTCGTCGAAGGCACAGGCACCCACGGCGGCGGCCCGCCGGTCCACGGGGGGTGCGTTCTCGGCGAGCCGTTGCTCGTTGGCTCGGTCGGCCGTCACCTGTGCCTCGAACCAGGGGCGCAGGGTCCGCGCCGTCCAGGCGTGGTATCCGGCGGGGTCCGCGGCGATCTCGTCGGCGTGGGCGGCGAGGTACTGGGCGCAGAGCAGGCCGAAGGACACGCCGTGACCCGAGGTGGGGTTGGTGTGGATGAGGCTGTCCCCGGCGTTGACCAGGCCCGTGACGATGGGTCCGTCGTCGTCGGCGAGGGCGGTCCAGCGGTTGTCCAGCCCGGCCATGGCCAGGACGGCGGACTGCGGTTCGGGGGCCAGGTCGAGCCAGGCGGCGGTGGCGGGGAAGCGGCGGGCGACGGCCTCGAACACGGCGGGGTCGGTGAGCGCGCCCCGGGTCGGATCTCCCGTGGAGAGGACCAGGTTCACCGCGAAGGTGTCGTTGTCGGAGAGGAAGATGCTGGCGAAGGCGAACGGCACGACCGAGGTGGTCTTCACCCGCCCGGGGTCCCGGGGCCCGTCGGCCCGCAGGCGGTACCAGCGGCACAGGTAGGCGATCCCGGCGCGGTGGCTGTCGACCAGCGGCGGCCGGCAGCCGGCCGTGGTCAGCCAGGCGGGCACCGGCGAGCGACGGCCCGACGCGTCGACGACGAGGTCCGCCCGGTGCGTCCGGTCGCCCACCCGCACGCCGGTGACCCGGCCGGGGCGGCCTCCTGCGAGGGCGAGGGCGCTCACCGGGCGGCCCCGCCGCACCTCGACGGTGCGTTCCCGCCGCACCGCCGCGGCCAGTGCGGCCTCCAGCACGATGCGGCGGGCGCGCAGGATCACCAGGTCCTCGTCGCCGACCCGGTAGGGCGGATGTTCGTCGAACCAGTCGAACTCGTGGTACTCCCGGGCGCCGCGGGCCAGCACGTCCGCGTAGACGTCGGGGGTTTCGGCGCGCAGCACCGTGCGCACGGGTGCGAGGAGAGTGTGGGGCTGGACGGCCTGCGGGACGCGGGGCCTGTGCCAATGGAAGAAGTCGCGGTCCGGGTCGTCACCGGCCTCCCGCACGTCCCGCTCGAACAACGTGACCCGGTGGCCCCGTCGACCGAGCATGAGTGCCGTCCCCAGCCCGCTGATTCCCCCGCCGATCACCGCAACCCGCGCCACTGAGCTCCCCCTCGTGTCGTGTTGCGGATCGAGCCTACCGGGTGGCGGGTTACGGCTTTCCGGGCGGGTGCGCGGTGGTTGCCGCTGCCCGGCGGTGCCTGAGGTTGACGGCCGAAGCCTTGGCCAGGGCCAGGGGGTTCAGGAAGCGCAGCGGGCCGATCAGGCGGGAGGCGAACAGGTGCATGTGCCGCGCCATCGCCGCGTCGCGCGCCGCCGCCGAGAACACCAGCCGTTCCACGGGGTTGAACGGGCGGGACGTGGCGAAGTCGGCGGCCAGGTACTGGTGGCCGCGCAGCCGGCGCCGGTGTGTGCGTGCGTAGGCCGCGAGCGACCGTTCGAGGTCGCCCCGGCCGGTCGCGGCCGGGGCCACGGCCTGCGCCAGCCATTGCGCGGACTGCAGGGCCCATCCGCATCCCACTCCCCACAGGGGGTCGCCGGTCAGGGCGGCGTCTCCGATGAGCGCGACGCCCGGTGCGGTCGGTTTGCGGCTGTGGAGCGGGTAGTTGACCGTGCCGATGAGCTTCGTCGTGCGTTCGGCGGAGTCGATGGGCGGCGCCTCGGGCAGGGCGCGGACGAACGCGAGGAAGCTGCCCTCCAGGTCTTCACGGAAGGCCGGCAGCCGCTTCTTGTCCGGGAGCACCGCGAGGACCGTCACCCCGTCGTCGTTGGGGAAGGCGTACGCCATGTCGGGTTCGAGGAACCAGGCGTGGGCGATCCCGTCGCGCAGCGGGAGGTTGCGGAAGTGCGCGAGATAGCCGAACCGCGCGTTCTCGTGCAGCCGGGCGGGCAGCCCGGCGAATTTCGCCACGGCCGAGTCCTTGCCGTCGGCGCCGACCACGAGTCGGGCCCGGATCTCGCGCTCGCCCCGCGGGGTCGACGCGCGCACCCCCAGGGTTCGCCCGGATTCCCTTACCAGGCCGGTCACTTGGTGGCCCAGGAGCAAATCGACCCCCGGGGTCCGGGCCGCACGGGACCTGATCAGCGGGTCCAGGGTGCTGCGCCGGATGTTGTACCCGTACGGCAGCTCGGGGCCCCCCGGCGCGGCTCTCGGCTCGATCCACCCCCAACGGGTGTACCAGCGGGCGTGGTTGGGGACGGCTCCGGCCTTCTCCAGAGCGGGGACGAGGCCGAGCTCCGCCAGCACCGGGTAGGCGCTGGCGGTGAGGGAGTGGGTGCACAGCACCTTGTACGCCTCGGGGTCCGCGCGGCGTTCCAGGAGTGCGACGCGGACACCGCGTCGAGCGAGCAGGATCGCCGCGGCGCTGCCGGCGAGGCCGGCTCCGCTGATGACGACGTCGTAGTCGTGTCCCGCGCTCTCGGGCTGGGTCATGTACGGATCGCTCCCTTCGGGGTGGTGCCGTTCGTGGGAGTGCGCATGCCCTTCCATTCCTGTCAGGCACATGACCAAGTGTAGGGATCCGTACGCCGGGTGACGCATGGTCAGGCCGGGGCGGGCCTTCCCCTCACGGCCTCGGCCGGCTCACTCCGCCGGCCGGCCCCGGTCGGAGCGGCGGCGCAGACGGCCGCGCAGGCCGCCGGTCCGGCGGCTGCGGGTGTGGTGGTCCAGCTCCTCCAGCAGGCGCTGGGAGCGCTTGTCCACGCCCAGCTCGTCGAGGACCCGGTCGATCTCCGCGAGCAGTGCGCCCCGCAGCTGCCACTGGGCCGCGTCCTCTCCGACATCGGCGAGCAGCAGTTCCGCGAGCCGGTCGCGGTTGGCGCGGGCCACCGCCAGCTCCCCCGTCAGCCGGGCTTCGGCCTCTTCCGCGTTGGCACTGACCTGCGCGGTGATCAGCTGGGCGAAGCTCGTGACGGCGACGGCCGTGTGGGTGAGCACCTGCCGCAGCGCGAGGGTGGTCTCGGTCGGGAAGAGCGGACCGTCGGGGCGCGCCTTGGCCAGGTCCGTCAGGGTCCTGGAGGCCACGCGCAGCACCACCGCGCAGATCTCCAGGGTGTCCAGACCCGTCCGGAGCACGAGCCGGAAGAGCAGGCCCTCCTTGACCCTCGGGTTGAGGCGCAGGCTGTCCTCGGCCTGCCGGAGGGACGCGTCGACCTGCGCGATGTCGTTGTCGAGCCGCCGGGCCTCGTGCAGCCGGGCCGCTGCCTGCTCCACCTTGCCGGTTCCGAGGGACTCCTCGCCGAGGTGGGTCAGGAGCCGGCTCATGCGCGCGGCGAGGTCGGTGATCGCGGCCCCGGCCGGGCCGACCCAGACGGGCGGCGCGACGAGCAGGTTGATCAGGAGCCCGACCGCCGCGCCGATCAGCGTCTCCAGGACCCGGTCCCAGGCCGTGTCCGTGACCTGGGTGACGCCGAGGACGAGCATCGCGCTGATCGCGACCTCGGGGACGAACTCGTCGACCCTGACCAGGTGGCCCACCACGAGGGAGGCCAGGATGAGCAGGCCGAGGCTCCACCAGGTGAGGCCCACCAGTGCGCTGAAGCCGATCGCGATCAGGACGCCGACGACGACGGAGTTCACCCGCCGGATGCCGGTGGTCAGCGTCGAGTAGAGGGTGACCTGGACGACGAGCAGGGCGGTCAGCGGTGCGGTCAGCGGGTTCGGCTCGCTGCTGAGGCGGAGCGCGACGACGTAGCTGATGACGGCCGCCGCGGTGGACCGCAAGGCCTGCACGGCGACGGGCTCCCGGCGGCGGTGCGCGATACGGGCGGCTAGGGCAGTGATCATTTGCGGCATGCCTGCCCGCATTCCCCAGGCGGAGCCGCGTGACGCGGTGCGGACCGTATTGACACCCCGGCGGCGCCGTCCCGCGCACTCGGGGGAAGCGCGTTCGCCCTGGAGGAGACCGCCGCCGCCCGTCTCGGCACGGCCCGGCGCGGGGCAGGTTTGGAATCCCGAGAAGCGCGCAGAAGCGAGCTGACACCAGACCTCACAGGACAGGGCAGGAGACGCATCATGGGCATCATCGCTTGGATCCTCATCGGGCTGCTCGCCGGCTTCATCGCCAAGGCACTCATGCCGGGCAAGGACCCGGGCGGGATCATCATCACCATGCTCATCGGCATCGCAGGCGGCCTGCTCGGCGGCTGGCTGGGCAAGGTCATCTTCGGCGTCGACTCCATCGACGGATTCTTCGACCTGTCCACCTGGATCGCGGCCATCGTCGGCTCCGTCATCCTCCTGGCCCTCTACCGTCTCGTCACCGGGAACCGGCGTTCCCACCGGCACGCCTGACCGCGGTCGGCGGGCCCGCGGGCCACGGCGAACGGCTCCCCCTCATGGCGAGGGCGGGGCCGTTCGTCTTCTGCGACCGCCCGGCCGGTCAGGGGCCGTCGAAACCGAGGGCCCGCGCCAGGACCGCCTCCTGCTCCCCCACTTCGCCCCGGTCCGCGGCGATGACCGCGTACCGCCATGAGCGGCCGTCCGCGGGCGCGTCCCCGTAGAGCACCACGCCCTCCCCGCGTGCCGGGTCGAAGGCGACGCCGTGTGCACGCAGCCGGCCCACGGCTTCCTCGAAGCCGAGCGGACGGGCGGTCCGCCCCTTCGACGCCGCCCACGCGGGCCGGGGGGATCCGGACGCCGCCGTCAGCCGGGTGACCATCGCGTGGGGCGTGGTGGTCGCGGTCCGGCGGACGTTGCTCTCACTGGCGTACGCCACGCCGTCCGCGGTGACGAGCGCGTCCAGGCCGAAGGGGCCGAGGTAGCCGTGCCCGGCCAGGTGGCGGCCCAGCCCCGTCCCCCATTCCTCCAGCTCGCCGGCCACGTGCGCGCAGGAGGGCGGCAGGGGGGACGCGTACCCCGTGAAGGATCCCCGTTCCACGCGCATCGCCCCGCTGAACAGGACGCGCGTGCCGGAAGCGGTGTTCTCCATCTGGATGCTCACCGACTCCGCCACCGGCAGGCACTCCTCCACCACCCACAGGCCGTCCGGGCCGCCGACGGACTCCAGCGCCAGTTCCGCTCCCGGCCCGCCCGCCTCCTTCCGCGAGAGGAAGCGCAGACCGTGTCCGCCCGCGGAGCGGTCGGGTTTGACCACCACGCGCTCGTGCTGCCGAAGGAGCCGGGCCACGGCTTGCGCCACCTCCGGGCGCCGGCACACCCGCCCCTCCGGCAACCGCATGCCGACCTGCGCGGCGGCGTGGCGGAAGCCCGCCTTCGTGTTCAGCAGCATCGTGGTCGGCAGGGCGGCCACGGCCTCCTCGACGCTCGCGTAGGGGTGCACGGTGATGCCGAGGTCCCGGGCGAACGCGAGGGCGGACGCGTCCATGGCCGTGGGCAGCAGGGCGGTCCCCGGCCGGCCCGCGTGGGCGCGCACCTCCCCGAGGAGCCCGGCCCGGCGGACCGCCTCCGCGAGGGGGACGGAGCCCGCGGGCGGTACCTCGATGACCGCGGCCCGCTCGATCGGCACTCCGGTCAGGCCGCTCACGTACCGCCGGAACTCCCCGCTCAGCGGTACCGGGCTCACCAGTACGTCCCCGGCCCTCAGCAGCCAGGCCTTCCGCGGCGCCTGGAGTGCCCACTGCGCCAGCGCCTGGCCTTCGTCGAGATCCACCGCCAGGTCCGACAGGAAGTTGGCGAAGACGACCCACGGAGCTGCGTCCGGCTCGTTCACGGCGGTTCCCCTCTCCTCCCCCTCATCCTCACGGTGCCTCCCTACGGTGCCCTGTTCGGGCCGGCGGCGCACGGCCGGGGCCGCGCCGGGCCCGTCCCCCGTCCGAGCGGCGTGAGATGCGGGCGGTTGCGGGTACGCGCACCATGGCCTTGAAGTCATGTCCGTCGATGAAGGGTTTCGTCATGCCCCGAGGTTCAAGTCCCAAGCGGGAACGGCAGTACGAGCACGTCAAGGAGTCGGGCGAGAAGCGCGGCATGTCCGAAGGCCGCGCGAAGGAGATGGCCTCCCGCACGGTGAACAAGGAACGTGCCCGGTCGGGAGAGAGCAAGACCGCCAGCCGTAGCTCCACACAGGGCAAGTCGGCCTCACAGCGGGGCGGGCAGAAGTCCGGCAGCGGGGGCGGCGGCTCGTCCGAACGCACCAAGGACGAGCTGTACCAGGAGGCGAAGAAGCGCGGTGTCGAGGGCCGCTCGACCATGACCAAGCAGCAGCTCAAGAACGCCCTCGGCCACTGACCGCGCGGCGGAGCCGAGCGGCCGCCGGCTCGGCCCCGCCCTTTGGACGGGTTCCGTTCTCGGGTTCCGTTCTCGGGTTCCGTTCTCGGGTTCCGTACTCGGGTTCCGTACTCTGGGGGCATGCGTATGCGCCCCACTCTCAGCTGGACGCCTACCGGGGATCCACGGCCCGCGAGCACCGATCCCGGGCCGGTCGCCGATGCGCTGAGGGCCGGGGGCGTGCTGGTGCTCAGCGGGGCGGGCCTGTCCACCGAGTCGGGGATCCCCGACTACCGGGGCGAGGGCGGGAGCCTGCGCCGGCACACGCCCATGACCTACCAGGAGTTCACCTCCAGCGCGCGGGGCCGGCGCCGGTACTGGGCGCGCAGCCACCTCGGCTGGCGGACCTTCGGCCGGGCCCTGCCCAATGCCGGGCACCGGGCCGTGGCCGCCTTCGGGCGGCACGGGCTGCTCTCCGGGGTGATCACCCAGAACGTCGACGGGCTGCACCAGGCCGCCGGCAGTGACGGCGTGGTAGAGCTGCACGGAGGCCTGGACCGGGTCGTGTGCCTGTCCTGCGGCGCCTCCCTCCCGCGCCGCGAACTCGCCCGGCGGCTCGAGGAGGCCAACGCGGGCTTCGCACCGGTGGCCGCCGGACTGAACCCGGACGGGGACGCCGACCTCACCGACGAACAGGTACGGGATTTCCGCGTGGTGCCCTGCTCAGGGTGTGGCGGCATCCTCAAACCGGACGTGGTGTTCTTCGGCGAAGCCGTGCCGCCGCAGCGGGTCGAGCGCTGTCGCGCGCTGGTCGCGGAGGCGACCTCGCTGCTGGTCCTGGGCTCGTCGCTGACCGTGATGTCGGGGCTTCGGTTCGTCCGTCAGGCGGCCCGGGAGGGGAAGCCCGTACTGATCGTCAACCGGGACACGACCCGCGGCGACCAGCACGCCGTGACCCGGGTCGCGCTCCCCCTGGGGGCCGCCCTCACCACCCTGGCCGACCGGCTGGACGTCCCCGTCGACGGCCGCACGGCGCCCTGACGCGGCCCGGGAACCCGGGGGCCCCGACCCACGCCCGCGCGGCGGCCCGTGCAGGCGCCGCGCGGGCCGGGTCGGCCCGGGTCAGTCCTCCCCGTGCTCCAGGCGGGCCGCTTCCACGAGAGTGGCCAGCACGTCCACGGCGCTGCCGTCGTGATCGCTGCCCGCGGTCCCGCTCCCGCTCTGGAGGTTGGCGGTCCGGTCGACTTCGAGCACGGAGTCGGCGTGCGAATTGTCGATGACGGTGATCAGGCTTCCGCTCGCGGCAGCCGGCGCCGTACCGCCCGCGAGGACGGCGACCGCCAGACAGGCGGCGGCACGCAGGCGCGCGCCGGTCACACGCCCACGCTCTCGCGCGCTCCCGGCACCGGGTGGTGGCGCGTGATGTTCTTGGCCAGTAGCTGGGTGGACTCCCCGACACCGACCTCGTCGCTGCCGTCCGCCGCGGGCAGCCGCCCGTCGGCGAGCCTCAGCTCGGCCAGTGCGGTGTCCATGGCCTTGTGCGCGGCGAAGAGGCACGGAGTGCTGTAGATGGCCACGTCGACGCCGAGGTCGGTCAGCTCGCCGAGGGACAGGCGGGGCGACTTGCCTCCGGCGATCTGGTTGAACAGCAGCGGCTTGCCGCCGACCGCCTCGCGGATCCGCTCGATCCACTCCACGCTGCGCACGCCGTCGACCAGTACGACGTCGGCGTCCGTCGCCGCCAGCGCCTGCGCCCGGTGGATGATGTCGGCCTCCTCCGTCGCGTCGGTGCGCGCGACGACCACCAGGTCTTTTCGGGTGGCCAGCACCATGTCCAGCTTCTCCAGGTACTCCCCCAGCGGCAGCACCTGCTTGCCGTCCGCGTGCCCGCAGCGCCTCGGGCGCTTCTGGTCCTCGAGGATGACGCCGGAGGCGCCCATCCGCTCCAGGCCCTCCACGACGTGACAGGCCACCTCGGGGTCGACGTAGCCGTCGTCGATGTCGACGAGGAGGTGGTGGCGGGGGAAGGCACCGCGCAGGCGCTGGACGAAGGCCACCATGTCGGGCCAGGCGATGAATCCGATGTCCGGCAGCCCGTAGTAGGAGGCGGCGAAGCCGAATCCGGACACGAACATCCCGTCGTAGTGCTGGGCCGCCACCGAGGCGGAGTACATGTCGTACACCCCGATCAGGGGGGTGGTGCCCGGCTTCGCGATCTGTTCCCGCAGCTTGTTGCCGTAAGTCATCGTTCGGTTCCTCCGAGGGGCGCGTTGGCACAGGGAAGGGCGGGGGCCAGTTCGACACGACGGCCCTTTACGCGATGTGGATCTTCCCTTGGTGAAGTGCAGACCCTTCACTTGTGAAGCCTTTACTCACCCCAACGGCGTAGCCCGTTCACCACAGAAACGTCACTCGTCGCCCGACTGACCGACAGCGACAACCCCCCGGCCCGGGCCGCCCGGCGGCTGTGCGCCGGCGCCGTCCGGCCGTACGGTGCGCATCCGGCCGTACGCGTACACGCAGCCCGCCAGGGCCAGGTCGGACAGGAGCATGAAGCCGATCGAGTAGGAGTCCTTGGCGCTGTACACGGCGCCCATGACCAGGGGCGGCACGAAACCGCCCAGGCCTCCCACCGCACCGACGATGCCGGTGACGCTGCCCACCTGGGCCTGCGGTGTCACCTGCGCCACCAGGGCGAAGACGCTGCCGCTCGCCGTCCCGAGCCCCGCCGCGATGCACAGGAAGCAGATGGTCCCGACGGGGTCCAGAGCGGGGTCGAACGCCTGGACGACGGCGAGGAGCGCGACGAAGCCGAGGGCCGCCGCCGTGACCAGGGCCGGGTGGACGCGGTCGGCCAGCCAGCCGCCGAAGGGGCGGGCGATGACGGTCAGGAGGGCGAATCCGGCCGCCTTGGTGCCCGCATCGGTCGGCGAGAGCCCGTACCAGGTCTTCAGGTACGTCGGCAGGTACACCCCGAAGGCGACGATGCCGCCGAAGCCGATCGCGTACAGCGCCGACAGCTCCCAGGTCACCCGCAGCCGGCCCGCGCGGCCGAGCCGGGCGGTCAGCGAATCGCTCGGCACCGGGCGGCCGGGCCGGTCCCGGAGCAGCAGGGCGGCGAGCGCGGCGTACACGGCGAGGGCGGCGGCCACCACGAGGAAGGGAAGGGTCTCGCCGTGGGCGGCGATCCGCGGGGTGAAGTAGCCCGAGAGCGCCACCCCGCCCATGCCCATGCCGAAGACTCCGAGCGCGAAGCCGCGCCGGGCGGGCGGGAACCAGGAGTTGACCAGCGGGACGCCGATGGCGAAGGTGGTTCCCGCGAGGCCGAGCACGAAGCCGACGGCCAGCGTCGCGGCGTACGAGTGGCGCGCGGGGATCAGCAGCAGCACCGGCACGATGGTGAGCGCGGAGACCAGCGGGAACATCAGGCGCGCGCCGTAGCGGTCGGTGAGCGCGCCCACCGGGACACGGCCCACGGAACCGACGATCACGGGCACCGCGACCAGCAGCGACTGCTGGACCGAGCTCAGCCCGAGCCGGTCCCGGTAGTCGCTGCCCAGCGGCGCGATCAGGTCCCAGGCCCAGAAGGTGAGCACGAACCCGACCGTGGCCACGAACAGATTGCGGTAGGCGGCGGGCGAAGGCTTCTCGGTGGCTGCCACGGCACCACGCTACGAACCCCCGGCCGGCCCGGCGCGACGGGCTGAGCTGTTCGGCTCAACACGACCGGCTGAGCCGTTCGGCTCGGCGCGACGGGCACCGCCCGTGGCGGCGCCGAGGGCTGCCCGCCGGTCGCGCCGAGGGATGCGGACCAGCGCCGCCGGCGCCGGGCTCCTCCCCGCGGGCTGCGCTAACGCGGCTCCCCGGCACGGTCCCGCCTCGCGTTGGAGCGCGCGCCTCCGCCTCCAGGGGGGTGCAGGCCCTTCCAGCCAGACGCAAATACTGGCGCACAGTGCCGGGATGGCCGGAAATACTTGCCCAATTTGGTGACAAGCGCACTGATGTTTCATCATCGTGACTGCGCGTCACCTTTTGGCGTGCGTCGAGGAGGCGGGGGCGCCGGGGGGTCCCCCGTGCACACCGGTCGAGCCCGCAGGCGAGTCGTCGCCGCGCCCCGCCGGGACTCCCGTCCCCATTCCCGTCACCTAGGCAAAGGCTCATGTCCGCCCAGCAACTCTCGGACCTCATACGTTTCGCCCGGCACAACTCGCCGTTCTACCAGGACCTCTACGCATCCCTCCCGCCCCACGCCGACCGCCTCACCGACCTGCCGGTGGTCGATCAGAAGGCCTTCTGGGCGGCCAACTCGCTGCACGACAGCCGCGTGTTGACCGGGCCGCTCAGTGAGGCCACGGTCTACAAGACCGGCGGCACCACCGGGTCCCCGAAGTTCTCCGTCTACACGCGCGACGAGTGGCGCACCTTCGTCACCTCCTTCGGCCAGGGGCTCGTGGACACCGGCCTGCGCCCGGGGCACCGCGTCGCCGACCTCTTCTACGCCGGGGAGCTGTACGCCAGCTTCCTGTTCGTCCTCGACTCGCTGGCCCACGCGCCCGTGGACAACGTCCGCCTGCCCATCGGCGGCGGCGCACCGCTGGAGTCGACGATCCCCACCCTGCGCGAGCTCGCGGCCCAGGTGCTGGCCGGCACGCCCACCACCCTGTGCCGCCTCGCCGAGCAGACCATCGCCTCCGCCGCCCGGCTCGACTCGGTGGAGCTGCTCCTCTTCGGCGGCGAGGCCCTGTTCGACGACCAACGGCGCCTGCTGGCCACCGCGTTCCCCGGCGCCGAGGTGCGTTCCGTCGGGTACGCCAGCGTCGACGCGGGCCTGCTCGGCCGCCCCGTACCGGGCCCCGACGCACGGGTGCACCGCGCCTTCACCCCGTACTCGGTCGTCGAGATCCTCGACGACTCCACCGACGAGCCCGTCACCGAGCCGGGGCGGCCCGGCCGGGTGGTCGTCACCAGCCTCTTCCGGCGCCTCATGCCGATCATCCGCTACCCCGCGGGCGACCGGGCGGAGTGGACCGGCACCGGGCCGGGCCACTTCCGGATCCTCGGCCGCGCCGAAGAGGGCGTACGGGTGGGCCCCGTCTCCCTCTACACCCAGGACGCCCAGGACGCCGTGGCCGCGGCGGACACCGCGGGGCAGGTGGCCGGCATGCAGCTCGTCGTCCGCCGCTGGAACGGCCGCGACGGGCTCGTCCTGCGGCTGGCGGCGGCCCCCGACGCTCCCGGCCGGCCCGCAGCGGGCCGGGACGCGCTGGCCAGGGCCGTGGTCAGGCAGCTGGAGACCGTACGGCCGCTGTATCCGGACAGCGTGCGCGCCGGGTTCGTGCACCCGCTGTCCGTGGAGTGGGCGCGCCACCGCGACCTCGCCGTCAACCCGCGCTCGGGCAAGCTGGTCCGGGTCCTCGACGAGAGGCCGACCGCATGACCACCCCATCCGTGGCCGCACCCGAGGCCGAAACCGGGGCGGAGGCCTCAATCGCAGGCCGGCGCGCTCCGCTGATCCTGCGCAACCGCGCCTTCGGTGCCGTGTGGCTCGGCCAGGTCCTCACCCAGGCCGCCGTGCGCATGTTCCAGGTCGGCGTTTCCTGGTGGATCGTCGCCTACGCCGTCCACGACGCCCGCGGTCTGGCCTCCGGGCTGTTCATGGCGGTCTGCACCCTGCCCGCCGTGGCGCTGGCGCCCGTCGTGGCCCGGGCCGTCGCCCGGTTCGCGCACCGTTCGGTGCTGTGCAGCGCCGCCGGTCTGGCCGGGGGCGCCGCGGCTGCCCTCGCGCTGTGGGCGTACGGCGGCGGGCTGCCGCTCGCCACCGTGTACGCCGCCGGCCTCGCCCTGGCGACCTGCCAGGCGTTCTTCGACCCCTGCCTGACCACCTCGGTGCCCGAACTCGTCGACGACGCCGACATCGAGACGGCCACCGGCTTCGAGCTGTCCACCCAGTCCCTGGCCGGCCTCGGCGGGGCGCTGCTCGGCGCCCTCGCCGTCGACCGGGCCGGGGTGGCCGGACTGGCCGCAGGGTGCGCGGCCGCCTACCTCGGCGCCGCCCTCCTCGTCGCGAGCGCCCGCTTCCGCACCGCGTCGTCCCTATCGGCCGCCGCGGCGACCGCGACCGCATCGACTGCCCCGGACGCCCCGCCGGCAGCCGCTCCCCCGCGGCGCACGCTCCGCCGCATCCTGGGCGAACTGCCCTACGTACGGCGGATCCTGGTCTGCTTCGCGGTGGCGAACCTGTTCACGACCGCCGTGTTCGTCGTCATCCCCCTCTACACCCGCTCGGTCCTCCAGGGCGGCGGCGGCACGGTGGCGCTGCTGGAGGCCTCCCTGGGCACGGGTGCGCTCGTAGGCGCCTTCACCGGCGCCCGCGTGCCGGGGCGGCCCACGGTCGCCGGTGCCTACTGCCTGGGCCTCATGGCCCTCGCCCTGGCGCTGCCCGGGCTGATCGCGCAGCGTCCGGTCGTCGCCGGCAGCCTGGCCGTGGCCGGCTGGTGTGCCGGGGCCGTCAGCGTCCGCTTCGTGGCCCTCTTCCAGCGGCTGGTGCCGGCGGCGGACAAGCCCGGGTTCTTCGCCGTGATGCAAGCCGTGCTGGGGGCCTCGCTGCCGGTGGCCTCACTGGTGTTCGGCACGGCCGGTGACGTCCTGTCGCCGCAGACGCTGTGCCTGGTGCAGGGGATCGGCCTGGTCCCCGCCGCCTGTGCGCTGGCCCTGCTCGGCTCCCCCGCAGCGGATGGCGGCCGGCGTGCGCAGCCCGTCGGGGGCGGCCGGTGAACCCCGTCATCACCCCGGCCGCCCGTGCGGACATCGCCGAGCTGCGCCAGCTCTACTACGCCGTCTACGGGCCGCACTACCCGGTGGCCCTCGGCACCGACCCGGCCGAGATGGCCCGGCTCATGGCAGACCCGCACTCCCTGTGGCTCGTCGGCCGCTGCCCCGACACCGGTGCACTGACCGCGTCAGCCGCCATCCACGGTGAGCCGGGCAGCCGCATCGGCCGCCTGGAGGGCATCGCCGTCCACCCCGGGCACCGCTCGGGGGGCCTGGCCGCCGCCCTGACCGAGGCGCTGTGCGCCGGGATGCTGGACACGGGACGGCTGGACTCGGTGTACGCGACCGTACGCACCGTCAGTGCCGGTCCTCAGCGTGTCGTCGCGCGCAACGGCTTCCGTCCGCTGGGCATCCTGCCCAACGCGGTGGATCTCCGCAGCCGCGAGAGCCTCGCGCTCTACGCGCGTCACTCCGCGGGCGTGCTCGATCGCCGGATCCCCGTCGCCGAAGTGCCCGCCCCGCTCCTGCCGTTGCTGCGCACCGCCGGAGCCGCACTCGGCATCGGCTACCCCGGGGTGCGGGCCGCCGCCGGCCCGCTCCCCGCACCCGCGCCGCAAGGGGCCGTCGAGCGGCTGGAGTCGATCGAGGCTCCCGCCTTCGTACGCCGCCGCTTCCGCGAGCGGTTCCCCGGCGCCGAGGGCTGGTTCTACCCGCTGCACACCCCGAACGTGCTGCTCACCCCCGAGGACGGCCGGTTCGAGGTCTACGCCTACGTCAACCGCGCCGGCGGGTACGCCTCCCTGCTGACCGCCCACCCGGACCCGGCCGCCGCGGCCGCGCACCTCGAACCCGTCACCCGCGCGCTGGCCCGTGCGGGCGCCGGATACGTCGAGGCCCTGGTGCCGCTCGCCCACCAGGAGGCCCTCTCGGCCTTCCTGGCGCAGGGGTTCGTCGCCGGAGCCCTCTACCCGGCGATGCGAGCGGACGGGGACGGCTTCCACGACTACGCCGTCCTGTCCCGTTCCAGCGAGCGGATCGACTTCCGCGGCGTCGCCGTCGAACCGCCCCTCCAGCCCTATCTGGACTGTTTCGTGTCGGCCTGGGCGTCGACCCATCTGCCCACATCCACCGAGGTTGCCTCATGAGCCCCACACACCCCGTGAATCCTGTGAACCCGCATCTCGCGCCGGTCGCCGTACCCGACCCGGCCCTCCTGCCGCACGTACAGCAGCTGTGCGACCTGACCGACCCGTACGCCTTCGGGCCCGCGGAGGACGAACTGTTCGCGGCGGCCATGGCGGAGGCCAACGCCTGGCACACCGAGCGCTCCGCGTTCTTCCGCTCCCTGTACGAGGCCACTCCCCCGGCCGAGCCGTACCGCGCGCCGCTCGTCCACGCGAACTTCTTCAAGCGCCACGAGGTGCTCTCCATCCCGCGCGAGGAGGTCGATCTGCACCTGACCTCCTCCGGTACCACCGGCCAGAAGTCGCAGATGTTCTTCGACCGGTGGACCATTCGCTCCGCCCAGCGCATGGTCGCCCGGATCTTCGACCGCAACGGCTGGATCACCCCCGACCAGGAGGTCAACTACCTCCTGTACAGCTACGAGCCGGCTCCCTCGCTGAACCTCGGGACCGCCTTCACCGACAACTACCTGTGCGATTTCGCCCCGGCGCGCAGCGTCGAGTACGCCCTGCGCAACACCGGCGGCGACCACGAGTTCGACCCCTTCGGGTGCATCGCCGCGCTGCGCCGCTTCGAGCGGGAGGACGCCCCGGTCCGCATCCTGGGCTTCCCGGCGTTCCTCTTCTTCACCCTGGAGCGGATGCGCGCCATGGGGCTGCCCCCGCTGCGCCTGCCCGAGGGCTCCCTCGTCGTCCTCGGCGGCGGCTGGAAGGGGCACGCCGACCGGCGGATCGGCAAGGAGGAGCTGTACGCCCGCGTCACCGAGCAGCTCGGCATCCCGGGTGAGCGGATCCGGGACACCTTCGGGTCGGTGGAGCACTGCATCCCGTACATCGAGTGCGACCGCCACCGGCTGCACGCGCCCGTCTGGTCCCGGGTGACGATCCGCTCCACCCGCACGCTGGAGCCCCTGCCGTACGGCGAACGGGGCTACCTGCACCTGGTGTCCCCGTACATCACCTCGGTGCCGGCGCAGAGCGTGGTCATGGGCGACCTCGCCTCCCTGCGGCCGGGCGACGCCTGCGGGTGCGGGCTTCGGACCCCCTGGTTCACCGTCCACGGCCGTGCCGGGGTGAGCCGCAACCGCAGCTGCGCGGTGGCCGCAGCGGAACTGATGAAGGGCATGGCGTGAGCGTGACGGAGAACAAGGCCGTGTACGAGGACCACGGTGACGGCGCGGACGCCGCGCACCACTACTGGCAGGGCGCCTTCATCGGCGACGAGGAAGCCGGGCGCCGCCTCGCGGAGCTGCCGGCCGCCGTCGAGGCCGCACTGGCCGAAGGACTGGAGACCGAGACCGTCCTGGCCGCCTGCGACGCGCTGGCCGCCGCCCTGCGCGACCCGGCCCACCCGCTGCACGGCAGGCTCGCGCCGCACCTGCCCGCGGGCGAGGACCCGGCCGTCCTGGCCGAGCTCGGCGGCCTGCTCGGCCGGCGGGAGCTGACCCGCAAGCTGCGCCGCGAACTCGGCAGCGCGACGCCCGGCCGGCTGAACCGGGCGGATCCGCGCGAGACGGTCTACGAGGCCTGGGCTCCCGTCGGCCTGGTCGCCCACATCGCCCCGGGCAACGCCGCGACCGTCGCGCCGCTGAGCGTCGTCGAGGGCCTGCTCGCGGGGAACGTCAACGTCCTCAAGACCAGCGGCTCGGACACCCTCCTGACCCAGCACCTGCTGGCCGAGCTCGCGGCCCTGGACCCCAGCGGGGCGCTGGCCGCGCGGATCGTCGTGCTGCGCTTCCCCTCCTCCCGGCAGGAGTGGCTGCGCCTGATGTGCGCGCCCGCGGACGCCGTCGCCGTATGGGGCGGGGAGGGGGCCGTCGAAGGGGTGGCGGCCCATGTGCCGGCCGGCTGCCGGCTGGTGGAGTGGGGGCACCGGATCTCCTTCGCGTATTTGACCGGTGACGCCTGGTCGGATCCGGGCACGCTCGAAGGCCTCGCGGACGATGTGTGCCGGTACGAGCAGCAGGCCTGTTCCAGCCCGCAGGTGGTCTACCTCGACACCGAGGACGAGGGCGAGGTGTTCGCCTTCGCCGAGCGGTTCGCCGCCGTCCTCGCGGCCCGGCCGCCGGCCGTGGCCGACGCGTCGGCGGACGGGCCGGATCCCGCCGAGGCCGCCGAGCTGACCACCACCGAGCTCGTGGCCCGGCTGGAGGAACACCTGGGCCTGACCCGGGTGTTCGCCGCGCCCGACGGCTCCTGGCGGGTCATGGCCGACACCCGGTCCCCGCTCACCGCCTCTCCGCTGCACCGCAGCGTGTGGGTCAAACCGCTGCCCCGCAAGCGGCTGGTCGCCACCCTGCGCCCGATGCGGCGCTACCTGCAGACCGCGGGCCTCGCGGGCAGCCCGACCGACATCGCCGAACTGTCGCGCACCGCCCTCGCCGCCGGCGTCACCCGCGTCACCCCGGTCGGCGCCATGCCGGACAGCTACACGGGCGAGCCGCACGACGGCGTCTACGCCCTCCAGCGCTACAGCCGCCGCGTCGCGGTCCAGGCCGATCCGGCCCGCTTCGCCACCACCGCCTGCCTGGACGACCTGGCACGCCCCGTGGTCCTGCCGCGGCCCGCGGGCCCCCTGCTGGGCAAGGAGGACGTGCAGAAGCTGGGCCCGCGGGTGGCGCGGGCCGACGCCGAGCTGTACTTCCGCAGCGGCGGCAGCACCGGCGCGCCCGCGCTGTCGCTCTTCAGCTACGACGACTACGACACCCAGATGCACGCCGCCGCCCGCGGCCTGCTCGCCGCCGGCTACGACCCGGTCGGGGACCGCACCGCCAACCTCTTCTACTGCGGCGGCATGTACGGCGGTTTCATCAGCTTCTTCTCCGTGCTGGAGCGGCTCGGCGGGGTGCAGCTGCCGCTGTCCGCCGGGCCCGACCACCGCGCCACCGCGCGGGCCCTGATCGACCACGGGGCGGACACCCTCTTCGGGATGCCCTCCTACCTGTGGCAGCTGCTCCACGCGGAGGCGGACGCCCTGCGCGCGTACGGGGGCCTGCGCAAGGTCTTCTACGGCGGCGAGCACTTCACCGAGGAGCAGCAGCGCACCCTGAAGGACACGTTCGGCATCGAGGCCGTCCGCTCGATCACCTACGGCAGCACCGACCTCGGCCCGCTCGGCTACCAGTGCACCGAGAGCTCCGGGAGTGTCCACCACCTGCACGCGGACCTCCACACGATGGAGATCGTGGATCCGGTCGAGGACCGGCCGGTGGCCCCGGGCGAGACGGGCCGGCTGGTCTTCACCACACACGCCCGGCGCGGGCAGCACCTGGGCCGGTACGTGATCGGCGACCTCGGCCGGGAGGTGCCGGGCCGCTGCCCCTGCGGCCGGACGGCGCCCCGCTTCGAGCTGCGGGGGCGCACCGGTGACGTGATGCGGGTGGCGACCTACTTCCTGGGCCACCGCCGCTTCCTGGCCCTGGCCGGGGAACAGGGCGGCCATCGCGGGGAGCTGCAGATCCGGCTCGACCGCACGGACGCGCGCGAGCGGCTGACCGTACGGGTGGAGCGGGCCGGGGCGGCGGACGCGGAGCGGCTGCGGGAGGTCTTCCTCGCCGGCTACCCGGAGCTCCGCTCGGCGGTGGCGGAGGAGCTGCTGGAGCTGGTGGTCGAGGTGGTCGACGGGGCGTCGCTGGACCGCAGCGCGGCCAGCGGCAAGCTCCTCGCGGTGGTGGACGCACGCGGCTAGGCGACGGCCGGGCGGGCGGCGAACGGGCGTGCCCGGCCCGCTCGCCCGGCGGTGGTGGTCCCGCCGTGTCCGAGGCTCAGGGCGCCGGGGCCGGCGCCGTGTGCGTGGGGGCGAACATGCGCAGCAGGGCCGGGAGGACCAGGACGCTCGGGCCGGGGGCGGCCAGGGCCGCGGCCAGGTCCCGCTCCAGGTCCTCGGGGGTGGTGAGGGAGGCCGGGACGGCGAAGGATCCGGCGAGTCGGACGAAGTCCGGGCGGGCGAGTTCGGTGGCGGTGGCCTCGCCGAAGGTGTCCGTCATGTAGTCGCGCAGGATGCCGTAGCCGCCGTCGTCGACGATCAGCCAGGTGACGTTCAGGCCGAGCTGGCGGGCGGTCGCCAGCTCGGCGATCGAGTACATCGCCCCGCCGTCCCCGGAGACCGCGAGCACCGGCCGGTCCGGGCGGGCGGCCGCCGCGCCGATGGCCGCGGGGAATCCGTAGCCGAGGCCGCCGGCGCCCTGGGCGGAGTGCATGGCGTTCGGTACGCGGGCGTCGAAGGCCGACCAGGCCCAGTAGCCGAGGATCGTCATGTCGAAGAAGACCGGCGCGACGTCGGGCAGGGCGCGCCGCAGGGAGGCCAGCAGTCCGCGTTCCAGGTGCAGCCCCTGCTCGTCGAGGCGCGCACCGACGCGTTCGAGCAGCCCGGCCGCCGCCGCCTCGGCGCGGCCGTCCGGCTCCCTGGCGGGGATGGAGTCGACCAGGGCTGCCAGGGCGGGTCGGGCGTCGGCGTGGATCCCGAAGGCGGGGTGGTTGGACTCCAGCTTGCCGAGGTCCGCCTCGATCTGGATCAGGCGGCCGCGCGGGGCGAACGTGTGGTAATTGCTGGACAGTTCACCGAGCCCGGAGCCGACCACGAGGAGGACGTCGGCCTGCTCGAGCAGGTCGGTGGTGTGGCGGTCCTCCAGCCAGGACTGGAGTGAGAGAGGGTGCTCCCAGGGGAAGGCGCCCTTGGCTCCGAAGGTGGTGGCGACCGGGGCGCGCAGCAGTTCGGCGAGGTGCAGCAGTTCCCCGGTCGCGCCCGAGCGGATCACTCCGCCGCCCGCCAGGATGACCGGGCGCTCGGCCTCCGCCAGGAGGAGGGCGGCCTCTGCGATCAGCTCGGGCCGAGGGGGCAGCGGGCGGGGCTCGGCGCGCAGACCGGTCACCGGGGGGACGGTGGTCGGTGCGAGCAGGACGTCCTGGGGGACCTCCAACCAGACCGGTCCGTAGGGCACGCTGAGCGCGGACTCCCAGGCGGCGGCCAGGGCGGAGGGGATCTGCGAGGCAGTGCGCGCGGTGTGCACGCTCTTGACGATGTCGCGGAAACTGGCCTGCTGGTCGACGAGTTCGTGCAGGTAGCCGTGCCGGCCGCCGCCGAGGCCGGCCGAGGGGACCTGGCTGGAGACGGCCAGTACGGGGACGGAGGCGGCGGCCGCCTCCTGGAGGGCGGCGAGCGAGGTGAGGGCGCCCGGGCCGGTGGAGAGGAACAGCGGGGCGGCGGTACCGGCGGTGCGGGCGTAGCCGTCGGCGGCGAAGCCGGCGTTGTTCTCGACCCGCAGGCCCACGTAGCGCAGGGGGGAGCGGCGCAGTGCGTCGAAGAGGCCCAGGGCGTGCTGGCCGGGGAGGCCGAAGACGCATTCGGCGCCGAGGGCGGAGAGGGATTCGACGACGAGGTCGCCGCCGTTGCGGGTGTTGCGGATGCCGCGGGTGGTGCGAATGCCGCGGGTGCCGCTGGGGTTCTCGGTGCTCATCGGCGTCTCTCAGTTGGCGTGGTCGGGGGCGATGCGCTCGACGAGGCGGAGCAGGGCGGCCCAGGCCAGGTCGTACGCCTCGTCGTCCTGGAAGTCGGACCCGTGCTGCTCTCCGGAGAGCTGTCGGGCGGTCAGCTCGCAGACCTCGGGGGCGGGCAGCACCAGCGGGGCGCCGCCGGCCATGGCCGTGGTCTGGATCTGGCAGGCCCGCTCCAGGTAGTGCATGCGCAGGAAGGCCTGGGCGGGGCTCGCGCCTACGGTCAGCAGGCCGTGGTTGCGCAGGATCATCGCGGGGTGGTCGCCCAGATCGGCGACCAGGCGCTTTTGCTCATCGAGGTTGAGGGCGACCCCCTCGTAGTCGTGGTAGCCCAGCCGGTTGTGGAACTCCATCGACATCTGGTTCAGCGGCAGCAGCCCGTCCGCTTGGGCGGCGACGGCGCAGCCGGCTCGGGTGTGCGTGTGCAGGACGCAGTGGGCGTCCGGGCGGGCGCTGTGGATCGCGCCGTGGATGACGAAGCCGGCCGGGTTGACGGGGTGGGGGCCCGGCTCGACGGGCCGGCCGGACAGGTCGATCCTCACCAGGCTGGAGGCGGTGATCTCCTCGAAGAGCAGGCCGTAGGGGTTGATGAGGAAGTGCTGCTCGGGGCCGGGGAGGCGGGCGGAGATGTGGGTGAAGATCAGGTCCGTCATCCTGAAGTGCGCGACCAGCCGGTAGACCGCGGCGAGTTCGCGGCGCAGCACGCGTTCGGTGGTGTCCATGGAGTCCTCCGAGTTCCTTGTTCCGCAGCCGTCTTCCGTCTTCCGTCCTCCGTCCGTCAGTGCTCGGAGGCGGCGGGTGCGGCGACCGCGGGGGCGGCGGCGGGCGGGGCGGCCTGGGCGGTGTCCTCACCGGCCAGGCGGCGGCGCCACCGGTCCAGGATCGCGGCGTCCGTGGGCCGGGTGGCGAGGCTGACCGCCAGGTAGGCGACGAGACTGACGGCGAGGCCGTAGTAGACGGGCTCGTTGGCCAGCACGCCCTCGGTGACCATCAGGGTGATCACGGTGAGGCCGCCCGCGGTCATCGCGGCGAGAGCGCCCTGGAGGTTGCCGCGCCGCCACAGCAAGCCGCCGAGGATGGGGACGAGGAGGCCGCCGACGAGCATGTTGTAGGCGACGGTCAGGGCGGCGATGACGTCGTCCAGCAGGCAGGCGACGACGATCGAGACGACGCCCAGGGCCACGATGGTCACGCGGTTGGCGCGGACCTCGTCGTGGTCCTCGTGGTCCGGTGCCCCGGCGGGGCGCCCGCCGCGTACGCGCAGCCGGGCCAGGATGTCGTTGTTGGCCACCGTCGCCGACGCGATCAGGGCGCCGCTGGCGGTGGACATCATGGCGGACAGCGCCGCCGCGAGGACCAGGCCCTTGACTCCCGTCGGCAGCAGGTTCTTGACGATGGTCGCGAAGGCGCTGTCGGCGCTCTCCAGCGTCGGGTAGAGGGTCTTGGCGGCCATGCCGATGAACGCGCCGGCCAGGGCGTACACCAGGCAGTACAGGCCGGCCGCGGTGCCGCCGTAGGAGGCGACCTTGTCGGAGCGGGCGGTGAAGATGCGCTGCCAGATGTCCTGGCCGATCAGCATGCCGAAGGTGTAGATCAGCACGAAGGTGAAGATGGTCTCCCCGCCGATGGAGGTGAAGGAGAAGTAGTCGTCCGGGAGTTCGTCCTTCATCTGCGCGAAGCCGCCGGCCTTGACGACCGCGATCGGCAGGAGCAGCACCAGGACGCCGATGCTCTTCACCACGAACTGCACCATGTCGGTGAGGGTGATGGACCACATGCCGCCCATGGCCGAGTAGGCGACGACGACCGAGCCGCCGATCACCACGGCCGCCCAGCGCGGCACGTCGAACAGGACGTCGAAGACGGTCGCGTAGGCGATGGTGGAGGTGACGACCAGCATCAGCGTGTAGATCCACATCACGAGGCCGGAGATCAGGCTCGCGGCGTCGCCGTAGCGCAGCGAGAGCATCTCGGCGACGGTGTAGACCTTGAGCCGGGCTATGCGGGCGGAGAAGAAGGCGCTCAGGGCGAGCAGGCCCAGGCCGATGGCGAAGACCATCCAGGCGCCCGAGAGGCCGTGGGTGTATCCGAGGCGCACACCGCCGATGGTGGAGGCGCCGCCGAGGACGACGGCGGCCATGGTGCCGGTGTACATCACGGGCCCGAGGCGGCGGCCGGCGACGAGGAAGTCGCTCTTGGACGCGGCGCGCCGTTTGCCCCACCATCCGACGCCGACGATACCCAGCAGGTATCCGAACATCACCATGTAGTCGACCGTCATGAGGGGTCCTCCGTTGGGGCGGCGGCAGGTGCCGGTGAAGCGGGGATGGGGCTGACGCTATGCGGACCGCGGACTCCCCGGAAGAGCAGATTCCATCCAATGCGATGGTGAAGAATGGATGAACCATCCAACGGACGGACGAGATGACCACGCCCCACGCCCCCGCGCCCGGCTCCCCCGCCCTGCCCCTCGCCACGCTGCTCGCCGACCCCGAACTGGGTCTGGAGCAGATAGCCGGACCCGTCGACGACCGGCTGATCGGCACCGCCGGCACGACCGAGGTCGAGGATCCGGCCCCGTACCTGATCGGCGGCGAACTGCTCCTCACGGCCGGCGTGCGGCTCCCCCGCACCGCGGAGGGCATCGACGACTACGTGCGGGGCGTGGTCGGGGCGGGGGCCGCCGCGCTGGGGTTCGGCGTGGCACCGGTGTACGACGAGGTCCCGCCGGAC
Source organism: Streptomyces sp. NPDC048270 (assembly GCF_040652335.1). Classification (NCBI taxonomy): domain Bacteria; kingdom Bacillati; phylum Actinomycetota; class Actinomycetes; order Kitasatosporales; family Streptomycetaceae; genus Streptomyces; species Streptomyces sp. NPDC048270. The sequence goes on from NZ_JBEZLV010000051.1 coordinate 28,549, forward strand.
CTGGTCCTCGCCTGCGGGCGGCACGGCCTGCCCCTGCTGCGCGTTCCGGTCGCCACCCCGTTCGTGGCCATCGGCCGCTCCCTCTACGGTGCGATGGCCGAGGCCAGCACCCGGGACCTGCGGCAGGTCTCGCAGGCCCAGTCCGGCCTCGCCTCCGCCGCGGCCCGCCCCGACGCGATGCCCGCGGTCCTTCAGCAGCTCTCCGCCCATCTGGCCGCCTGGACCGTGCTGGTCGACGCGCACGGCCGGGAGCTGTTCAGCGCCGGACCCCGGCCCGAGCCGGCCGTCCGCCGACAGCTGCTCGACCTGGCCGTACGCACGATGGCGCGGTCCCGGCACACCGGGGCCGGCCGCACCCAGCCGCCCCCGACCGCGGCCGCCGAACACCACGCGGGCGGCCGGCTCACCGTGCACACGCTTCCCGGCAGGGAAGGCGTGGCCGGGCCGCTGGTCGTCGGCATCGCCGCCGCCGCGGCGCCCACGGTCGTCCACCGGTCGGTGACGGGCGTGGCCACCGTCCTGCTCTCCCTGCTCACCAGCCCGCGGCACGCCCTCGGTACGGATGCCGCCGGCGCGGGCGCGCTGGTCCGGCTGATGCTCGGAGCCTCGCCCGCCGAGGTCGCCCCCGCCCTCCTCCCGGCCGGCGCACCGCCCGGCGGACGGTGGGTGGTCGTCCACGGCCACCGCAGCAGGCCGCAGGCCGGCCGGACGGCCACCTCCGACGGCGATCCCGTGCAACTCGCGGCCCTCGGAACCGCCTTGGGCACCTCCTACCTCGACCTGGACGGCGATGCGCTGCGCGCCCTGGTGCCCGGAGGGCACGGTGTCGAGGCGGAGGCCGAGGCCGCTGCCCGGCTGGGCTGGACCCTCGGCTTCAGCCCGCCCGTGGCCACCGTCGACCTGCCGATCGCGGACACGCAGGCCGAACGCGCGCTGCGGCGCGCCCTCGCCCGGCGCGAGCCCGTCGTCCGCCACCGCACCGACGAGCAGAGCGTCCACGGCATCGTGGACGCCGCCGACGCGAGCGCGCTGGCCCGGACCCGGTTCGCCCCGCTCGACAACGCCGCGTCGCCCGGGCCCGCCGTCCTGCTGGAGACGCTGCGCACCTGGCTCTCCCTGCAAGGCAGTTGGGACCAGTCGGCCGCCGCGCTCCAGGTGCACCGCAACACCGTGCGCCACCGCATCGGCCGCGTGGCCGAGCTGCTGGGCGCCGATCTGCAGGACCCGGACCTGCGGATGGAGCTGTGGTTCGCCTTGCGCTGGCTGCCCGGCGAACGCCCGGTCGCGGCCGCGGCCGACGGCGCGGGCGCGGCCGACCGGCCGTGACGGCGCGGTGCAGCGCCGCCTCCTCCAGCGGGAGCGCCGCACGCCGCGGCCGGTGACGGGCAGCCCGGACCGTGCTGGTCAGCCCTCCTGGGCGGCGCCCTCGGCGTCCTCGGCCCGCGTGTGCGCGACGAGGGCGTTGGCGTGGCCGTGTCCCAGGCCGTGTTCGGACTTGAGCCAGGCGACGAGCTCCATGTGCCGGGTCAGCGGCGAGGACCGGATGAGGTCCTTCCACTCCGCGACCGGGCGGCCGTACTTCTTCTCGATCGAGGGGAAGTAGGCGGCGGGGCCGTGCACGGTGTCGGGCATGGGGTGCTCCGTCTCATCAGTGCGCCGGATCGGAGAGCCAACCCGACGGCGCTTCGGTGTCGTCGGTGGGTAGACCCCGGGACGAGCGGGAACTCATCGGCCCTGCGGACGTGAATCCACCAGTGGAGGGTCGGGAGGCAGGCGGGGGCCGGGTGCCGGACACGGCCGCCCGGCACCCGGCGGGTCACTTGGCCTCCAGGTCACTCCTCGCGCACCACCCGGACGCTCGTGAGCCGCGGGTCGACCGCGTCCGGTACGAACATGCCCGCCTCGACCCCGGAGCGCAGGTAGCGCAGGACGTCCCGGGTGAGGCGCTCCCCGGGCAGGGCCGCCGGGATTCCCGGCGGGTACGGGGTCAGCATCTCGGCGGCGATCCGTCCGTGCGCCTTGTCCCAGGGGACCTGTTCGGTCGGCCCGAAGTAGGCGTCGCGGGGCAGGGCCGCCTGCTCCAGCCGGATCCGGGACGGCGGGGGCACCTGCACGGGCCGGCCGGTCCGAAGCTCCGGGGCGTGGGCGGCCAGGTCGGTCAGGGCAGCCAGCAGGACGTCGGCCGTGCCCTCGTCATCGGCGTGGGTGAGCTGGGCGCTGACGCGGCGGTGGTCGGCGACGTGGAGGTTGACCCGGTGCTGCCGGCGCAGCCAGTCCGCGGCCCGGTATCCGGTGACCTCCCAGGCGCTGATGTCGATGATGATCTGCAGGGGGTCCATGTCCGCCGCCCGGCCGGGCCCGCAGAAGTCGTCCCGGCCGTGCACCCGCATGCCGTCGATGCGGGAGATCCGCTCGCGGGTCCGTGCGGCGAGGGCGAGGGCGTCGTCGTAGAGGACCCGGCCGTGTTCGACCATCTGCCGGCGCCAGCCGTCCAGCGCGGCGTAGACGAGCACCGAGGGGCTGGTCGTGCCCAGCAGGTCTTCGCGGCTCTTGAGCACTTCGGGCGCGACCAGGTCGCCCTGGAGGTGGAATACCGAGCCCTGTTCCAGGCCGGAGCCCATCTTGTGGACGGAGGTCACGCACACGTCGGCGCCGGCGTCCATCGCCCAGGCGGGCAGGTCGGGGTGGAAGGGCAGGTGGGCGCCCCAGGCCTCGTCGACGATCAGGGGCCGGCCGCGCCGGTGGCAGACGTCGGCGAGGGCGGCGAGGTCCGTGCAGGTGCCGTACGGGGTGGGCGTGGTCACCAGGGCTCCGCGGGCGTCGGGGTGCTCGGCGAAGGCGGCCTCGAAGGCCTCGGCGGTCGGCGGGTGGGCGAGGTGGCGTTCGTCGTCCCACTGGGGGTCGACCCAGACGGGCTGGATGCCCGAGAGGATCAGGCCCGAGACGACCGACTTGTGGGCGTCCCGGCCGACCAGGAGCTTGTCGTGCGGCCCGGCCACGGACAGCATGGCCGACTTCACCGACAGGGAGCTGCCGCAGGTGGAGAAGAAGGCGTGGTCGGCGCCGACGGCCTCGGCCATCAGCGCCTGCGCCGCCTCCACGACCGCCTGGGAGGACGTCCGGTCGTCCAGGCCGCTGGTGGCCAGTACGTCGGACCGGAACACCGCGTCGCCCAGGACGGCCCGCACCCGGGGGTCGGTGCCGCGGCCCTGCTTGTGTCCGGGAGGTGTGAAAGGGGTCTGGCCGCTCTCGTGGTAGGCGGCCAGCGCTTCGAGTACCGGGGCCTTCGACTGGTTCATGGCCCGCGCCTGCCCGGAGGCGGCGGCGGGAAACGGCGGTCCGGCGCGGGGCGGGCCGGGCAATCCCGGCGTGGGCCCCGCCCTTCGCGCGGGTTCAGGCGGGTACCCGGGAGAACGGGCTCGCGCCCAGGCCGGCCAGGAGATCAGCCGGGTCGCGGTAGACGGCCGCCGCCCCGGCCTCCTCCAGGTCACCCCGGGGGATCCCGCCGCACAGCAGGCCGACGACGGTCACGCCGGCCCGCCGGGCCGCCTCCATGTCCCAGACGGAGTCGCCGACGAACACCGCGCGTTCCGGCGGCACCTGGGCCAGTTCGAGGGCGTGCCGGACCGGGTCGGGGGCGGGTTTGCCGTGCTCCACGTCATCGGAGGTCGCGGTGTCGTCGATGGCGTCGTCCGCGTCGACGGCCTTGCGCAGGGCCTCGAGTTCCCTGTCCTTGGCCGAGGTGACCAGCAGGACCTTCCACCCGGCCTGCGACAGGGTGCGCAGCAGCTGCGCTGCCGAGTCGAAGGCGGGGAGCCGGTCGAAGTACGTGGCGTACAGGGTGTCGTGGGCGGCGCTCATCCGGTCGTCGTCGGAGTGGTCCCGGTCCTCGCCGAGAAGGTGGTCCAGGAGGTCCTCGCCGGGCAGGCCGATCGCCCGGTGGACGGCGTGCATGGGCACGCGGTGTCCGGCCTGCCGCAGGGCTTCCCACCAGGCGGTGACGTGGAGGTGGTTGGTGTCCGTGAGGGTGCCGTCGACGTCGAAGAGGGCAGCGCGGTCCATGCGGGTCCCCCTCACAGTTTCCGCAGGGCGGGCAGCAGCTTGGCCTCGGCCCACTCCAGGAACGGTGCCTGGTGGTCGCCGCCGATCTGGACGAGGGCGACCTCGGTGAAGCCCGCCTCCGCGTAGGGCCGCACCGCCTCGACGAACGCCTCGACGTCGTCGCCGCACGGGATGGCCTCGGCCACGTCCTCGGGCCGGGTGTGCTGGGCGGCCTGTTCGAAACCGGTGGGGCCGGGGAGTTCGGCATTGACGCGCCAGCCGCCCAGGGCCCAGCGGAACTGGTCGTGCGCGCGGGACACGGCCGCGTCGCGGTCGGTGTCGTAGCAGACGGGGAGCTGGCCGACCCGGGGCTTGCCCGCGCCGCCGTGCGCGTCGAACTGCCGCAGCAGCTCCGCCTTCGGCTCGGTGGCGATCACGAGGTCGCCGTGGCGGCCCGCGACCTCGCACGAGACCGGGCCCGAGACGGCGATCCCGATCGGGGGCAGGTCGTCGGGGACGTCCCAGAGCCTGGCGTTCTCGACGTCGAAGTGCGTGCCGTGGTGGCTCACGTACTCGCCGGTGAACATCCGCCGGATGATGTCCACGGCCTCCTCCAGCATCTCCAGCCGTACGTGGGCGGCGGGCCAGCCGGCGCCGACGATGTGCTCGTTCAGGTTCTCGCCCGAGCCGAGTCCCAGCCGGAACCGGCCCTCGGACAGGATCTGCAGGGTCGCCGCCTTCTGTGCGACGACCGCGGGGTGGTACCGGAAGGTCGGGCAGGTCACGTACGTCATCAGCGGGATCCGGGACGTGGCCTGCGCGGCCGCGCCGAGGACGCTCCAGGCGTACGGGGCGTGCCCCTGCGACTCCAGCCAGGGGAACGAGTGGTCCGAGATCACGGAGAAGTCGAACCCCGCCCGCTCCGCTCCCACCACGTGGTCCACCAGCTCACGCGGGCCTGCCTGCTCGGTCATCATCGTGTACCCGATTTGCACCATAGATGGCGCCTTGCCGCGATCGGGCCGGATGAAACCCTCCCGCGGCCACGAGCCTTCGGATGGCTCAGCGGCCGCGGGCCGGGGGCCGTCGGGCGTCATCGGGGGTCATCGCGGGAGTCATCGGGCCAGGAACTCGTCGAGGAGCCTGTCGAGGTCGAGGAACTCCTGGCCGGCGCCGACGACCGCGTACGTCTGCTCCAGGAACGCCGTGAGGGCGCGGGCGTCCACGAAGAGGACGGCCTGCCCGTGCGGGCCGCTGCTCCCGCCGCGCAGGTCGACCCGGAGTTCGCCGACGCCGGGTCCCTGGCGGGGGCGGAAGGCCACGTCCCCCTCGCCCACCGGACGGTGGAGTCCCTCGGCCAGCATCTGCCGGTCGAAGTGCCAGCGTGCGAGGACGCTGGGGCCGTCGAAGAACGCGGCCTGTACTTCGTACGGAGCAGTGTCGTCATACGAGAAGCGGGCGAGGAGGGGCACTTGGCCCGTCGCCGCGTCGAGGCGCACGACGATCAGAGCGGACACACAGGACATCGAGGGGGCCTCCTGGCTGGGCTGCACGGCTGCGCTCGTGTGCCCCGCATCGCCCCTGCCACACTGGACCGATCGAGGGAACCGCGGGACAGCGGGATCAGATACGTCCGCCGGTGAGCCGGGAGAGCGGTCCGCGCTGCCGCAGGCCCGCGCGGCGGCCCGCGCTGTAGGCGGTGGTCACGACGACCGCGCCGGCGGTGGCGGCTCCGGCCGCGATGGCCTTGCGGGCGCGCACCGCGGTCCAGATCCATCCGGCCCGGCCGACCGTGCCGCGGACGGCCTGCGCGGCCGCGACGGTCTTCTCCGCCAGCGGGGCGGGCAGGGCCGTGAGCACGCGCCCGGTACCGCTCGCGGCGTCGGAGGCCGCCTTCGCTCCGTCCCGGGCTCCGGTGGAGGCCGCCTTCGCTCCGTCGCGGGCTCCGGTGGAAGCCGCCTTCGCTCCGTCGCGGGCCGCGGTGGCGGCCTGGGAGCGGGGCTTGGTCCCGTTCGAGGAACCGCCGGACGTGGAACGGCTGTTGGTGGTCTTCTCGGATTCAGTCATGTCTCGCGTGTGACCGAAAGCCCGTGCGGTAAACCCGTCGGGCTCACAGGAGTTTGCCGAGGGGGCCGAGATCGATGTTGAGGTCTTCGGGCTCGAGTCCGAAGCGGGTGCGCAGCAGTTCCATACGGTCTTCCAGGAGCATCAGGGTCAGGCCGAGGCGCTCCTCCTGCTCCTCGGTCAGTCCGCCGGTCTCGACGCGGCGCAGCGCCTGGCGCTCCATCAGCTGGCGCAGGAGTTCGATGACGGTCAGGACGAGGCAGGCGAGGTCGCGCTCGACGGTGTCGGGGTCGAGGTCGAGCCTCTGCTGTCGGCTCACGGGGCTCCCTCCTTCCAGGGTGAGGGGACGGCGTCGTTCACCGAGCTGATGAGCGCCTTGAGGTCGATGCGGACGAGGTCGATGTCGGCGATCCGCAGGGTGATGTCGCCCGCGAGGACCACCCCGCCCGCCAGCAGGCGGTCGAGGAGGTCGACGAGGGCGACGTCCTGGTTGGCGATCATGCGGGCCGGGCCGGCGCGGTGGCGGTGTGGGTGAAGGAGTAGGGCACCCAGGGGCCCGTGACCTCCACTCGGACACCCGCCGGCAGCTCGTCGACCGGCGGCACGCTGTCGAGGAAGGCCTGCCGGTCGGCGGTGGGCACCAGGTAGGCGGCGTTGAGGACGTTCTCTCCCGGTACGTGGGACAGCTGCCGCTGCTGGGGCGGGTGGAGGACGGCGCCGGACGCCTGGCGGGTGAGCCGCTCGTGGAGGGCTTCGGCCGTGCGCTGGGCCTGGCCGGTGCGATCGGCCTGCACCCGGCGGTCGTTCAGCCGGCGGCGCAGGTAGGCGCGGCCCCCGCATCGCCGGCTCGCCCGACCTCTACTCGAGCCGCGGCACCGCGGCCTCGGTCAACTTCCTGACCGCGCACGACGGGTTCACCCTCGCC
>NZ_JBEZLV010000052.1:0-34945 GCF_040652335.1 Streptomyces sp. NPDC048270
CGGCCGCTTGCGAGCGGCCGCGCCGGTGCTCCGGGGGGGGCCGGGACACACCCGTGGGCCGGACTCCCGAGAGGGGGTCCGGCCCACGAAGCGCTGCCCAGGTGTGGGGCCGGGTGCTACTTCGGCATCAGGACGGTGTCGACGATGTAGACGTTGGCGTTGGCGGTCTTGACGTTGCCGCACACCACGTTGGAGGCGCCGTTGACCTTGTAGGACTCACCCGATCCGCTGGTGGTGAGCTTGGTCTTCTCCAGCGTGTCGAAGGAGCCGTTCTCGAGCTGCCTGGGGGTGAGCTTCTCACCGACGACGTGGTAAGTGAGGATCTTGGTGAGGGTGGCCTTGTCGGCGAGGACCTTGTCGAGGTCGGCCTTCGGGATCTTCGCGAAGGCGTCGTTGGTCGGGGCGAAGACGGTGATGTCCTTGGCGTTGTTGAGGGTGTCGACCAGGCCGGCCTGCTTGACGGCGGCGACCAGGGTGGACAGGGCCGGGTTGTTGGAGGCGGCGGTGGCGACCGGGTCCTTGGCCATGCCGTCGAAGGAGCCGGCGCCATCCGCGGGAACCCCGGCGCAGGCCGGGCCGAACGGCTTGTCCATCGCCATGGAAGCGTCAGACGTCGCCGGCTGGGAGGCGGCGGGCGCATCGCCGCTCTTGTCCGCGGCGGATCCGGATGCGGAGTCGGTACCGGAGTCGGAGCAGGCTGCCAGGGCAAAGGGCAGGACGGCAGCCGCGGCGACGGCGAGGGCGGTACGGCGGAAGCGGAGCGTGCTGGACATGGGGAATCTCCTGTTGCTTTCTGGAACGGTTCGTTATGGAGGGGAGGCCTGGGGGCCGACTCGGGACCGGTCGGCCATGGGTTATCCCGTGGCGACGGAGACGCTGTGCCAGCCGCCTGCACCGTCGCGGACGGAGGCCGCGGCCACCGCCGGCGCCGCGTGTCCGGCCGGCGGGCCGGACACGGCGCCCAGTGCGCCGCGGGAGAGGGCTGTGCGGAAGTTGCTCACACTGCCCATTCGGTGTGCTCCGCCCGGCGGATTGGTCCTTCCCGCGATCAGTTCGTCCGGTCGGGACCGGGGACTGCGGGTGGCGGGCCGACCGCCACCCGCAGCGGATCCCCACATCGGCCGCGGTCACCGGGTGTGGTGGTGCAGCCATGCGCGGGGATCGTCCGGCCCGTGACTCCCCGTCGGTGACAACGGGCCGGAGATGGCGGGGTCTGCTCAGGCGTTGACGCAGGTGTTGCCGAAGGCGGGGTTCAACAGGCCGATGACACTGATGGAGTTGCCGCAGGCGTTGACCGGGATGTGGATCGGGATCTGGATCAGGTTGCCCGAGCCGACACCCGGCGAGTAGGCGGCTACGCCCTGGGCGCCCGCGTCGGCGTTCGCCGCCGATCCGGCACCGAGCACGGCCGCCGCGGCGGTAAGGGCCAGCGCGGCACTCTTGAGAACACGGGACATGACTGCCTCCAAAGGTCAGACACGGAATCCGGAGCCCGTCTCGGGCCCTGGAGAGGCCCTGCTGTCCGGCCTCTGCGCTGGGCTTCGGTGCCGCGGGCGCAGCGGCTTGGCGAAAGCGGCGGGATTCGCTGGATGGGGTGACTCCCGGATGGCGACGCTGACTGCCGCGTCAAGTCTGTCGCCGAGAGTGGCGCGGCTTCGCTCGTGGGCTGTGTCCCTGATCCCTTCTGCCTCCCAGGCCGCCGAGCAGGTGCGGGCTTCATCTAGCCTGTGCGGTGGTCACTCGAGGTTTCTAGGGTTGCCTGGCAGATGGAGATGGGGCGGGAATGGCCAAGCCGACGGACGTCGTGACGAGCGCGCAGGCATCGGGGGCGGTGGGTGAGCAGCAGCTTCGTCAGCTCCTCGCCGGGCTGACATCCGTGCGTGATGGTGATTTCGGCACCCGTTTGCCCGATGAGGCCGAGGGACTGCTGGGAGAGATCGCCACCGTCTTCAACGGGATGGTCGACCAGCTCTCGCTGTTCACCTCGGAGGTGACCCGTGTCGCCCGCGAGGTCGGCACCGAGGGAACGCTGGGCGGCCAGGCCGTCGTCCCGGGAGTGTCCGGGACGTGGGCTGACCTGACGGACTCGGTCAACGCGATGGCGGGCAACCTCACCACCCAGGTCCGGGACATCGCACAGGTCGCCACCGCCGTCGCGCGCGGCGACCTCTCGCAGAAGATCGACGTGGCGGCTCGCGGGGAGATCCTGGAGCTGAAGGACACCGTCAACACCATGGTGGACCAGCTGTCCTCCTTCGCGGACGAGGTCACCCGCGTGGCACGCGAGGTCGGCAGTGAGGGACGGCTCGGAGGCCAGGCCGAAGTTCCGGGCGTGGCCGGCGTCTGGCGGGACCTCACCGACTCCGTGAACTTCATGGCCGGCAACCTGACCGACCAGGTCCGCAACATCGCCCAGGTGACCACGGCGGTGGCCAAGGGCGACCTGTCGCAGAAGATCGCCGTGGACGCCCGCGGCGAGATCCTGGAACTGAAGAACACCATCAACACGATGGTCGACCAGCTGTCCGCGTTCGCCGACGAGGTCACGCGTATGGCCCGGGAAGTGGGTACCGACGGCCGGCTCGGCGGTCAGGCGGACGTCAAGGGCGTCTCCGGCACCTGGCGCGACCTGACCGACTCGGTGAACTTCATGGCCGGGAACCTGACCGCGCAGGTCCGGTCGATCGCCGAGGTGGCAACCGCGGTGGCGCAGGGCGACCTGTCGCAGAAGATCCGTGTCGATGCCCGCGGGGAGATCCTGGAGCTGAAGACCACCATCAACACGATGGTCGACCAGCTGTCCGCGTTCGCCGACGAGGTGACCCGCGTCGCCCGCGAGGTGGGCACCGACGGCCGGCTCGGCGGTCAGGCCGACGTCAAGGGCGTCTCCGGCACCTGGCGCGACCTGACCGACTCGGTGAACTTCATGGCCGACAACCTCACGGCCCAGGTGCGTTCGATCGCCGAGGTCACCACCGCCGTGGCGCAGGGCGACCTGACGCAGAAGATCCGTGTCGATGCCCGCGGGGAGATCCTGGAGCTGAAGGAGACCATCAACACGATGGTCGACCAGCTGTCCGCGTTCGCCGACGAGGTGACCCGGGTGGCCCGCGAGGTGGGCACCGAGGGCAACCTGGGCGGCCAGGCCACCGTGCGCGGGGTCTCCGGCACCTGGAAGGACCTCACCGACAACGTCAACGTGATGGCCTCGAACCTGACCGGCCAGGTGCGCTCCATCGCCCAGGTGGCCACCGCCGTGGCCCGCGGCGACCTCTCGCAGAAGATCGTGGTGGAGGCGAAGGGCGAGGTCGCGGCGCTGGCCGGGGTCATCAACACGATGGTCGACACGCTGTCCGCGTTCGCCGACGAGGTGACCCGCGTCGCCCGCGAGGTCGGCACCGAGGGCCGGCTCGGCGGCCAGGCCCAGGTCCCCAACGTGGCGGGGACCTGGAAGGACCTCACCGACAACGTCAACTCGATGGCGAACAACCTCACGGGCCAGGTCCGCAACATCGCCCTGGTCACGACGGCCGTCGCCAACGGCGACCTGTCCAAGAAGATCGACGTGGACGCCCGCGGCGAGATCCTGGAGCTGAAGACCACCATCAACACGATGGTCGACCAGCTCTCCGCGTTCGCCGCCGAGGTCACCCGCGTCGCCCGCGAGGTCGGCAGCGAGGGCCGGCTCGGCGGGCAGGCCGAGGTCGAGGGCGTTTCCGGCACCTGGAAGCGCCTGACCGAGAACGTCAACGAGCTGGCGGGCAACCTGACCCGCCAGGTCCGGGCCATCGCCGAGGTCGCCAGCGCGGTCGCCGAGGGCGACCTGACCCGCTCGATCACCGTCGACGCCTCCGGCGAGGTCGCCGAACTCAAGGACAACATCAACTCCATGGTCGGCTCACTGCGCGAGACGACCCGGGCCAACCAGGAGCAGGACTGGCTCAAGTCCAACCTGGCGCAGATCTCCAGCCTGATGCAGGGCCACCGCGACCTGGAGGTCGTCGCGGAACTGGTCATGGACGAGCTGGTCCCCCTGGTCGAAGCCAGCTACGGCGCCTTCTACCTCGCGGAGGAAGCCGACGGAGAGACCTGGCTCGGTCTGATCGGGTCGTTCGGCCGGCCCGCCGACAGCCCGGCCGCGCAGCGCGTACGCAGCGGCGAGACCCTGGTGGGCCAGGCGGTCCGCAGCCGGCGCATCCTCAGCACCGACAACGTACCTGCCGGGTACCTGATCTCCTCCGGCCTGGGCGCCGCTACTCCCGCCAACCTCATCGTGCTGCCCATCATCGTCGAGGACCAGGTCCTCGGCGTCATCGAGCTCGCCTCCTTCAAGCCGTTCACACCCGTGCACCGCGACTTCCTCGGGCGGCTGATGGAGACGGTCGGCGTCAACGTCAGCACCATCGTCGCCAACGCCCGGACCGACGAACTCCTCGGCGAGTCCCAGCGGCTCACCGTCGAGCTGCAGGCACGCTCGGAACAGCTCCAGGTCCAGCAGGACGAGCTGCAGAGGTCAAACGCCGAGCTCGAGGAGAAGGCGGCCCTGCTGGCCACCCAGAACCGCGACATCGAGACGAAGAACCTGGAGATCGAGCAGGCGCGCCAAGAACTCGAGGACCGCGCACAGCAGCTTTCCCTGGCGTCGAAGTACAAGTCGGAGTTCCTGGCCAATATGAGCCACGAGCTGCGCACGCCGCTCAACAGCCTGCTGATCCTCGCCCAGCTCCTGTCTCAGAACCCCGGCCGCAACCTGACGCCGAAGCAGGTGGAGTACGCCGGCATCATCCACTCCGCCGGCTCGGACCTGCTCCAGCTGATCAACGACATCCTCGACCTGTCGAAGGTCGAGGCGGGGAAGATGGACGTCAATCTGGAGCGGGTGTCACTCAAGAAGCTCCTCGACTACGTCGAGGCCTCCTTCCGCCCGCTGACGACGCAAAAGGGCCTCACGTTCGACATCACCACCTCGCCCGGTGTGCCCGTTGACCTGCTCACCGACGACGCCCGGCTCCAGCAGATCCTGCGCAACCTGCTGTCCAACGCGGTGAAGTTCACCGAACGCGGCCGGGTCCAGGTACGGATCGAGCCGGCGAATGCCGCGGAGCTGCCCGAAGAGCTGGCGCGCTCCGGTTCGGTCGTGGCCTTCAAGGTCGGCGACACCGGAATCGGGATCGCGGAGGAGCAGCTGGAGGTGATCTTCGGCGCGTTCCAGCAGGCCGACGGCACGACCAGCCGCAAGTTCGGCGGGACGGGCCTGGGGCTCTCCATCACCCGTGAGATCGCCCGGCTCCTGGGCGGCGTCGTCACGGCCACCAGCACACCCGGCGTGGGGTCGACGTTCACGCTCTACCTGCCCGTCACGGGCGCGGGCTCCTCCGACCACAGTGCGGGGGCTCCCGCCCTGGAGGAGAGCGCCGACAGTGCCGAGAAGCCGGACGGCGGCAGCGCGGATCCCGCGGCGGACGGCCATCCCCGACGGCTCCTGGTGATCGAGGAACGCGCCAACGGTCTGCTGAGCCTCGTCGCCGAGAGCGCTGCATCGGACGTGACCGCCGGGCGGGCCGCGCCGGACCCGGCCGAGCGGGTCGAGGTCGTGACGGCGCGGACCTCCGCGGAGGCTGCCACGATGCTCGCCCAGTCACCGTTCCACTGCGTGGTCCTCGAACTGGATGCCAAGGGCGAAGCGCTGCGTTTCCTTCGCGCCCTCTCCGGAGACACGGCCCTGGCTTCTCCGCCGGTTCTCGCCCACGCCAATCGGCGCATGGCGGCAGACCTGCACGATGAGGTCGCCCGCCTCTCCACCGGCCACCACCTGGAAGTACTCAGCAGCCTGGACGAACTCAGGGAACGGATCGCCCTCCACCTGTCGGTCGAACGCCTGCGGGACGTCCTTCCCCTGGTCCGGCCCGAGGACGACCAGGTCGCCGATCACACCCAGGTCGACGCGAGCCTCGCAGACAAGTCCGTCCTGGTCGTAGACGACGACCCGCGCAATCTCTACGCCATCAGCGGCATCCTCGAGCTCCACGGCATCCGGGTCCTGCACGCTGAAAACGGACGCAAGGGCATCGAGACCCTGACGAGCACCCCCGGCATCGACCTGATCCTGATGGACGTCATGATGCCCGAACTCGACGGCTACGCGGCCACGGAGGAGATCAGGGGCATGCCCCAATATGCTGGGCTTCCCATCATCTCGGTCACGGCGAAGGCGATGCCCGGAGACCGTGAGAAGAGCCTCGCCTCCGGATCGAGCGACTACATCACCAAGCCCGTCGACGCGAACGACCTCGTCGCCCTGCTGCGTCAGTGGCTCCTGCCCAAGGACGCCGCGGGAGCCTCCCGTGCCTGACCCCACCGCCCGCGACACCAACGGCGTCGAAGATCCCCTGGGCGCGCGCACGGCACCGGCCCACCAGAACGGCCAGGGCGGGGTGGTGGCTTCGCACCCCGCGCGGACCGGCGAGGTGGGCCGCTTGGCCGCCACCGTCGAGCGGCTGCGCCAAGAAGCCCTCCAGGCTCAGGAGGCCGCCGACGGGCGAGCGCTCATCGAGCTGGCCAAGGGCGTCCTCGTGGGGCGTCTGGGATGCGGCCCCGGCGAGGCCTCCCGACAGCTGGCCAAGCTGGCCGAGCAGGCGAACACCACGGCCCTCGCCCTGGCGATCGACATCATCAACCAGGCCTCACGCGACCGCGTCAGCGAGCTCGCGCAGGAGTTCCTGAACGCTGCTGACGCTGAGCCCTCGACCGCCGGCGAGACGGCACCGCCGGTGCAACTGCGGGCTGTCGAAAGCCGCATGCTCGCCGCCACCGACACCCAAGCCGTCGCCACCGCCCTGCTGGACAACGCGCTCGCAGCCCTGGGAGCCAACGGGGTCGCGATCTGGTCCGTGGGGCCGGACTCCTCGCTCACACTGGCAGGCCAAGCGGGCTTCACGGCGGAAGACGCCGACCGATGGAGGTACGTGCCACCGGAGGTGGCCACCTGCGCCCGACTGGCGGTGACCAGCCGAGAACTGACGGTCGTGGACTGTCTCTCCGACTCGGGCATCCCCACCATCGGCCGACGCCGGCACCCAGACGGCGGACGTGTCATGGTCCCCGCCGGGACCGGCGGACGCATCCTCGGCGTACTGGAGATGAGCTGGCCAGGATCCCTCCCGGCGCAGTCGACCCCCCTGCTGCGCCAGCTGGAGGCACTGGCCGAACTGTGCGCCCACACCCTGGAAGAACAACGCCCCAGCCCCGTACTCCTGCCCCCCGACGCCGCACATCACGCGGGCGTGGCGGAACTGACGGACCTGGCACAGCAGCTGGACGACCCGGTGCTGGTCCTCACCCCCAGCCTGGAGCCGACCGGACAGCTGGCCGACTTCCGCATCCACCACGCCAACGTCCGATTCGCCGATCCCGCCGGACGCCCCAGCTCGATGGTGACCGGCACCCGCTTCCTGGAGGCCTACCCCATGGCCGCCGAGGACAACGGGCTCTTCTCGATGCTGGAGCGCGTGTACGCCACGGGTGAACCCTGCCAAGCACCGCGCACCGCGTTGACAGCCATCGTCGACGAGGTCCCGCTCACCACAGTCGCCGACGTCAAGATCAGCCGGCACGGTACGGCCCTGCTCTTGATCTGGAAGATCGAGGACGAGACCGCCCGACTCGCCGCACTGCTCCAGCACGCCCAGCGCCTGGGCCGTGTCGGAGGCTTCGAGGAGAACAGCACCACGGGCGAGATCAGCTGGAACGGCCAGCTCTTCGCCCTCTTCGGAATGCCGCCGACCTCCTCTCCCGTCCCCCTTCGGGAGCTCACCAGCCGCGTCCACCCCCACGACGTCAACTCCGTCGGCCGATTCCTGCGCACCCTCCTGCACAACCTGCGAGAGTCCTCGGTCGATTTCAGGCTCAACCGCGCCGACGGCATCGTCCGTCACATCCGCATGGTGGCCGAGCCCGTCCTGGACAACCACGGACACCTGCTCTCCGTGCGGGGGGCCTGCCAGGACATCTCCTCCCAGCACTGGACCGAGGTCGCGCTCGCGGCCACCCGAGACCAACTCGCCGACAGCGAAGCCGAGTCCGCGGACCGCACCAAGCTCGCCCTGCAACTCCAGCAGGCCATCATGCCGCCCGCCCCGGCGCCCTTGGAGGTCCCCGGCATCCGCATCGCCGTCCGCTACCGCCCGGCCGAATCACAGTCCCTCGTCGGCGGCGACTGGTACGACTCCGTGGTCCTGCCCGACAACAAGATCCTCATCAGCGTCGGTGACGTCGCCGGTCACGGCATCCAGGCGGCCACCGGCATGGTCATCCTCCGCAACGCCCTACGCGGCCTCGCCGTCACCGGCGCCGGCCCCGGCCAGCTGCTCACCTGGCTGAACAGAGTCGCCCACCACCTCACCAGCAACCTCACCGCGACAGCCGTCTGCGGCATCTACGACCCGGCCGACCGCACCCTGCGCTGGGCCCGCGCCGGCCACCTGCCACCCGTCCTCGTACGACGGACGCACGCCCGACCCTTCCCCCTGACCGCAGGCCTCCTCCTCGGAGCACTGCCCGACGTGAACTACGAGGAGGAGGAAGTGCAGCTGGAGACCGAGGACATCCTCCTCATGTACACCGACGGCCTCGTCGAGCGCCGGGACGTCTCCGTCACGGACTCCCTCTCGCAGCTCGTCGCCGTCGCCTCACGCCCCACCGACTCACTCGAAAGCCGTCTCGACAACCTGCTGACCTACAGCGCTTCCGACACCGATGACGACACCTGTCTCATCGGCATACAGGTGCGTTGATCATCTCGTCCCCGTACGCCGCAATCGGCCGTCAGTCGGCCCTGCCTCGGGGACCAGCCTCTCTCTGCGCGGTGCTTGCTTGGCACCCGGCCCGCCGGGTGGCTCCAGTAGAGCGGTCAGGGGCTGTGCTCCGGCTCGGAAAGCAGCCGGTGATAGCGGTAGGCGCATCCATCGCTGGCCACCACCAACGCCGCGTACCGGACGAGTTCGTCCATCCGGGCGCACCTGCCACCCACGGTGAACGTCGCCGCCAGCGTCCGGGTGCGGAACACCGACAGCGCCTCCACATCTCCCGCCGCGAGCGCCCGGTCGATCGCGCGGCTCAGCTGCCGGTTCCTGCTCAGCTCCGTCCAGTATTCGTTCACCCACATCGGCAGCGACATCTCATGTCCGCCTTCGTCGTCGGGATTGGGGTCGAGTGGTCCGCCGCTGCCCCTGTGAGCCGTGAGCCGTGAGCCGCCGTGCCCGCCCCCCGTGTGAACGGGCTCGGTAGAGCACGGCGAGGCCCGAGGGCCGGCGCCGCGTGTGGGGCGGGGTGTGCGTCGGGGACTGACCGGGCGTCCGGGGAGGGGCTCAGATGGCGATGTTCTGGCCCCGGTAGTACTCGCCGAGCTCGGTGCGGTAGTTGGCGTCGCCGCGGTGCTTGTCCTTGTCGTACTCGGGAGAATCCTTGATCTGGTCCTTCGTCAGGACGACGTAGACCTTCCGCTCTTGCGGATCGATCCGCTGGATCGTGCCCGCCGGCAGCACGACGTGCTTGCCGAAGATCCAGAACCCGGTGTCGACGACGATGTGGGCCGAGCCGACCTCCGTCGTCTCCTCATCCACGCTCCCGATCTTCCCGTCGGTCGCCTCGACATCGAAGCCGACCAGGTCGAGACCGACCCCGGGGCGGGCGGTCGGGCGGTAGTCCCAAAGGTTCGTCACGGTGAAGCTCTCCTTCAGCAAGCGGGGGTGTCGCCGCGCGCCTTCCCACCCCACCGCCCCTGACACCCGCCGGCCATACCTGCCCCCTCGGATACCACCCGAACAGCCCAGCCGAGGAGCAGCGTCGGCGGTGTAGCCGGAGAGGCCGGAGCCGTCGCCCATCGGGCCGTTACCATCGGTCATCCTCATGCGCGGCACGCCGGACAGCGGAACGCCCGCGACATGCCGGTGCGCCCCGGCGGGTGGCATCCGGCGCTCGGAGGTCTGGACGAAGCCTGCGCGCACAGCCGGTGCCTTTCCCCGAAGCTGGGGTCGCGTCGTAGCGAATGAGGCTGTGACCAGCAAGGATGTCCGTCATGCCGACTGACGAGCACCTCGCCCCGCTCCGCTCGACGCACGCGACGCCGGTCGTGTTCGGGGCGGGCGCGGCGATCGGTGTGCTGGGCGGGATGATCGGGCTGGGTGGCGCCGAGTTCCGCCTGCCGCTGCTGATCGGCCTCTTCGGGTTCGCCGCACTCTCGGCGGTCATCCTGAACAAGGCGATGAGCCTGGTCGTGGTCCTGGTCGCGCTGCCGGCCCGGCTTGGAGCGGTGCCGGTGGGCGAGATCGCGGCGCGCTGGCCGGTGGCGGTCAACCTCCTGGCCGGCAGCCTGCTGGGAGCGTGGGCGGGAGCGACCTGGGCAGTACGCATGCGCAGCAGCACCCTCTACAAGGTGCTGGCCGCCCTGATGGTGTTCATGGCCGCCGCCCTCGTGGTCACCCACACCACTGCCTTGGCCACCCTCGATCTGCCGCTGTGGGCGCAGGTGCCTGCCGGTGTGGTGGCCGGGTTCGGTATCGGCGTGGTGGCCGCGATCATGGGCGTAGCAGGCGGTGAGCTGCTGATCCCGACGATCGTGCTGCTCTTCGGCGAGGACATCAAGACCGCCGGCAGCCTGTCCCTGCTGGTCTCGCTGCCCACCATGCTCGTGGCTTTCGCGCGCTACAGCCGCGACGGCAGCTTCGCCGTCCTCGGCGCCAATCTCCGCTTCACGGCGGTCATGGCGGCCGGCTCCATCGTCGGCGCGGTACTGGGCGGTCTCCTCCTCGGCGTCTTCCCGGACCTGATCCTGATCCCGCTGCTCGCCGTGATCCTCCTCGTATCCGCGGTCAAGCTGGCCCGTCACGACTGACTGCGCACAGACGCCTGCGGACTCACCGGGCACCGCTGAACCGGGAGCCAGCGGAATCGTGCTCAGCCGATCCGCGGGCTGCGGCGTTCCAGGAGGACAACGTCGCGCCAGGCGCCGTGGTGGCGGCCGATCCGTTCTCGGGTGCCGATGACACGGAACCCGGCCCGTGCGTGGAGGGCGAGGCTGGCGGTGTTCTCGGGGAAGATGCCGGACTGGATGGTCCAGATGCCGGCCGCCTCCGTCGAAGCGATCAGCGCGTCCAGCAAGGCACGGGCTACCCCGCGGCCGCGGGCGTCGGGGTGGACGTACACGGAGTGCTCGACCACGCCCGCGTACGCGCACCGGTCCGAGACCGCGCTCGCCGCGACCCAGCCCAGCACCCGGCCGTCGTCGACGGCGACGAAGCGGTGGCCGGGCAGCTTGGGCTTGTCGAACGCGGCCCACTCGGGGGCTCGGGTCTCGAAGGTCGCATGGCCCTCGTCGATGCCCGACTGGTAGATGCCCAGCACCTGCTCGGCGTGCTCAGGCAGGAGCGCCTCGATCCGCACCGCGGTCACGCCTCCTTCGCGGCGCCGGCCAGCAGCGCCCCCATGGCGGCGAGCACGGACGGCTCGACCCGGTAGTACACCCACGTACCCCTGCGCTCGGAGGACAGCAGCCCGGCCTCCTTCAGCTTCTTCAGGTGGTGGGAGACGGTGGGCTGGGAGACCCCGACGTCGGAGATGTCACACACGCACGCCTCCCCGCCCTCGTGGGAGGCGACGGCGGAGAACAGCCGCAGGCGCACGGGGTCACCGAGGGCCTTGAACATCTTCGCCGCGACCTCGGCCTCCTCGGCCGACATCGGGCGCTCGTTCAGCGGCGGGCAGCAGGCCGCGACGACATCGGGCTCCAGCAGCGGCAGAACCTTCACATTCGACATGCATCTATGTTGACATACATCGAACCAAGGCGGCAGGGCTCCTGGTCAAGGGCGAGCCACCCGACTACCCACCTCGGGCGGCGACGAGTCCACGCGCTCCACGATCCACCCCGTGGATTAGATGAATGTCTATGTTGACGCCCATCGATACAAGTGCCATCCTGATCACGCAAGCCATAGACGAACTTCGAATCAGAGGGGAGTCGTCATGAACGAGCCGGTCACGCCCACCAGCACGACCCGTGCCGAAGCGGCGGGTTCCTGTTGCGGCCCCGCCGCCGAGTTGCTGCCCGCCCAGTCCTCACCCTGCTGCGGTACCAGCGAGGGCGCGGAAGCAGCCGGAGCCTGCTGCGACCCGCAGGCCAAGCGCGAAGCCGTCGCCACCGGCGCCGGCTGCTGCTGACCACCCGAGGCCCCGGCCACCCGCCTGCCCGCCTGCCCGCCCGCCCGCACGAAGCCCCGGAGACCTGCCATGAGCGAGACCACCACCGAGCTGCCCGTCGTCGTCATCGGGGCCGGCCCCGCCGGACTCGCAGCCGCCGCCCACCTCCTCGACCGCGGCATCACGCCCCTCGTCCTGGAAGCCGGCCCGCTCGCCGGCGCCGCCGTGCGCGAGTGGGCTCACGTACGGCTGTTCTCCCGCTGGGGCGAGCTCGTCGACCCGGCCGCCGAGAAGCTGCTGGCCCCGACCGGCTGGACCAGGCCCGCCGAGGACACCTACCCCTCCGGAGGCGACTGGGCCGAGCGCTACCTCCAGCCGCTGGCCGACGTACTCGGCGAGCGCGTCCGCTACGGAGCGCGCGTCACCGGCGTCTCCCGCACCGGCCGCGACCGCATCGTCGACGCCGACCGCGACATCCAGCCCTTCGTCGTCCACTACGAGAACGCAGACGGCCACGAGCAGCGCCTCTTCGCCCGCGCCCTCATCGACGCCTCCGGCACCTGGTCCACTCCCAGCCCGGCCGGCGGTAGCGGCCTTGCCGCTCTCGGCGAGAAGGCCGCCGCCGACCGGATCGCCTACCGCGTCCCCGACCTGACGGACCCGGTCGTCCGCGCCCGGTACGCGGGCAGGCGCACCGCCGTCATCGGCTCCGGCGCCTCCGCCTTCACCGCCCTCGCCTACCTCGCCGATCTCGCGAAGTCCGAGGACGGCCAGGGGACGCACGCCACGTGGATCCTGCGCCGCGGGATCTCCGGCTCGACCTTCGGCGGCGGCGAGGCGGACCAACTGCCCGCCCGCGGCGCCCTCGGACTGGCGGCCAAGGCAGCCGTCGACGGCGGCTACGCCGACGCGGTCACCGGCTTCCGCACCGACACCGTCGAGAAGACCGACGACGGCCGCGTCGCCCTGGTGGGCGAGGACGGTAGCCGCCTGGGGCCGGTGGACGAGGTCATCGTCCTCACCGGCTTCCGCCCCGACCTGTCCTTCCTGGACGAGCTGCGCCTCGGCCTGGACGAGCGCCTCCAGGCCCCGGTGGAGCTGGCGCCGCTGATCGACCCGAACCAGCACTCCTGCGGCACCGTCTACCCGCACGGAGTCAACGAGCTCTCCCACCCCGAGAAGGACGTCTACCTCGTCGGCATGAAGTCCTACGGCCGCGCCCCCACCTTCCTCGCCATGACCGGCTACGAGCAGGTCCGCTCCATCGCCGCCCACCTCGCCGGCGACCAGGAAGCCGCCGAGCGCGTCGAACTCACCCTGCCCGAAACCGGCGTGTGCGGCGGCGCGGGCCTCTTCGACGAGCCCGCCGCGGAGGAGACCGGTGGGGGGTGCTGCGCGACACCGGCCACCCTCACCATCGGCGCCGCTCCCGCTTCCGCCGGCGGCTGCTGAGGTGAGCGGCCTTGACAGCGGCGTGGCCGCGGCCGGGACGGCGGTCCGGTCGCGGCCACGCGCCGTCCTGCCCGCCTTGTGCCTCACCCAGATCGCCGGCTGGGGCATCGTCTACTACGCCTTCCTCGTCCTCAACCCGGCCATCACCGCCGACACCGGCTGGAGCGCGGGCGCCACCACCGCGGCGTTCTCCGCCGCCCTCGTCGTCTCTGCCGTCGCCGGGATCTGCGTCGGGCGCGTCCTGGACCACCGCGGGCCCCGCACCGTCATGACGGCAGGCTCCGTCCTGGGTTCGCTGAGCCTGCTGGTGATAGCCGCGGCCCCCAGCCTGGCCGTCTTCTTCGCCGGGTGGCTGCTCGCCGGAGCGGCGATGGCCGCCATCTTCTACCAGCCCGCCTTCGCCGCCGTCACCCGCTGGTGGGGACCCGACCACGTCCGCGCACTCACGATCGTCACACTCGCCGGCGGACTCGCCTCCACCGTCTTCGCACCCCTGACCGCGATCCTCGCCGACCACATGTCTTGGCGGGCCACCTACGCCGTGCTCGCCGGCATCCTCGCCGTCGTGACCATCCCGGCGCACGCGATCGCGCTGAAGGCCCCGTGGCCGCCGGCTCCGCCGAGCCCGCCGCACATCACCGGCGGCCACGAGGGTGTGGTGCGCAGCCGGGTGTTCTGGATGTCGGCCGTCGCCTTCACCCTGTCCGCGTTCGCGATGTACGCCGTCGTCATCGGCCTCGTCCCCCTCCTCCTCGAGCGCGGCTACACCACCACCCAAGCCGCGTGGGCCCTCGGTCTCGGCGGCGCCGGGCAGACCCTCGGCCGCACCCTGTACGCGACCCTCGCCCGCCGCCTCGCCGTCACCGCCCGCACCGTCACCCTGATCGCCCTCGGCGCCCTCACCACCGCAGCCCTCGCCACCGTGGCCGGCCCGTACGCCCTCCTCGTCGCCGTATCCGTCCTCGCCGGGGTGGTCCGCGGGAACCTGACCCTGCTCCAGGCCACCGCTGTCACCGACCGCTGGGGCACCACCCACTACGGCCGACTCTCCGGCCTCCTCGGCGCGCCAGCCCACGCAGCCGCCGCCCTCGCCCCCTTCGCCGGCGCCCTCCTGGCCGGCCCCCTCGGCGGCTACCCCGCCCTGTTCGCCCTGCTCGCCGTCCTCTCGGCCGCAGCCGCCGCGACCGCCCTCGGGGCACGCACGCGCCCGGCCGAAGGAGCAGCTCACCCGAACCGGCGGTAGCACCCCACCTGTTGGACCATCCACGGTGAGCAATGCGCGCGCCGAGCGGGCGGGTGCCCCCTGCTCGCAATGCCGTGGTCAAACCATGAAGGGTTCTGGGCCGAGGCGCCCCCACATCACGAAGGCGGCCAGGGCGAGGTAGACGAGGTCCACGACCATGTACGTGGTTTCGTGACGCCGTATGCGGGTGATCGCCGCGCCGGTCATCATCAGCACCAGGCCCAGAGCCGCCAGCGGGACCAGCGCCGGCGCGGTGCCGAGCACGGCGGGCAGGACCAGACCCACCGCGGCCAGCACCTCGAGGGCTCCGATGGCTTTGATGCCGCCGGCGCTGAAGTCCTCGGTCCAGCGGGCGCTGGGGCCGCTCGCGGCGATCTTCTCCTTCGGTGTGATCACCTTGAAGGCACCGCCGAGCAGGTAGGCGGCGGCGAGCAGTCCGGCGATGATCCACAGGGCGAGGTTCACGGGGGTCTCCTTGGGTGGTGTCGGCCAGCAGCGGGGGCGGTCAGAGGGCGGGCGGATGGTGGACGGTCAGAGGTGCCGGCCGGGCTGGTAGTCGCCCGCGGGCTGCTGGATCATGACGTTCCCGCGGTTGAAGGCGTTGATGATGGCGATCTGGGCGACCAGGTCGGCGAGCTGGTCGTCGTCGTAGTACTTGGCCGCGTTCGCCCAGACCGCGTCCGAGACCCCGCCGGCCGCGTCAGCGATGCGGGTGCCCTCTTCGGCCAGCTCCAGGGCGGCGCGTTCGGCGTCGGTGAACACCGTCGCCTCGCGCCAGGCCACGACCAGGTTGAGCCGCACCGCGCTCTCCCCGGCGTGCGCGGCGTCCTTGGTGTGCATGTCGATGCATCCGGCGCAGCCGTTGATCTGGCTGGCGCGGAGCATCACCAGTTCCCGGGTGGAAGCCGGAACGGTCGACTCCGTGAGCGCCCTGCTCGCGGCGACGATGTGCTTCATGGCCTTGGCGGCGACGGGGCTGGTCATGAAGTTCAGTCGAGCGTTCATCGTGGGCTCCTTGTTCCTGCTGTTTCGCTGTCGCCCTCTAAGACAACGCGCCCCGGCAGCCTGTGACAGGAGTGGGCGTGACGTAGGTCTCTCCGGCGTACCGCGGCGACCGTGCGACGGCTGAACCGAACCCCTCGCATCGCCGCAGCCCGGCCGGCCGGCCGTGGACAGCGTGCCGCCTCCGCCAAGCGGGCCGAGAGCGCGGGCCTCGCCCGCACGTTGCTCACGGAAGCCGTTGGCGGAGGCAAGGCACGCGCGACCCATATCGATCATGGCCGTCCCAGGGCTGCCGTCCCTGGTTGCATTCGGTCACCCCGCTGTCCCGACCGCCGGGCCCGGCCCACGTCCCACCCCGCCCCGTGCCGCCGTGCTGCGACCCGCCTCCCTGCTTAGGCTCTAATGGTCGTCGCAGCACCCCCAGCTAGGGATCGATGGTTTTCGAGGTTCGTGAGAAAGGCCTGGGGCTCCCCGCTGCCGAGGAGCACGGCGAGCAGCGCAAGAGCTCGTTGTTCCACATACGGAAGGAAAGAACGATGCGCCCCGTGAAATACACCGTCTCCCTCGAGATCGCCCTTCCGCGGGAGAAGGTGGCCCAGCTGCTCGCCGACCCGGCACACCTGCCGAAATGGCTGCGGGGCCTGGTGCTGCACGAGCCGCTGAGCGGGGAGCACGGGCAGCTCGGCACCACGTCGCGGGTCGTGATGCAGATGGGCCAGCGGCAGATGGAGTGCACCGAGACCATCACACGCCGGGAACCGGCAGACCTGCACGAGATCCCGAAAACGAGCGTCGTTCATTTCGACCGCGAGATCGTCGGCGAGGGCATGTGGAGCGCCGTGCGCGACCGGCTGACCGAAGTCGGCCCGGAAACGACGCTCTGGGAGACCGAGAACGAGTACCGGTTCAGCAGCTTTTTGATGAAGCTGGTGGGACTACTGATGCCCGGCGCCTTCCGCAAGCAGTCGCAACAGCACATGCAGGACTTCAAGGCGTTCGCCGAGCAGGGAAAGGATGTCCGCGAAGCGACGGACTGAGCGGGGCGGGGAAGCGGGGGATGTGGGCGTGCGGCTCCTCGACCGTATGTGGCACCGTCAGCCGGCGCCCCTGCCGAACAGGTGGTTGGCAGGGGCGTCCGGGTCGTTGCCGTAGAAGAACTCCGTCACCGCCTGGTGGAACTCGGCGCGGTCCAGCGCCCCGGAGCCGTCCCGGTCCAAAGCGGCGAAGACCGCGACGCAGTCCCCGCCGGGAACCCCGGCGACCGAGTCGAACATCTGCTGGAACTCGGCCTGGTCGACCTTCCCGTCACCGTCCTGATCCATCGGGGCGATCACGTTCGCCCAGAACCCGTCCATCCCCTCGGTGGGCAGGCGCGCGGTCGCGGAGTCCGGAGCGGTGCCGCGGGCGGCGATGTAGCGCTCGCTCATCATGCGGACGTCTCGCTGGGTGATGAACCCGTCGACGTCGACCGGCGCGAGGTCATCGCCCCTCGGCCTCTCGGACAGCGGTTGCCTACGGCACGGGGCTCCACTTCAGTCGGCGGTCCGGGGGACGGAGGCTTCCCCTGTGGCCTGCCGCCCAACCGCGTCGGTGCGCGCGACTGCGTCGTGCTTCACGGCGCGCCGCCGATCCGTGCGGTGCACTCGCGGCCCTCGCGGATCAGTCCGTCTGCCCGCGCAGGCAGAGCACGGCGCTGAGTGCCGTGGCGCCGTCGAGGAGGGCTCTGGATCGCGTGGTGATGCTGATGTCCCTCGCAGCCAGCGCCGCATCGAGGTCCTCCGATCGGCGGGTGCGCCGCAGCTGCGGCATGAGGGCTTGCAGGGGCGCGATGCGGTATCCGGCCTTGCGCAGTTGGTGAACGATCCGCGCATCGCGCACCTGAGCCGGTGTGTAGCGTCGCGTTCCGCGCACGAGGTCGCGGTCGCGGTCGGGTGTGACGAGAGCCTGTGCGTGCCAGTGCCGCAACGTCGACGGGCGCACGCCGAGGGCCGCGGCGAGTTCGGAGATGCTCATCGAGTCCGAGGCGCGCACGTCGTCGATCGGCTCGCTGGAGATCGCGTGGGCGGCTTCCTTGGCCTGCCTCAGATCCGCGCGCTCTGTGTGGAGCCGGGCGTGCGCCGCGTCGAGAAGGGCCAGGGCCTGCGACGTGGGGCACTGGTGGAAGGCCCGAACGATCTTCTTGGCCTCGACCGGGCCCACGCCCGCAGCGAGGGCCCGATAGGCCAGTGCGGACTGCAGATGCACCTCGCCGTACGTCCGGTAGCCCGTGGCCGTGCGGGCCGCGGGTGGAAGCACACCGTCGCGCTCGAGGTTGCGCACTTGCTGAACGGAGCACCCGACGCGGCGGGCGACATCAGCAGTGCGCAAACCCTTCGATTTGAGACTTGCCATCCAGAAATCCCTGTGCCTGAGTCCCAAAGTCTCCACAAGCACTTTAATGGAACGCTGGAGCACATGACGAGTGAAGAGATCATCGGCTTCGTGGACGCCCTCGACGGCGTCTTGACCCTCAGGCCCGCACCCGGCGACGGCTCACCGGAAATCAGCTGGGGCGACACGTTCTTCTACTACGCACCTGACGGCGTCACTCCGACGGCGACCCAGCCGTTCGCGACTGTGGTGACCAAGAACTACCCAGGCGACGAGACATCGCGTTTGGACCGGCCGGACACCTTCCGCGTGAACATCGCCGCCGGGAAGGAGGCCTTCATCCAGTGGACCGGTCACGCACCGCGTGAACCGGCCTCCCCCGAGGGCGACCCCGGCGCCACCGACACCGTGATCGCGCACCCCGTCTACGGCAGGCTCGGCTGGCTGGCGGTGGTGAACCCGGGCGAGCGCACCGAAGCGGCAACACGGCAGCTGCTGCGAGCGGCCCATCACCTCGCACGCTCGCGCCATGAGCGACGCGGTGAACCAGCAGCATGATGCTGAACCGGGTCAGTGCCCGACAGATCGGGCCGCAGGACGCAGGCCTTGGCAGCGACGTGGCTGCCGGCGCCTGCTTGCTCACGGCTGGGGAAACGCGTGTGAGCGCAGCCGAGCCGGGGAGGAATCCGGGGCTGCGCTCACGTGTCACACAGGGAGGCCGCGTAGGGCTCCGCGGTGCGCTGTGGGGATGGGTCAGGCGTTGACGCAGGTGTTGCCGAAGGCCGGGTTGAGGAGCCCGATGACGTTGACGCTGTTGCCGCAGACGTTGACGGGGACGTGGACCGGGACCTGCACGGCGTTCCCGGAGGCGACACCCGGCGAGCCGATGGCCGCGCCGTGCGCACCCGCGTCGGCGGAGGCGACACCCGCCGCGCCAAGGATGATGGCGCCGGTAGCGGTGATGACGGCCGTGGTCTTCTTCACTGGGTCTCCCTCAAGGGTTTGCGTCTAAACGGTGACTGAGACAAGCGCCGACTGGCCGGGCAGACCGGCCGATGCCGGGCGCTCGTCCTGCCCTAACCCCTCAGTCGGGGTCATGGACACGGTGATCGACCCGTTCGGGTGCCACGCGTACGCCGTGGCCCGCGCAGGCCGTTCCCCGCTGTCTGGGTCCAGGGGCGGACTCCCGGCCCGCGATGGAGAACTGACACCGCTGCTCGACACCTGGAGTGTCAGCGGCACCTGAGAACATCGAGTCATGACCGACCGCACTGCTGCGATCACTGCCTACTGGGATGCCGCCGCAGCGGCCTTCGACGACGAGCCCGACCACGGGTTGCGGGCTGACCACACTCGCGCTGCATGGGCCCGGCTGATGCACACATTGATGCCGTCCGATCCAGTCGATGTTCTGGACCTCGGCTGTGGCACCGGATCCGTGTCTTTGCTGTTGGCCCAGGCCGGGCACCGGACGACCGGGGTCGACCTGGCGCCGCGCATGGTTGACCAGGCACGCACGAAATTCGAAGCCGCCGGCCTTGCCGGCCGTTTCCTGGTCGGTGACGCCATGATGCCCCCGACCGGGGGGCAACGGTTCGATGTCGTGTTCTCGCGGCATCTCGTTTGGACGCTGCCTGATCCGGAGGCCGCCTTGCGCGAGTGGGTGACGCGCTTGCGGCCGCGAGGCCGACTGGTGCTGATCGAGGGGCGTTGGCGCGAGACAGGCCAGAGCGGTGTCCCCTACGTGGCTGGCGCCGAATCGCTGCCCTGGAACGGTGGAATCAGCGCCGAAAACCTTGCCGCGGCCGCGCGCCCGCTTGTTGCCGCTGTCCGCATTGAACCGCTCAGCAGCGACCCGGATTTGTGGGGTGGTCCGGTATCCGATGAACGGTATGCCCTGGTCGCCGACGTGTGATGCGCTGAGGACGGTCAGCCGCGGCGGCCCAGTGTTCGGCAGCGCGGGCGCGGCGGCGGCCAGCCGATAGGAGCCGTCGGTGCCGGTCTCGACGATGCCGCCGCCGAAGGTGAGGCAGTCGATGACAGCCGCGCCGAGGCGCGGGTCCGTGAAGGTCTTGCTCCAGCCGGAGAACGACCTGCCGACGAGCGGCGTTCGCGTTCCGTCGCCCCGCGGCCGGATGGAAGCCCTTCCGGTGGCCTTCGGCAACCTGCCGCTGGATGAAGGGCTGCGCAGACAGCCGCGGCGACGGCGACGCAGGTCTCCACGGCTCGGCTGAGGCGCTGCCACAGGTCGAACCGGTCGGCGACCTGCGGAGCCTCGGGGCAGTTCGAGCAAGTGCAGTCCGGTGCTCAGCCGTGGATGATTCCGCTGACCGTCTGACGGTGGCTGCGCCATCGGCTGCATCGATTGCCACTCACCGGCAGCGGCGGCTCCGGCATGTAGGCCAGATCGCCTCTGCTGATCCTGTCCGGCGCGGCAAACTACGCGTCGGGCAGGCGCGATTACACCTCGGCCTTCTTCATCAACTCCACCAGGGTGGAGAAGCTGTCCGCGGCATGGTCGGCGTCCATGCCGCGTCGGAAGAGTGCGGCGACCGCGGCCGGCAGGGTGGTGTCGACTCCCGCGTCCGCATGGGTGTGCAGGACGTGCTCGACGCTGGCCATCCCCATGGCGAGGCGGTCCACGTCGCCGATGTGCCGGCCGGCGTCTATGCGCTCGGCGTAGAAGGAGAAGAATCCGGTTCGGCGCGAGAAATGCCCTGCGGGCGACCAGGGCGTCCGCGCGCGACGGGGTTCGGTTTCAGACGGTGACGTCGTAGCCGCGGTCGAGGAAGGCGCAAGCCATGGCTGCCCCATGGGGCCGAGGGCGCGACGGTAGGGCCCCGTCCGCAGGCGGCCGGTGTTGTCGTGTCGGCCGAGGATCAGGAGCTGCGGGCGGGTCAGGGTGCCGGTGACGGCGCCGAATATTCCGTTGCGGGGGTGGCCTGTGCCTCTTAGCCTCGTGTGGTTCCGTCGGTGCCCGTTCCGGGGCCCGGCGCTGTGTTTCGAGGTGATGACGTATCTCCCAGGCCAAGTAGCCGCTCGTTCTGAGGCGCTCTATCCCGTTGCCCGCCATGGCGGGCTTCTGACGTATGCCTCGACGGCGGTGTTCCAGATGGCCTGGGCCCGTTGCACCTCCCTTTTCCCTGTCGCGCTGTCGGCGTTCAGGGGCGTGCCCAGGCCTGCCCCCGCCCCTCTTCCTTCTGTACGCGAACAGGATGTTCCTCGTGTCAACCGACACCCATACCAACGGCCACCCACGCTCCACCGGGGTCGGCCGCGCTGCCACGATCACGCTGGTCGTGGTGCTGATCGCCGAGCTGATGAACGCGCTCGACGGCTCGATAGTCCACACCGCACTGCCCTCCATCCAGGCGGACACCGGCGCGACGAGCGCCGCGGTGCAGTGGGTCCCCGCCGCCTACACCCTCACCTTCGCCCTCGCCCTGATCACCGGCGGGCGCATGGGCGACCTGTTCGGCCGCAAGCGGGTCTTCATCGCCGGCACCGCCGTCTTCACACTGGCGTCGCTGCTGTGCGGGATCGCGACGAGCCCCGAGCTCCTGGTCGCCGCCCGTGCCCTGCAGGGGGCCGGAGCGGCGGCGATGGTGCCGCAGGTCATGGCCGTCATCGCGGTCACCTTCCAGGGAGAGTCCCAGGCCAAGGCATTCGGCATGTACGGCATGATCATGTCCCTCGGCGGCGTCCTCGGCCCCGTCCTGGGCGCGGTCCTGACTGCCGCCGACATCGCCGGTCTCGGCTGGCGGGCGATCTTCCTGATCAACCTGCCCATCGGCCTGGCCACCGTGCTCTTCGCCCTCCGGTTCATCCCGGAGTCCCGTGATCGGCAGGCCCGGCGCCTGGACCCGCTCGGCATGCTCCTCTCCAGTGCCGGTCTGCTGCTGATCGCCTACCCGCTCACCGTGGGCGGCGAGCGGCACTGGCCCGCCTGGAGCTTCCTCATGCTCACCGCGGGTGTGATCGTGCTGGCCGTGTTCGTGGCGCAGCAGCGGGCCAAGACCGCCAAGGACGGCTCCGCGCTGCTGGCGCTGTCCCTGTTCAAGAGCAAGGCGTTCGCCGGCGGGCTCGCCGCGCAGCTGGTCTTCGGCCTGGTCTCCGGCGTGTTCCTGCTGACGTGGGTGCTGTTCATGCAGTCCGGTCTCGGACTCACGCCCGGGCAGTTCGCCCCCGCGTCCGTCGCGATCTCCATCGGCGGCATGGCCGGCGCGATGCTCGCCTCCAAATGGGCGGGACGCCAACGGCGGCGTGTGCCGCAGGCCGGAACGGTGCTCATCACCCTCACCCTGGTCGGCTACCAACTGCTGGTCTCCGCGCAGCAGACCGGGATGCCGTTCGTGGCAGCCGTCGCCCCGATGATCCTCGTCGGCGCCGGGTTCGGCATGGTGGGTGCAGGTCTTGCCGGGCTCACCCTCGGCCAGGTCGGCCACGAGGACGCAGGATCCGCGGCGGGGCTCTTCAACACCGCCATGCAGCTCGGCACCGCCCTCGGTATCGCGACGGCGTCGGTGGTGTTCTTCCACCACGCCCCCGCGGGCAGCCACGGCACCATCGTGACCCACGCCTTCGCGGGCAGCCTCTGGTACGTCATCGCCGCCCTCACGGTGATGTGGGCGCTCATGTTCCGGCTGCCCGAGCCGGTCAAGGCCGCCGCCTGACCCTGTCGGCGGCCCGCCCCTCACCAGGCGGGCTGCCGGCCCCCTCCCCTTTCACTTTGGCGGATGTGTCCCGCCGCAATTGATGTGAGGTGATGACGTATCGCCCAGGCCCGGTAGCCGTCCTTCCCGCGGTACGGACAGCACCCTCGGGGTGCCGCACCGCCGTACCGGATTGACGGCCCCGCTCCTTCGGCCTGGGCCCCTTCCTTTCCTGTGCGCAGACGGCGTACGCGACGGCCCTGGCCTGTCCGCATCCGCATCCGCACGCGCCACCGGAACAGGAACCCTTCCCGTGTCCCATGACACCCACCCGACCACCAGCAGCCCGCCGCACGGCGCAGTCCCCGTCGCGGGCCGTGCCCGGGCCGCCACCCTCGCCGTCGTCCTGACCGCCGAGCTGATGAGCGCGCTCGACGGCTCCGCCGTCTACACCGCACTGCCCGCCATCGCCGCCGATACCGGCGCGGGCACCGCGGCCCTGCAGTGGATCCACGCCGCCTATGCCCTGACCCTCGCCCTCGGCCTGATCACCGGCGGCCGCATCGGCGACCTCCATGGCCGCAAACGGATCTTCCTCATCGGCACCGGCGTTTTCACCCTGGCCTCCCTGCTCTGCGCCGTCGCGACCAGCCCCGAGCTCCTGATCACTGCCCGCGTATTCCAGGGCGCCGCGGCCGCGGCGATGGTGCCGCAGGTTCTGGCCACCCTGCACGTCACCTTCGACGAAGGCTCCCGGGCGAAGGCGTTCGGCCTGTACGGAACCGTCATGTCGCTGGGCAGCGTCGCCGGACCGGTCTTGGGCGGCGTGGTCACCCAGGCCGACCTGTTCGGTCTGGGCTGGCGGCCAGTCTTCTTGATCAACCTGCCTCTGGGGATCGCCGCCGTCATCCTCGGCCTGCGCCACATCCCCGAGTCCCACGACCACTCCACCCGGCGCCTGGACCCGCTCGGCATGCTCCTGTCCGCACTCGGCCTGCTGCTGATCACCCTTCCGCTGACGGTGGGCGGCGAACGCGGCCGACCCGCCTGGTCCTTCGTCGTGATGGCCGCCGGTCTGCTCGTCCTGGCGCTGTTCGTGACGCAGCAGAAGAGCAAGATGCGCAAAGACGGCTCGCCCCTGGTCGTCCTCTCCCTCTTCACCGGACGCTCCTTCAGCACCGGACTCGCCACCCAGCTGTCCTTCGGCCTGCTGTCGGGCGTCTTCTTCCTGTCGTGGTCCCTTTTCATGCAGGACGGGCTCGGCCTCGCCCCGGGCCGGGCCGCGATCGGCTTCGTTGCCGCCTCGCTCGGTGAGATGGGCGGGGCCTGGCTGGCGATGAGCCTGGTCCGCCGCCATGGCCGGGCCGTCCCGCAGGCCGGCGCCCTGTTCGCCGCCACCGCCCTGGCCGGCTACCACCACCTCATCGCCACCGAGGGCACTGGCATGGGAACCGCAGCGGCCGCAGCCCCGATGCTCGCCGTCGGCCTCGGCCTCGGCATGATCGGCGCCCCACTCGCCGACCTCACCCTCAGCAAGGTCGTCCACGAGGACGCCGGGTCGGCCTCCGGGCTCTTCAACACCGCCACCCAACTCGGCGTCGCCCTCGGCGCCGCTTCGACCACCATGGTCCTCTTCACCCACACCACGGCGGGCACCCGAGGCTCCGCCCTGAACTCCGCCTTCGCCGACACCCTCTGGTACGTCGTCGGCACGCTCCTCCTGATGTGGACGCTGATGTTCCTGCTTCCCCGACGGACCCGCTCCAGCTGACGGACGGGCGGCGACCGGGGCTGGGGTTCACCCGTCGCCGCCCTCGCAGCCGACCAGTTCGAAGGGCTGCGAACCGCTACTTGACGAAGTGTTATCGGTGCGCGCCAGGGACCAAACGGCGTAGCGTGGTGAGGTATGAGCGAGGTCGTGGAAGCCAAGGGTCCCAAGGTTTCGCCGAGTTTCCCTCCGACGTCGCCACCACCTCAGAAGAGGCCGGTGGAGCCGCCGCGACCGCAGCCGACGACGAAGCCGAAGTCCGTCACCGGCGTGCCGCCGCGGCTGGTCGTCCACAACCGGCGAACGCAGGTTCTGGCATTCTGTGCTGACCAGTGGGCCGCCAAGAAGGCCGCCGGACAAGCCGCGCTCGCCGTCGCCGAGTGGGACTATCCGCTGCTGGACGAACACGACTTCCTCAAAGCCGTCCACGGCTTGGTCCGCGCGGCCGTCGACGGCCGCGGAAAGCGTGTCAGTGTTCACCTCGCCGACCAAGACGCGAAGATCCTCGTGATGGTCCTCAACCACCAGGACAGCGACCAAGAGGTTGCAGGTCAGGTCCCGGCGGAGGTGGCGCTGCTGCGCACCCTCGACGCATGCGGCACCCACACCGACCACGACGGCCACACTTGGTGGGCACTCCTCGATGCCGCGCCGCGGCCGACGAAGCGTCTGTCCTGAGCGTTTCGGCCGCCTAGGCGTGTGCGGGGCCCGGCTTCAGCCCGAGCTTGCGCGCGATCACGGGCGAGGGCCGGGTATGAGGGTCAGCCGGTCATGACGACGCCGGCAGTGATCTGCTTGCCGTGAGCTTCGCGGCGGGTCCGGATGCCGTCGGCTGCGGCGACGATCACTTCGAGGCCGTGCTGACCGATCCGGTAGGGGTCGGTCGGCATCACCACCGGCGGGTCGGGGTTGCCGTCCCAGACAGACACCTCGACAAGCCCGTCAAGGGTCAGCGTGCTGGGGCCGGGCGCGTACTTGCGGGCGCTTGGAAGCTTCCATATCGTGCACGCGTCCCCCGCCCCGATCCCGATATCAGCGACTCAACAGGCGCGGCCGCCCCGACACTCTACGACCCGCAGAAATTGACCGCCCAGACCGATCAGCACGGCGCCGGGCACGGCGGGAGGGCCACTGGCGTCGCTGTCCGTGTATGCCGTGGCCACAAGTAGCAACTACAAGGCGCACACCGACCCCGTGGCCTTCCTGCACGAACTGGGCGTCTCCCTCTGAACCAACAAGCAGGCGCGCAAGGCCGCCCGACCGGAAGCCTCCGACCGGGCGGCCCACCCCACCCCTCCCCCAGCGAGAGGAGAGTTCAGTGCTGCTGCACCCTCCCTGCACACCCCGCCAGCCGTGTACCTCCAGTGCTACCCCCGCGGCCCCTTGAACAGGAACGGTCACCGCGCTGCGCTGCTTTGGCTCGCCACCCGACTCGCTCTGGCTTCTCCCGTCGTCTGCTTCGACAACGGCTGTCCATGATCTGGCAGTAAGCCTCGATTGGATCACCTCTCCCGCGCGATACGCCCATGGGACGGCACCGCGTCCTTCTTCTGCCGGGTCTGTGCGCACTGTCCATCGACCAAGCGACCGCCCAGAGGGTCATCGGCCTGCTTGCCGATGCGGGCTGTCGGCGCGTGTACGTCTTGCCGCCCGAGCTTCGGCCCGCCAGGCCCGCGCCTCAGGCCACCCGCGGGCCGCAGCCGACGCGCCCCGGCAGGCCAGGCGTCGCCCGCAGCATCCTGTAGGGCACTCCGACCGAAGCCGCGAGGCAGACCTCCCTGCTCCTCCCCCTACCGACGATCCGGCATGCTCCAGCCACCCACTGCCCTGTCCCGTTCCCTGCCATCCCCACAGCCTGCTTGATCAGCGCAGGCTCCGCCGGCTGCAGAGAGCCGCACAACAGGGGCCGTGCGGGACCTGAACCTGTGGGCACACGACTCCATCTTCACGATCGCTGGGCCACGTTCTTGAAGGACCAGCTGACGCGTGCAGGCAGCCATCCGCAGTGGGGGCAGGGGGCAGTGGCGAGAGAGTCGGCAGGAGAAGCTCCAGGTGCGGATGTTCTTGACGGTGGCTGCGGGCAGAAGTCTCCGTAGCCGCCGTTCGGGAGCCGTCACTCCCCCGGCCGTCCACGTGCCCTCCCCCGCCAGCGGGAGTCATTCGACGTGTTCGCGGTAGCGCTCGATCACCTCACGCAGCACCTCCCCGCCGTCCCGGGCCCACAAGCCCGGGTGGAAGATCTCGACCTCCACCGGCCCCTGGTAGCCGGCCGCGTCGGCCAGCTCCCGGAATCCCCGCAGGTCGACGGAGCCGTCGCCGAGCTGCCCACGGCCCAGCAGCACGGCTTCGGGGAGCGGCGTCACCCAGTCGGCCACCTGGACCGACACGATGCGCCCACCCTCACCGGCCCGGCGCAGGTCTGCCGACAGCCGCTCGTCCCACCACAGGTGGTACGAATCGGCCACCACGCCCACCTGGCCCGCGGGGAACTGCTCCGCGAGGTCCAGGGCCTGCCCCAGGGTGGAGACCACGCAGCGGTCCGAGGCGAACATCGGATGCAGCGGTTCTATACCGAGCCGTACCCCGTGCGCGGACGCCCAGGGCGCCAGGTCGCCCAGCACCTCGGCGACCCGTGCGCGCGCCCCCACCAGATCGCGGTCCCCCGGAGGTAGCCCGCCGGAGACCAGTACGAGCGTGTCGGCGCCGAGCTCCGCCGCCTCCTCCACCGCCCGGCGGTTGTCGTCGAGCGCCACCCTCCGTTCGGCGGGGTCCAAGGCGGTGAAGAACCCGCCCCGGCACAGGGAGCTCACCCGCAGCCCGGCCCCGGCGACCAGTTTCGCCGTCTGCCGCACCCCGAACCGCTGGACCGGGTCCCGCCACAGTCCGACCGCGCCCACTCCGGCCGCCGTGCATCCGGCCACCAGCTCGGGCAGTGACCACTGGCGGATCGTCTCCTGGTTCAGGCTGAACCGCGCCGGGGCAGGGGTGGGGGTCATGACATCACCCCGTACACCGAGAGCAGACGGCGCATCCGGTCCTCCGCGCGATCCGGGTCGGGAAACAGCCCCAGCCGGTCGGCCAGCTCGTAGGCGGTGGCCAGGTGGGGCAGCGACCGGGCCGACTGGAACCCGCCCACCATCGCGAAGTGCTCCTGGTACCCGGCCAGCCAGGCCAACAGGACCACCCCGGTCTTGTAGAAGCGGGTGGGCGGGGCGAAGAGGTGTCTCGACAGCGGCACCGTCGGATCGAGCAGCTCCCGGAAGCCCGCCGGGTCCCCCCGGTCGAGCGCGAGCGCGGCCCGGGCGGCGATGGGTGCGATCGGATCGAAGATTCCCAGGAGTGCGTCGCTGGACAGCTCCCCGTCGCCGGCGATCAGTTGCGGATAGTGGTAATCGTCCCCCGTGTAGCAGCGCACCCCCGGGGGCAGCCGCCGGCGGACGTCGACCTCCCGCTCCGCGTCCAGCAACGAGACCTTGATCCCGTCCACCTTCTCCGGGTACTCGGCGATGATCTTCAAGAAGACCTCGGTGGCCCGGTCGAGGTCGCCGTGGCCCCAGTAGCCGGCCAGTTCGGGATCGAACATCGGGCCCAGCCAGTGCAATACGACCGGCCGCGCACTCTGGCGGAGCAGACCTCCGTACACCTTGAGGTAGTCCTCCGGGCCGCGCGCGGCAGCGGCGAGGGCCCGTGAGGCCATCAGGACAGCCCCGGCCCCGCAACCCTCGGTGTGCGCGAGCTGCTCCTCGTATGCCGCGGTGATCGCGGCAAGCGAGTGCGGTGTACCGGCGGGCAGTTGGTCGGTGCCCGCTCCGCAGACGATGCGCCCGCCCACGGCCTGCGCCTCCGCCGCGGAACGCCGTATCAGCCCTGCCGCGGTCGGCCAGTCGAGTCCCATCCCGCGCTGCGCGGTGTCCATGGCCTCGGCCACCCCGAGCCCCTGGGCCCACAGGCGGTGCCGGAAGGCCAACGTGGTCTCCCAGTCGACCACGGCCCCCGCCCCGGCCGAGGTGGCCAGGGGATCGGCGACCACGTGCCCAGCGGAGTAGAAGGTCCGCGCACGGGCCGGACCGCAGGTCAGGTCTGCGAGCGGGTCGCGGTTCGGGTGGTACTCGCGGTATCCGCCATCGGCGGAGGGAAGCCGGATGCTCACAGGACCACCTCCGGCACCGTCAGCCGGCGTCCCTCGGCGGAGGACCGCAGCCCTAGATCGGCGAGCTGCACCCCCCGCGCTCCGGCGAGCAGGTCCCACTGCCAGGGCTCATCGAGGACGACATGGCGCAGGAACAGCTCCCACTGAGCCTTGAAGCCGTTCTCGGAGGGGGTGTTGTCCGGGACCTCCTGCCAGTGCGAGCGGAAGGCCTCTGTCTGCGGCAGGTCCGGATTCCACACCGGCTTGGGTGTCGTCCCGCGGTGCTGGACGCGGCAGTCGCGCAGTCCGGCGACCGCGGAACCGTGCGTGCCGTCGACCTGGAACTCGACCAGCTCGTCACGGTGGACCCGGACCGTCCAGGAGGAGTTGATCTGAGCGACCGCGCCGCCCTCCAGCTCGAAGATTCCGTACGCGGCGTCATCGGCCGTCGCCTCGTACGGCTTGCCCTGCTCGTCCCACCGGCGGCCGATGTGCGTACGGGTGAGTGCCTGGACCGTGCGGACCCGGCCGAACAGCTCGTGGAGCAGGTACTCCCAGTGCGGGAACATGTCGGCGACGATGCCCCCGCCGTCCTGTGCCCGGTAGTTCCACGAGGGCCGCTGGGCGGACTGCCAGTCCCCCTCGAACACCCAGTACCCGAACTCCCCGCGCACGGAGAGGATCTCGCCGAAGAAGCCGCCCTCGATCAGCCGTCTCAGCTTCAGCAGCCCGGGCAGGAACAGCTTGTCCTGGACCACGCCGTGCTTGATCCTGGCGGCCGCGGCCAGTCGGGCCAGCTCGAGCGAGGACTCGAAGGTCAGGGCGGTCGGCTTCTCGCAGTAGACGTGCTTGCCCGCGGCTATGGCTTGCCGGACCGCCGCCTCCCGGGCGCTGGTGACCTGGGCGTCGAAGTAGATCTCGACCTCGGGATCGGCCAGCACCGCCTCCAGGTCGGTGCTGACGTGCTCCAGGCCGTGCCGTTCGGCGATCTCCCGAAGGGCCGGCTCCCGGCGCCCCACGAGCACCGGCTCCGGCCACAGCACGGTGCCGTCTGCGAGCGGAAGTCCGCCCTGCTCGCGCAGCGCGAGCAGTGACCTGACCAGGTGCTGTCGGTACCCCATGCGCCCGGTCACGCCGTTCATCGCGATCTTGATCGTCCTGCGTTCCACGGTATCCCTCTCCTTCGCTCCTGCGGTATGAAAGTGCATAGAAAGCGCTTTCATTCCTTGAGGCTAGAGCCATACATCACCCCGAGGCAACACCCGTACGAGTGATAGAAAGCGCTTGCTAAATGAGGGAGTATGGAGATCCAGGGAACGAATGAGACGATGACCCAGGCCAGACACAGGGGTCCGGAAGGGAAGGTGCATGATGGCGGTCACTCTCGCCGAAGTCGCGGCGCACGCGGGCGTGTCACCCGCCACGGTCTCGCGCGTACTCAATGGCGGGTACCCGGTGGCGGGCGGCACCCGGACCCGCGTGGAGCAGGCCGTCGAAGACCTCGGCTACGTGGCCAACGGCCCCGCCCGAGCCCTCGCGGCCGCCACCTCCGACCTCGTCGGCGTGCTCGTCCACGATGTCGCGGACAGCTTCTTCGGGATCCTTGCGGGCTCCCTGCA
This sequence comes from Streptomyces sp. NPDC048270, assembly GCF_040652335.1. Lineage (NCBI taxonomy): Bacteria > Bacillati > Actinomycetota > Actinomycetes > Kitasatosporales > Streptomycetaceae > Streptomyces > Streptomyces sp. NPDC048270. The sequence goes on from NZ_JBEZLV010000052.1 coordinate 30,431, forward strand.
GAGCGCCCTCGCACCCGACGGCGGGTCGGACGCACGACGGCTCGCCGTCGTGTGCAACACCCAAGGTGCCCCCACAGCCGAACTGGCCTACCTCACCCTGATGGAAGGCCAGCGCGCCGGAGGTGTCGTCCTCACCGGCGGAGCCGTCGAGGAACCCGGGCACACCGCAGCACTCACCGCCCGCGTCGCCCGACTGGCAGCCTCCGGAGCGCCGGTGGTCCTGTGCGGGCGCCCCCCTCTGCCCGTCCCCGCGGGGCTGCCCGTGGCCACCGTGACGTTCGACGACCACGGAGGAGCATTCCGGCTCGCCGAACACCTCCTGACGCTCGGCCACCGGCGCATCGCCTACGTCGCCGGGCCGCCCGACCTGAGCACCACCCGCGAACGGCTCGCCGGACACCATGCCGCCCTGCTGAGCCACGACCCCGCCCTGCCCGACGCCTGCGCACCCCTCACGGTGCACGCCGGCTTCGAACGCTCCGCCGGATACGACGCCACCCGCGAACTGCTGCGTCGGGGCGAGCCCTTCACCGCTGTCGCCGCCGCCAACGACACCGTGGCCACCGGAGTCTGCGCCGCTCTGCGTGACGCCGGCATACAGATCCCCGAGGACGTCTCCGTCGCCGGATTCGACGACCTCCCCTTCTGCGTGGACACCGCGCCCCCGCTCACCACCGTCCGCGTCCCCCTGCGCGAGGCGGGCGCGCTCGCCGCCCAACTGGTCACCGGCCGTCGGCTGCCACCACCCGGCGGCATCACCACCCTGCCCACCGAGCTGATGGTGCGCGGCTCCACCGCCCCGCCCCCGGCCGAAAGGCGGCCTCGGTGAAGTACGCCTTCTCCACACTCGGCCTGCCCGGATCCACGATCGACCGCAGCGCGGCCCTGGCCGCTGCCCACGGGTTCCAGGGGCTCGAACTGCGCGCGCACCCCGAGGAACCGCTGCACACCGCCACCCCGGCCAGCGAGCGCAAAGCGGCGCTGAGGACACTCCGGGCAGCAGGCGTCAGCGCCATCGGTGTTGCGGGCTACACCAAGGTGGCCGCGGCCGGCGAGGACGAGCCGGTCCTGGCCGAGCTGCGCGCCCTGGTCCAGCTGGCCGTCGACCTCGAAGCCCCCTCGGTCCGGGTCTTCCCGGGCGGTGCGGCCCTGCCCGAGCCGTTCGCCGACACCCAAGCCGTGCGCAGGCTGCGGGCAGCGGCGCCGTTCGCCGAACGGCAAGGCGTGCGCATCCTGCTGGAGACGCACGACTCCCACCGCACCGCGGCGGCGGCCGCCCGGGTGCTGGACCAGGTCGGGCACCCGGGCGCCGGCGCGCTGTGGGACGTGCTGCATACCTGGCTGGGTGGTGAGTCGCCCAGTGACTCCATGCACACCCTGGGCCAGCACCTGGGGTACATACAGGTGAAGGACGTGGCCTCCGCACAGGAGCTCACCCCGCTCGGCCTCGGTGCGGGCGTACTGCCGCTCGCCGAGGCGGTGGCTGCCGCACCCGGGGACGGCTGGCTCTGCTGGGAGTACGAGAAGCGCTGGTACCCGGACGCAGCCGAACTGCCGGAGCAGCTCGCGCGGGGCCGGGAGCACCTGGAGTATCTCGTGGCAGCGCGGGTCACAGCCGAAAGGGACATATCCGGAGGGGACATAGCCGAACGCGCCGGCCGCAACACCCCTAGGCCGTCATAGCCCTCCAGTCCCCGCGGGGCAGGCGAGGTGCCGGGCAGTGGACCGGCACCCTCCCCTCCGGCGAGGGAATTTGGTGCTGCCCGGCGGGGCACATACCGCCACGGGACCGCTCGAGGTGGGTCATCGGGTGCGCCCCCGGAGGGGCTGCCAGCGCCTGAGTGGCCGCGAGTCGCGGTGGTGCGAGGGGCCGCCTGGGCAGCTCGTGCTGCAGCTCCGGTTTTCTCGGGCCCCGCCCGCCTGCTGGTTCGCCCGGCACGCCGTGGAGGCCACGCTCACGTCCCAGGCGACCAGTTGGTTCGCGCCTGCTTGGGTCGGTAGCGCGGTGAGCTGCACCGTGGCCCCGGATGAGTCTCTCGGCACCCTGCACCGCCGCCCCGCCTCAGCGGGCCGACCCAGAGGGGAACGTCTCGGCTCCGGGAGGCCCCCTTGCCGACCCGGCGGGTCCGGCGGGTCCGGCGGGTCCGGCGGCTCAACCGCCCGCCGGTCCGGGGCCCGGCGCCTGGGCCGCCGTCGTCCGGCTGGCCACTCCGTGCGAGTGCTGGATCTCGTACCGAGCCGCTTCGCCTCGCCCGGCGCACGGTGATTGATTTGATCGCATTGATTGCTTCGATCACTAGCGATCGGATCGACATTGACGACCCAGCCAATACGTTCATATATTCGGCCGCGTCCCGCATCATCTCGACCGACCTCTCGGGAGTCAGCGCATGCTCACGCACGACCAGGACGGATTCCGGCGCGCCGACCGCCCCCACCGCATCGTCTCGGGGGCCCTGCACTACTTCCGGGTCCATCCGGACCTGTGGGAGGACCGGCTGAAGCGGCTGCGCGCGATGGGCGCGAACACCGTGGACACCTACGTCCCCTGGAACTTCCACGAGACCGCCCCCGGCAAGGCCGACTTCACCGGCTGGCGCGACCTCGGCCGGTTCCTGCGCATCGCCCAGGACCTCGGCCTCGACGCCATCGTCCGCCCCGGCCCCTACATCTGCGCCGAGTGGGACTTCGGCGGTCTGCCCGCCCGGCTCCTGGCCTTCGACGGCCTCCACCTGCGCTGCTCGGATCCGCGGTTCGAGGCCGAGGTGGACGGCTGGTTCGACCTGGTCGCGCCCGAGCTGCTGCCCCTCCTCGCGAGCCGCGGCGGCCCGGTCGTCGCCGTGCAGATCGAGAACGAGTACGGCTCGTACGGCAACGACCGCCGCTACCGCGCCCACGTCGAGCGGGCCCTCGTCGAACGCGGTGTGGACTGCCTGCTGTTCACCGCCGACGGCCCCGAGGACGCGATGCTCCAGGGCGGCATGCTCCCGGGACGGCTCGCCACCGCCACCTTCGGCGCCCGGCCCGCCGAGCGGCTCGAGGCGCTGCGCCGCTACCAGAAGACCGGCCCGCTCGCCGCGATGGAGTTCTGGATCGGCTGGTTCGACCACTGGGGAGAGGACCACAACGTCCGCGCCGTCGAGGACGCCGCCGACTCGCTCGACGAACTCCTCGCCACCGGGGCCTCCGTCAACCTCTACATGGCCCACGGCGGCACCAACTTCGGCTTCTGGGCGGGCGCCAACCACACCGGTTCCCGCCCGGGGGAGGCCGGCTACCAGCCCACTGTGACCAGCTACGACTACGACGCGCCCATCGGCGAAGCCGGTGAACTCACCCCCAAGTTCCACGCCTTCCGCGAGGTCATCGGCAAGTACGTCCCGCTGCCCGACTTCCCGCTGCCCCAGCCGCCGCCGCGCATCACGCCCGCCCTCGCCACCCCCGCCGGCAGCGCCCCGCTGCTGGCCGCCCTCGACCGGCTCGGCGGCCCGCCGGTGCTGCGGCCGGCTCCCGAGTCCATGGAACGCCTCGGCCAGAGCCACGGCCTGATCCACTACCGGACCACGGTCACCGGCCCGCGCCCCGCCATGCCCGTGAAGATCGACGGCCTCGGGGACCGCGCGTACGTCTTCGCCGACGGAGTGCCGCTGGGCGTACTCGACCGCAACGCCCCCGACGAGGGACTCGACCTGCCCGTCGGCGAGGCCGGCGTGGTCCTCGACGTCCTGGTCAGGGCGCAGGGCAGGGTCAACTACGGTCCGCTCCTCGACGACCGCAAGGGCATCTGGCGCGGCGTGCGCCACGGCCACCAGCAACTCTTCGAGTGGGAGATCCGGCCGCTCCCGCTCACGGACCTCACCGGCCTGGACTTCGCCGCCGCAGCGCCCGGGGCCCCCGAGGAGGGGCGGCCCGTCTTCCACCGCTTCACCCACGACCTCAGCGGCGCGCCGGCCGACGCCTTCGTGGACGTGTCCGGCTGGGGCACCGGCCTGGTCTGGCTGAACGGCTTCCTCCTCGGCCACTACGACACCCCGCGCGGCCCCCAGCGCACGCTCTACGCCCCCGGCCCGCTGTGGAGCGCGGGCGGCAACGAGATCGTCGTCCTCGAACTGGAGCGCCCCGGCGGCGAACTGCCGCTGCGCGACCAGCCGGACCTTGGCCGTCCCACGGTCGTCACCCTCGCGTGAGAGAGGATCGCCACGTGAAGCGCACGAGTACCCGCCTGGCAGACGGCCGCGAGATCATCTACTACGACACCGGCGACACGGGCGACGCCGGCGACGACGGCGCCGCCCGTACCTTCCCCGACACCCGCCCGCTGGGGAGGCCCGCCACCGCGAGCACCTGCGAGGTCCGGCGCGATCCACTGCTCGGCGACAGCGTCGTCATCGCCTCCCACCGGCAGGACCGCACCTACCATCCACCCGCCGACGCCTGCCCGCTGTGCCCCTCCACCACCACCCACGCCAGCGAGATCCCCGCCCCCCACTACCAGGTGGCCGTCTTCGAAAACCG
>NZ_JBEZLV010000053.1:0-34244 GCF_040652335.1 Streptomyces sp. NPDC048270
TCGTCGGAATCGCCGTACTCGTGATCATGGTGTCCAGCGAGGCCAACAGCATCGCGATCATGACCGCCGTCAGAACGAGCCGCACATTGCGCGGCCTCGCCTCCTCAGAAGTCCCGGCAGTTTTCACTGTGTCCACCATGTGCCCTCCCCGGCCCCGAATCCCAAGCGAACTTACTTGCCGCCCGGCTAGTTCTCTTCTAAGGTGACATGCAACTAGCCGGGCGTCAAGTAAGTAACCGGTTCATCGGGGCGGGGGAGTCGCATGGCCAGGAGCACCGCGCACAGACGCCGTGGAGACACGCGTCAGCGCATCCAGGACGTGGCGCTGGAGCTGTTCGTCGAGCAGGGCTACGAGAAGACCTCGCTGCGCGAGATCGCGGAGCGGCTGGAGGTCACGAAGGCGGCGCTGTACTACCACTTCAAGACCAAGGAGGACATCATCGTCAGCGTCTTCGCGGACCTGACGAGGCCGATCGACGAGCTGATCGTCTGGGCCCAGGAGCAGCCGCCGACCCTGGAGACCAAGCGGGAAGTACTGCGCCGCTACAGCGAGTCGATGGGGGCCGGGGCCTCGCTGTTCCGCTTCATGCAGGAGAACCAGGCCACGATGCGCGACCTCAGCATCGGCGAGACCATGCAGAGCCGGACGTTCCAGCTGGTGGAACTGCTGCGCACCAAGGACGGCCCGCTGTCCGAGCAGGTGCGGTGCGTGAGCGCGCTGTTCACCCTCCACGCGGGGCTGATGTACCTCCAGCACGTGGAGGGCGACCCGGAGGAGACCCGCCTGGCGGCCCTGGAGAGCGCGGTGGACCTCATCACGCAGGCCCACCACCGGTGACCGGGACCGATGGCGGGTTCGGGTGCGCCGCCGGCCCAGGCCAGGCGGTTCGCCGCGAGCCGGGGCGCGTCCGTCGGGGGTGGACACGCGCGTCGCGGTTCCACGCGTCAGGCACGCGAGCCGCAGGTCGGGAATCGGAAGCGCGCGTGTCGAAGGCCGCGAGTCACAGCCGCACCGACGCCGGGCCCACACGTCGGAGGTGCGCGAGTCCGAGGCCGGGAGTCGGAGGCGCGCTCAGCGCGCCGGTCGGGGTTCGGTGGGCGCAGCCCGTCAGAACGACCACGGCGCCAGGCCGCCGGCAGTACGAAGTCGCCGCCGCACCGCGGCGCCGGGGCCGCACCGACGCCGGGCCCACACGTCGGAGGTGCACGAGTCCGAGGCCGGGAATCAGAAGCGCGCACAGCGCGCCGGGCGGGGTTCGGTGGGCGCAGCCCGTCAGAACGACCACGGCGCCAGGCCACCAGGACCCCGACCGTCGAGGCCGGCACCCAGCCGCCGGGCCGCCAGCAGTACGAAGTCGCCGCCGCACCGCGGCGCCGGGGCCGCACCGCCGTCGGAAGGCTGCGCCACCGAATTCGCCGGGGCCTGGCCGGTGAGGTGAGCCGGTCGGGCGCAGCCGTGCCCCCCTGACCCCCGACCCCGACCTACGCGACCGGCGGTCGCCCCGCCCGGCCGCGCCGCCCCCGCGCACCCGCCGCGCGCAGGCCCGCGGGACTCACCCCCGACCCACCCCGCCGGCGCCGCCGCGCCACCCGCGCGCTCCCGCCCGCGCCGCTCACCACAGCGGCCGCAGCGGGGGCAGGTCGCCGTCCGCCATGGCTCTGATGAGGGCGGCCAGTTCGGGGCGGGGGATGCGGCGGTTCTGGGAGCCGAGGCGTTCGTCCAGTTCGCTCTCCATCTCGAACATGAGGCGTCCGGCGACCGCGAGGTGCTCCAGTGCCCGCTCGGTGAGGACGACGAGTTTGCGCCTGCCGCCCGCCGGGTGGGGGCGGCGCTCCACGTAGCCGCGGGATGCCAGGTCGTCGACGATCTGCCCGGCCGCCTGCTTGGTGACGCCGAGCTGCTCCGCGAGCTCGCTGCTGGTGGCTCCCTCGCCGTAGAGGGCCTGGAAGACCAGGCCGTGCACGGGCCGCAGGTCGTCGTACCCCGCAGCGTCGAGCCGGGATACGAATTCGGACAGGACGAGCTGGAAGGACATGCCGAGCAGATAGGTCAGCTCGGCCCTGGCCAGCGGGTCTTCCACCTGGCGTGCTTTCGCTCCGGTGCTTCCGGTCTCTGCTGTGGACTCCATCTGGACATGCTGCCACACCTTGGAAAGACGCTTTACTCCCAAGTCGCCTCCCGTCCTCCAGCAGGCCTCGAGCCGTTCTCCGTTACCCGCGGGAACAGTCTCGGCGCGGTCCTCTTTGTCGTTTGACACCCACGACTAAAGCAGCTTTACTCGTGGAGCAAGCGAAGTAAAGCTTCTTTACACAGGAGGTCGCAATGAACGTGGTCAGCGAGAGCGAGCAGCGGACTACCCGTACCCCTTCGGGTGCGATGTTCGGCCTCGCCGCCCCCAGCCAGGGCAGCACGGAGATCAGCACCTGGCGTGTGGAGCTCGGCGCCGACTCCGCGACCCCGGTCCACATCATCGACCGCGAGCAGGTCTGGATGCCGCTGTCGGGCGCGTTCAAGGTGACCATCGACGGCGAGGACGGGGAGGTCAAGGCCGGTGAGGCCGTGGCGATCCCCGGCGGCGCCGTACGCCAGCTCACCGCGGTCGGCGACACCCAGGCGCTCGTCGCCATGGCCGTCGGCGGCCAGGCCAGCATGCCGGGCAACGAGGACAAGAAGATCCCGCTCCCCTGGGCCGAGTAGTCGGCCGAGCTGAACCGCGGTCCGCGCCGTCTGAACGGCGCGGACCGCGGCAGCGGCCACCAGAGGGACAACTCAACGAAGGACGGGCAATGAATCCCGAAGTCAGCAGCGGGCGCCGCCGGGCGATCCTGGCTCTGCTCGCATCGACGGTGCTGGTCGTGGTCATGGACCTCACGATCATCAACGTCGCGCTCAACCCCATTCAGCAGAGCCTCGACGCGAGCAACGGCGAGCTCCAGTGGGCACTGGACTCCTACCTGATCACCTTCGCGGCGTTCCTCTTCACCGGCGGCGTGTGCGCCGACCGGTTCGGCCGCAAGAAGACCCTGATCACCGGCCTCGTCCTGTTCGGTGTCAGCTCGGTGCTCGGCGCCTTCGCGACCGACATCGTCCAGCTCATCATCTGGCGCGCCGTCATGGGCGTGGGCGCGGCCGTGGTCCCCACGGTCACCCTCGCCATCCTCATGAACGTCTTCCCGCCGGCCGAGCGCCCCAAGGCCATCGCGGGCTGGGCCGCGGCCGCCGGTGTGGCCATGGCCGTCGGTCCGGTACTGGGCGGCGTGCTGCTCGAGTACTTCTGGTGGGGCTCGATCTTCCTGATCAACGCCCCGCTCATCGCCATCGCCGTCGCCCTGATGATCGCCCTGGTGCCCGAGTCGAAGAACCCGGTCCGCACCGCGTTCGACCCGCTCGGCGTGCTGCTGTCGATCATCTCCGTCGGCCTGCTGGTCTACGGCATCGTCCTCGCCGGCGAGGACGGCTGGACGAGCACCGGCGCCCTCGGCGCCATCGCGGGCGGCCTGGTCCTGCTCGTCGCGCTGGTCCTCTTCGAGAAGCGCATCGCGGCCCCCTCGCTCGATGTCAGCCTCCTGAAGAACGCCCGCTTCTCGGCCGGCACCGGCGCGATCGCCCTGTGCTTCTTCGCGCTGATCAGCTCGATCTTCATCTCGCAGTTCTACTTCCAGGCGGTCCTCGGCTTCTCGCCGCTGGAAGCCGGCCTGCTGGTCCTGCCCATGGGCCTCGCCTCCATGGTCGTCTCGGCCCGCTGCCCCAAGCTCGTCATGAAGTTCGGCCCCCGCAACGTCGTCGCCGCGGGCTCCGCGGCCATCGCCCTGTCCGCACTGGGCGCTGCCTTCTTCGACGCCGGTACGCCGACCTGGCTGCTGATCGTCGCGCAGCTGGTCCTGGGTGTCGGCTGGGGTTCGATCATGGCCCCCGCCACCGCCTCGCTGATGTCCGTCGTGCCCCCGGTCAAGGCGGGCGCGGGCCAGGCGGTCTCGCAGACCGCCCGTCAGGTGGCAGGCGCCCTCGGTATCGCGATCATCGGAAGCCTGCTGAGCTCCGGCTACCGCTCCTCGATCGGTGATGCGGTGAACGTCCTGCCGGAGGCCCTGCGCGAGGAGGCCGCCGGATCCATCGGCGGCACCGTACGGGCCGTCCAGGCGGCCAAGCTGGGCGACCAGGCTCCGGCCCTGCTGGCCAAGGCCTCCGACGCCTACGTCAGCGGTATGCAGTCCACGCTCTTCGTCGTCGCCGGTGTCGCCCTCGCCTCGGTCCTCGTGGCCCTGCGCTGGCTCCCCAAGACCCCGCCGGCCCCGCCCGGACCCCCGCCGGGCGCGGCCGCCCCGGGTGCCACGGCCCCCGGCGCCACGGCGCCGGGTGCCCAGGCACCGGGTGCCCCCGCGGCCCCGCCCGCCCCGGCCAAGGACGAGCCGAGCCTCCGTCCCTGACCCGGCGCGCGCCGCGCCGCCCTCAGTGCCCGCCCGCCCCTTCGGGGTCGGCGGGCACTGTTGTCCGCTCCCCACCAATCCCCCTGGCCCGACGGGGGCCGCACAGCCCCCCTCTCCGCCGCCGCCCGCGGCCGCCATCCCCCGCACTTCCCGCTCTAAACGGAACGCAACTTCCTTTATTCCTGGGCCTGTTGACCGCATGCCGGACATGCCAGGACAACCCGTCCCGCACCCCGCGGGCCGTCGAAGAACGATCCATCAGCGCTCAAGTGTTTCCACGTTATGTACAAACGGAGGGGGTTCTCATGCAGATGGGCAAGGGTTCCGGGCACGTCGAGGCGTCCCACATGGACACCGTCGAGGCCGTAGTGCACTGGTTGCGCAGCGAGATCGCCGTACGGTCGGGGCGCGCGCCCGACGAGATCAAGGACGACGACCTCTTCTCCACCATCGGCATCGACTCGATGCGCGCCGTCGCCCTCATGGGCGACCTCTCGGAGCTGACCGGTACCCGGCTCTCCCCGGCGCTGATGTGGTCGCACCCCAGCATCGCGGCGCTCGCCGCCCGCGTGGTCGCGGGCGAGCCCGACGCGCCCGCCGCGCTCCCGGACACCTTCCGGGCCGCGCCCGGCGGGGAGCGCGAGCCGATCGCCATCACCGGCATGGCGTGCCGCCTCCCGCAGGCCGACAGCCTCGAGGAGTTCTGGGAGCTGCTGCGCTCGGGCACCGACGCGGTGAGCGAGGTTCCGGCCGAGCGCTGGGACGCCGCCGCCTACCTGGACGCCAACCCCGCCGCCGCCGGCAAGATGGTGACCTCCCAGGCCGGCTTCCTGCGCGGCCCCGTGGACACCTTCGACCCGCTCTTCTTCGGCATATCCCCGCGCGAGGCCCAGGAGATGGACCCGCAGCAGCGGCTCTTCCTGGAGGTCGCCTGGGAGGCGCTGGAGGACGCGGGCCTGGCCGACGGCCGGCTGTCCGGTACCGCGACCGGTGTCTTCGCCGGGGCGATCTGGCACGACTACGCCGACCTCGGCGCGGCCGATCCCGCCGGCGCCTCCCTGCACTCGGCCACCGGCCGGGCCCTGAACATGGTCGCCAACCGGCTCAGTTACGTGCTCGGGCTCACCGGCCCCAGCGTCGTCCTGGACTCGGCGTGCTCCTCCTCCCTGCTCGCGGTCCACCTGGCCTGCCAGAGCATCTGGGCCGGGGAGTCCGAGACGGCCGTCGCGGGCGGGGTGAACCTGCTGCTCAGCCCGGAGACGATGGTCTCGCTCAGCAAGTTCGGCGGGCTCTCCCAGGACGGCCGGTGCAAGGCCTTCGACGCCCGCGGCGACGGCTTCGGCCGCGGCGAGGGCGCGGGCGTCATCGTCCTGAAGCCGCTGTCCAGGGCGCTGGCCGACGGCGACGACGTCTGGTGCACGATCCGCGGCACGGCCACCAACAACGACGGCCTGAGCAACGGGCTCACCGCCCCCAACCCCCTCGCGCAGGAGGCCGTGCTGCGCGCCGCCTGCCGCCAGGCCGGCATCTCCCCCGCCGAGGTCCAGTACGTCGAGACCCACGGCACGGGCACCGCGCTCGGCGACCCGGTCGAGGCCACCGCGCTCGGCGCGGTCTACGGCCGCGGCCGCGACGCGGACGCACCGCTGCGCATCGGGTCGGTCAAGAGCAACATCGGCCACCTGGAGGCGGCCGCCGGCATCGCCGGCGTGGTCAAGACGGCCCTGGCGCTGCGCCACCGCCGGATCCCGCCCAGCATCCACTTCGAGACGCCCAACCCGCACATCCCCTTCGAGGACCTCCGCCTGCGGGTCACCGCGGCCGAGGAGCCGTGGCCCCTGACCGGGCAAAGACCGGCCCGGGCCGGGGTGAGCGCCTTCGGCTGGGGCGGGACCAACGTGCACGTCGTCCTCGAGGCCGCCGCCGCACCCGCGCCGCTGACCCAGCTCGAGAGACCCGGCCCCGGCACCGAAGCCGACTCCGCCGGCCGCCCGCAGGTGGCCTTCATATGTTCCCCGTACGGCCAGCAGTGGATCGGGATGGCCCGGACCATGCTCCGTACGGAACCGGTCTTCCGCTCCGTACTGGAGGACTGCGACCGCGAACTCGCCCGGCACACCGGGTGGTCGCTGCTCGAAGAGCTGCACGCCGACGAGACCGCCGCCCGCAGCGGCGACGTCGGGGTGATGCAGCCCGTACTCTTCGCCATCCAGGTCGGCATCGCCGCCTGGCTCGAGGCCGCCGGGGTCCGCCCGGACGCCGTCGTCGGCCACAGCCTCGGAGAAGTCGCCGCCGCCGTCATCGCCGGCATCCTCGACCTGCCGGACGCGGTCCGCCTCATCCACCACTACAGCGACCAGCAGCGCCGCGTCGCCGGCTCCGGCAGCGGCATGGCCGTCGTCGAACTCTCCGCCGCCGACCTCCAGCAGCGCCTCGACGACCGCGTCGGCGGCCGGGAGATCTCGGTCGCCACCCAGAACGGCCCCCGCACCACCGGCCTCGCCGGCCCCCGCGCCGCACTCGAAGCCCTGGTCGCCGACCTGAAGGCCGAAGGCGTCCTGTGCGGCATGATCCGCGTCGACCTGCCGGCCCACAGCCCCGGAATCGACCCGATCACCGCCGATCTGGAAGCGGCCATCGGCACGCTCACCCCGCGGCCCGGCCGCATCCCGATGATCTCCTCCGTGACCGGCGAGCCGCTGGACTGGCGGGAGGCGGACGCCTCGTACTTCGTCCGCAACCTGCGCCGGCCCGTGCTGCTGGCCCAGGCCACCGCCCACCTGCTGACCCACGGGACCGGCGTCCTCGTCGAGATCAGCGCCAACCCGGTGCTGGCCCCGGCGCTGCGCCAGTCCGCCGAGGAGTACGGCGGGAGCGCGGCCGTACTCGCCACCATGCGCCGCGAGGGCGAGGACGACCGCGCCGGCCTGGTGGAGACCCTCGCCGCCCTCGCCGGCCTCGGCTGCGACGTGCGGATGCCCGGCGAACACCGGCCCGCCGCCGAACTGTTCACCCTCTCCGCGCGCACCCCGCAGGCTCTGCGGGACCTCTCCGGCGCCGTCGCCGCCGCCCTGGCGGACGAGGCCGCGGCCGACCCGGCGGACGAGGCCGCGGACCGGCTCCCGGCCCTGGCCCGCGCGGGCCTGGAGCGGGCCCACCACCCCTACCGCCTCTCGCTCGTCGCCCGGGACACCGCCGAGCTCGCGGAGGCGCTGGCCGCCCACGCGGACGGCGAGCGCCCGCCGCAGCTCTTCGAGGGCGCGAAGCCGGCCGAGTCCCGGCCCCGGGTCGCCTTCGTCTTCCCCGGCCAGGGCTCCCAGTGGATCGGGATGGGCCGCGAACTGCTGCGCACGGAACCGGCGTTCGCCGCGTCCATCCGTACCACCGACGCCGCCGCCCGGGCCTGGATCGACTGGTCGATCGAGGCCGAGCTGTGCGCCGACGAGGAGAACTCGCAGCTGACCCGCATCGACGTCGTGCAGCCCATGCTGTTCGCCGTCGAGGTCGCACTCGCCGCGCTGTGGCGCTCCTGGGGCATCGAGCCCGACGCCGTCATCGGGCACAGCATGGGCGAGGTGGCCGCCGCGCACGTCAGCGACGCGCTGGGCATCGAGGACGCGACGCGGATCATCTGCCGCCGCAGCCTGCTGCTGCGCCGCGCGGCGGGCCAGGGCGCCATGCTCGCCTGCGAGCTGACGATGGACCAGGCCCGCGAGCTCCTCGCCGGCCAGGAGCACCTGGTGTCGGTCGGCGTGAACAACAGCCCCCGCTCCACCGTGCTGTCCGGGGACCGCGACGCGCTCACCGCCATCGCGGCGCGGCTGGAGGCCGACCAGGTCTTCTGCCGCTGGGTCAAGGTGGACGTGGCCTCCCACAGCCCGCAGATGGACCCGCTGCGCGAGGACCTGCTGGCCGCGCTGGACGGCATCGCCCCGCGCGCCGGAACCGTCCCCGTCTACTCGACGGTCACCGGATCGGTGGCCTCCGGCACCGAGATGGACGTCCGCTACTGGGCCGACAACCTGCGCGAGCCGGTGCTCTTCGGCGACCAGGTGGCCCGCCTCGTCGAGGACGAGGTGAGCGTGTTCATCGAGATGAGCCCGCACCCGATCCTGCTGCCCGCCGTGGAGCAGGTCGCCGCCGAGAGCGGTGCGGCCGTGGCCGCGCTGCCCTCGCTGCGCCGCCGCGAGGAGGAGCGCGACAGCCTGCTCGGCTCGCTGGGCCGGCTGCACGTCCTGGGCGCCCCGGCCCGCGTGGACCGCGCCCTGACCCCGGCCCGCGCGGCGAGGCTGCCCCACTACCCGTGGCAGCGGGAACGCTTCTGGATCGACGCCCCCGGCCCGGGCGGCGCCCCCGCGGGCGGCCGGGCGCTGCGCCGCGGCCTGCTCGGCGAGCACCTCGACTCCCCCGTCGACCCGGGCACGCACTACTGGCAGACGGACCTCGACGCGACGGCCGCGGCCGCCTTCGACCACCGGATCGGCGGGGCCGCGGTCCTGCCGGGCGCCGGCTTCGCCGAGATGGCCCTCGCGATGTGCGCCCAGGTCCGGCCCGGCGAACACCCCGTACTGGAGGAGTTCGCCTTCCGGGAGCCGCTGATCCTGCCCGCGCAGGGCGTGCGCCGGGTGCAGGCCGTACTGGAGGGCGCGGACGGCGCGGAGGCGCGGATCCGCTTCTTCGTCCGCGAGGACGAGGGCCCGCTGTGCGTGGCCGAGACCCGGGCGGTCTTCGGCGCCGAGCCGGACCCGGGCGAGCCCTGCGATCCGGCCTCGCTGGCCGGACCGCTGACCGAGACCCTCGAAGGACCGGCCTACTACCGGGCGCTGGCCGCCTGCGGACTGGGCTACGGACCCGCCTTCCAGGGGATCACCGGGATCGCGCGCGGCGAAGGCGCCGCCCTGGCCCGGATCGTGCCCGACCCCACCGCCCTGCCCGCCGACCCCGGCTACCGGGTGCACCCCTCGCTGCTCGACTCCGCCCTGCAGTGCGCCGTGGCCCCGCTGCTCGGCGCCGCGTGGGGCGAGGGCGTCACGCAGTGCTTCGTCAGCGAGTCCATCGGGCGGCTGCGGGTGTACGGAACGCTCGTGGGCGAGCTGTGGGCGTACGCGCAAGCGGAGCCGGCCGGCGACGACCGGCACTGGCAGGCCCGCGTACGGATCCTGTCCGCCGACGGCACCCTGCTGGCCGAAGCGCAGGGGCTGCGCGTCGTCCGGCTCGACTCCGTCCCCGTCCTGGCGGCGGAGCCGGAGGACGCCACGAGCGGGCCGGCGGAGGGGGCGGTCGCCGCCGCCCTGGCCGAACTGCCCGTGGCGGAGCGGCGGGCCGCGTTCGAGACCGCCGTACGGGAGATCACCGCGCAGGTGGTCAAGCTGCCCGCGCGCCGCATCGACCCGGACACCCCGCTGCGCTCGCTCGGCATCGACTCGCTGATGTCGCTGGAGCTGCGCAACCGCCTGGAGGCCGCTTTCGGCGTGGAGCTGTCGGCCACGCTCATCTGGAACTACCCGACCGTGCGGGACATCGCCCCGTTCCTGGCCGGCAAGGCGGACATCGCGCTCGACGGCGACGAGGCGCCCGTGCAGAGCCCCGCGGCCGAAGCCCCCGTCCTGCCCGCGGCGGCGGACGGTGAAGCAGACCCGGAGAGCCTCGAGGCCCTCCTCGAACGTGAACTCGCGGAACTGAGCGAGCGGATGGAGACCTTCTAGTGAGCAGCAGCACCGTCGTCGGGACCGCCCCGGCCGCAGACCGCTCCGGAGACGCCCTCGTCAAGGCACTGTCCGCCGTCCGCATGCTGCGGGGCCGGCTGGACGCGCTGGAGCAGAAGCGCCACGAACCCATAGCCATCGTCGGCATCGGCTGTCGACTGCCGGGCGGGGTCACCTCACCCGGCGCTTTCTGGCAGATGATCAGTTCCGGCACCGACGCGATCACCGGTGTGCCCGGCGACCGCTGGGACGCCGACGCCTACTACGACCCCGATCCGAACGCGCCGGGCCGCACCACCATGCGCTTCGGCGGGTTCATCGACGGGGTGGACCGCTTCGACCCGTACTTCTTCGGCATCTCCCCGCGCGAGGCCGCGCGCATGGACCCGCAGCAGCGGCACTTCCTGGAGGTGGCGTGGGAGGCCCTGGAGGACGCGGGCCTGCCCCGGGAGAAGCTCCAGGGCAGTGCGACGGGCGTGTTCGTCGGGGCCAACGCCACCGACTACCTCCAGATGCAGCTGGAGGACCCGGCCGGCCTGGACACCTACACCGTCGTCGGCGGCACCAACTGCATCATCTCCAACCGGCTCTCGTACCAGCTCGACCTGCGCGGCCCGAGCATGACCGTCGACACGGCCTGCTCCTCCTCGCTGGTGGCCGTGCACCTGGCCTGCCAGTCCCTGCGCACCCAGGAGTGCTCCACGGCGGTCGCCGCCGGGATGAACCTGATCCTGTCGCCGACGATGACGGTCGCCCACTCCAAGGGCCTGCCGCTCGCCCCCGACGGCCGCTGCAAGACCTTCGACGCGAAGGCGGACGGCTACACGCGCGGCGAGGGCGTCGGCGTGCTCGTCCTGAAGCGGCTCTCGGACGCCACCCGGGACGGCGACCGGATCTGGGCCGTCATCCGCGGCTCCGCCGTCAACCAGGACGGCCTGACCAACGGGCTGACCGCGCCCAGCGGCCTGTCCCAACGCGATGTCATCAAGGCGGCGCTGCGCTCCGCCCGGCTGGAGCCCTCGCAGGTCACCCTGCTGGAGGCGCACGGCACCGGCACCAGCCTCGGCGACCCGATCGAGGTCGAGGCCCTGCACGAGGTGTACGGGACGGCGGACGCGGGCGGCGGGAGCTGCGTGCTCGGGTCGGTGAAGACCAACATCGGCCACCTGGAGGCGGGCGCCGGCCTGGCCGGCCTGATCAAGGTGGCGCTGAGCATCCACCACCGGGCCATCGCGCCCAACCTCCACCTGGAGGAGGTCAACCCGCACATCTCGCTCGGCGGCGGACGGCTGCGCATCCCGACCGAGGCGGCGAGCTGGGACGAGCCCGCCGAGCGGCGCCACGGCGCGGTCAGCTCCTTCGGCGCGGGCGGCACCAACGCCCATGTGGTGCTCGGCCCGGCCCCGCAGGACGAGGACGCACCGCGGCACGACGAGGCACCGCGGGCCGGAGCCGCCGAGGTGCCGCGGGCCGGAGCCGCCGACGCAGCGCAGGCCGGGGCCGCCGAGGTTCCGCAGGCCGCGCAGGGCCCCTGGCTGCTGCCGGTCTACGCGGGCACCGCCGACGCGCTGGCCCCGATGGCCCGTGCCTGGCGCGACCACCTCCAGGACAAGGGGACGCGGCAGGAGCCGTTCTCCGCGCTGGTCCACGGCGCCGCCACCCGGCGCACCCGGCACGCCCACCGGCTCGCGGTCGCCGCGAGCACGCACGCCGAGGCCGCCGAGCGGCTGGACATGTGGCTCGCGGACAAATCCCCGGCCTCGGTGGTCACCGGGCGCACCGGCGGCGACATCAGCGACAAGGTCGTCTTCGTCTTCCCCGGCCAGGGCGCCCAGCGGGCCGGAATGGGCCGCGAACTGATGCGCGTCTGCCCGGTGTTCAAGGCGGCCGTCGCCGAGTGCGACGAGGCCTTCCGGCGCTGGACCGACGGCGGGTTCTCCGTCATCGACACGATCATGGGTCTGGAGGACGGGGCGCCGCTGGAGCGGATCGACGTCATCCAGCCGGCCCTGTTCGCCATCGCGGTGGGACTCGCCGCCCGGGCCCGGGCCTTCGGCGTCGAGCCGGACGCGGTGGTCGGCCACAGCATGGGCGAGGTCGCCGCCGCGTACGTGGCCGGCGTGCTGAGCCTGGACGACGCGGCCCGCGTCATCTGCCGCCGCAGCTTCCTGCTGCGCCGCATCAGCGGGCAGGGCGCCATGCTGGTGGCGGGCCTGCCCTTCGACCAGGCCGCCGAGTTCGTCGCGGACCACAGCGACCGGGTCTCGGTCGCGGTCAGCAACAGCCCCACCTCCACGGTGCTCTCCGGCGACCCCGAGGTGCTGGCCGAGCTCGCCGGGGCCCTGGAGGCGCGCAACGTCTTCTGCCGCCACGTCAAGGTGGACGTGGCCTCGCACAGCCCCCAGGTGGACGCGCTGCGCGAGGACCTGCTGGCCGAGCTGGAGGGCATCGAGCCCCGCGCGGGCCGGGTGCCGGTGCTGTCGACCGTCACCGGCGAACTGTGCGACGGCTCCGGTTTCGACGCCGAGTACTGGGCGGGCAACCTGCGCGAGCCGGTGCTCTTCTGGGACGCCGTGGGCTCGCTGATCGACAGCGACCACGGGGTGTTCGTCGAGATGAGCCCCCACCCGACGCTGCTGTCCGCCGTCGAGCAGGCCTTCGAGCACTCCGGCCGCGAGGGACTGGCCCTGCCGTCCATGCGGCGCGACGAGCCCGAGGCGCACGGCCTGCTGGAGATCCTGGGATCCCTGCACGCGCACGGGCTGCCCGCCCGGCTGTCCGAGCTGCTCCCGGCGGCGCCCGCACGACCCGTACCGCTGCCCTCGTACGCCTGGCAGCACGAGAGCTTCTGGTTCCGCGCGTCGGGCTCCGCCGGCCCGGTCCCGTTCGACGCCCGCGCCGCCGGCGGCGCGGCGGACGAGCCGGACGCCGCCGACGGGCGCGGGCAGCTGCCCGCGCTGGTGGCGGCCGTGGCCGCCGCCGAGCCCGGCGAGGCCCGTACCGAGCTGGTGCGCGCCCAGGTCGCCGCGGCGGTGGCCGGAACCCTGGAGCTGAGCGCCGACCGGGTCGACCGGACGGCCGGCTTCTTCCAGATGGGCATGGACTCCACGCTCGCCCGCGATGCCCGCGTCCGGCTGGAGAGCCTGATCGGCCGCCGCCTCCCGGCGACGGTGATGTTCGAGCACCCGTCGGTGGAGGCGCTCTCCGCGCACCTGCTGGCGCTGGCGGAGCGCGCGGCGGCCGAGGCCGGCCCGCAGGCCGCCGCCGCGTCCGCCGCCGCGGTCCCCGCCCCCGCACACCCCGTGATCCCCGCACCGCAGGCGCCTTCGGACCTTTCCGGGTCCGACGACGACACCTCCCTCGACGACCTTTCCGAAGCCGAACTCCTCGCCGTACTGGCCGCGGAGTCCGGACCCACGACGCCCGCAGCCGGAGCAGCCAGATGACCGACCAAGACCACGACCGGCAGAACGTCCTCGCCCAGAGCGTGCGCGAGATCCGCCGCCTGCGCACCGAGCTGGACGCCGCCGAGCGCGCCCGCACCGAGCCGATCGCCATCGTCGGCCTGGCCTGCCGGATGCCCGGCGGCGCCGAGACGCCCGAGGAGTTCTGGGAGTTCCTGCGCTCGGGCCGCGACGGCATCCGCGAGGTGCCCGAGGACCGCTGGGACACCGCCCGGCACGGCAGCCGCCTCGGCGGCTTCCTCGACCGGGTCGACGGGTTCGACGCGCCGTTCTTCGGGATCTCGCCGCGCGAGGCCGCCACCCTGGACCCGCAGCAGCGCCTGCTGCTGGAGGTGGGCTGGGAGGCGCTGGAGCACGCGGGCATCTCGCCGGCCGGCCTGAGCGGCTCGGACACCGGGGTGTACTTCGGCGTCACCACGTACGACTACGTGCAGAGCCAGATGCAGCAGATCGACCCGGCCGAGCTGGAGGCGTACAGCCTCACCAGCAACGCCTCCACCTTCGCGGCCGGCCGTTTCTCGTACTGGCTGGGCCTGCAGGGCCCCAGCCTCTCCGTCGACACCGCGTGCTCGTCCTCGCTGGTCGGCGTGCACCTGGCGTGCCAGAGCCTGCGCTCCGGCGAGACCGGCATGGCGCTGGCGGGCGGGGTCAACGTCCTGCTGTCGCCCGAGTGGTTCACCATCGCCGACAAGGCGAACATGCTGGCCCCGGACGGCCACTGCAAGACCTTCGACTCCCGCGCCGACGGCTACGTGCGCAGCGAGGGCTGCGGGATCGTCGTCCTCAAGCGGCTCTCCGACGCGCAGGCGGCCGGCGACCGGATCCTCGGCGTCATCCGGGGCTCCGCCGTCAACCAGGACGGCCGCAGCGCCGGCATCACCGTCCCGAACGCCGCCGCCCAGCAGGACGTGATCCGCGCGGCGCTGGCCTCGGCCCGCGTCGAACCCGCGGAGATCGGCTACGTGGAGGCGCACGGCACCGGCACGCCGCTGGGCGACCCGCTGGAACTGCGCGCCCTGGACGCCGTACTGGGCGGCCGCGCGCCGGGCGAGGAGCTGGTCGTCGGCTCGGTCAAGAGCAGCATCGGGCACCTGGAGCCGGCCGCCGGCATCGCCGGGCTGATCAAGGTCGTGCTCTCACTCCAGCACGAGGAGATCCCGGCGCAGCTGGACCTGCGGGAGGTGAACCCGGAGATCGGCGTCGAGGACCTGTCGGTGACCTTCCCGCGCACCGCCGTGGCCTGGCCGCGCGGCGACAAGCCCCGCCTGGCGGGCGTCAGTTCCTTCGGCGCGAGCGGCACCAACGCCCATGTCGTCGTCGAGGAGGCGCCGGCCGCCCCGGCCGCCGCCGAAGAGCCCGCGGGCGAGCGCACCGCGCAGCTGCTGGCGCTGTCCGCGAAGAGCCCGGCCGCGCTGGCCGACCTGGCCGCCCGCCACGCCGCGTACCTGGACGGCCCGGACGCGGCGCCGCTCGCCGACGTCTGCCACACCGCCGCCGCCGGCCGCGCCCCCCTCTCCCACCGGCTGGCCGTGGTCGCCGCCGACGCCGGGGAGATGCGGGAGAAGCTGGCCGCGTACGGGCCCGGCGCGCTGCTGCCGGCGGGCGTCCGCACGGGCCACGCGCCCGGCGGCGCGCAGCCGAAGGTGGCCTTCCTCTTCACCGGCCAGGGCGCGCAGTACGCGGGCATGGGCGCGGGCCTCTACGCGAGCGAGCCGGTCTTCCGGGAGGCGATCGACCGCTGCGACGCCATCGTCTCGGAGCTGACGGACCGCTCGCTGCTGTCCGTGCTGCACCCCTCGCCCGCCGACGCGGCGCTGGTGGACGAGACCCGCTGGACCCAGCCGGCCCTGTTCGCCGTCGAGTACGCGCTGGCGGAGCTCTGGCGCTCCTGGGGCATCACCCCGGGCGCCGTGCTCGGCCACAGCATCGGCGAGATCGTCGCGGCGTGCGTGGCGGGCGTGCTCTCGCTGGAGGACGCGCTGACCCTCGCCGTGCGCCGCGGCAGCATGATGCAGGAGCTGTCGGTGGAGGGCGCCATGGCGGCCGTCTTCACCACCGAGGAGCAGCTCGCCGGGGCGCTGGCGCCCTACCAGGGCGAGCTGTCGGTGGCCGCGGTCAACGGCCCCGAGTCCCTGGTCGTCTCCGGCGGCGCCCGGGCGCTGGAGGTGCTGCTGGCCGAACTGGCCGAGAAGGGCGTCAAGTCCAAGCGGCTCACCGTCACCCGCGGCTTCCACTCGCCGCTGATGGACCCGGTGCTGGACGGGTTCGAGGCCGCCGCGGCCGCCCTGACGTACGCGCCGCCCCGCATCCCGGTCGTCTCCAACGTCACCGGCGAGCCGCTGACCGGGCCGCAGGCCTTCTCCGCGGGCTATCTGCGCGAGCACATCCGCCGCCCCGTGGACTTCCTGCGCGGTATGACCGCCCTGCACGGGCTGGGCTTCCGCGTGTTCGTGGAGACCGGCCCGCAGCCCGCGCTGTCGGGGATGGCCAAGCGGTTCCTGCCCGGCGCGGGCGAGGGCGAGCAGGCCCCGGTCTTCCTGCCCTCGCTGCGCAAGGGCCACGACGACGGCCGGGTGGCACTGGACAGCCTGGGCGCCCTGTACGCGCTGGGGGCGCCGGTGGACTGGGCCGCGTACGACGCGGGCCGGGGCCGGCGGCGCGCCGCGCTGCCGACGTACCCCTTCCAGCGCACCCGGCACTGGTTCACGCCCAGCGCCCGCCCGGCCTCGGCCGCGCCGGGCGCCGGCGAGGCGTCCTCCGCGCGCCTGCTGGGCGAGCGGGTGCCCTCGCCGCTGGACTCCACCCAGTACGCGGCGGTGCTCGACACCACCGGCCACCCCTGTCTGGGCGACTGCGTGATGGACGGGCTGCCCGTCGTCAACATCGGCGTCTACCTGGAGTCGGCGCTGCAGGCCGCCCGGGCCGACGGCGGCGGCGCGGGCGCGCTGATCGAGGAGTGCCTGGTCCTGCAGAGCATGATCCTCGACGAGGACCAGCGGGCCCGGGTGCAGCTCGTCCTGGACCCGGCGCCCGGCGGCCGCACCGCCTACCGCTACTACTCCGCCCGCCGCGACGGCGCCGGCTGGCTGCTGCACTCGCAGGGCAAGCTGGCCCCGCTGCCCGCGGACGCCCCGGCCGCGACCGACCTGGACGCGCTGCGCGCCCCGCTCGCCGAGGAGACCACCGGCGAGGAGTTCTACCGCCGGATGTGGCGCCGCAAGCTGTACCTCGGCCCCACCGCCCAGTGGATCGAGCACGTGTGGAGCGGCGAGGGCGAGGCCGTCGCGAAGATGCGCGCCCCGCGCCCGGGCGAGGCCGACGGCTACCGGCTGCACCCCGGCCAGACCGACGCGCTGTTCCAGTCCCTGTTCGCCTGCCTGCCCGAAGGCACCCCGGCGGACGCCACCTTCATGCTGGTGGGCATCGACCGGTTCGCCTTCCACGGCTTCTCCGGCGCGCAGGGCGAGACGTACTGCCGGGTGCGGCTGCTGCCGTCGCCCGACCCGCAGGGCATGCTGCTCGCCGAGGCGGCCCTGTACGACGCCCAGGGCCGCACGGTGGTCGAGGCCACCGGGGTGTGCCTGCGCCGCGCCGAGAAGGACCAGCTGCTGCGCACCGGCGCCGCCGCGGCCCCGGCCGCCAGGGCGCTGCCCGCCGCGGCCCCGCTCGCGGCGGCCGCCGCCCCGCAGTCGCTGGACGCCGCGGGCGTACGGGAGCTGCTGACGGCCACGGTAGCCCGCGCGCTCGGCACCTCCCCGGGCCTGGTCGACCGCGACGAGCCGCTGCAGAACCTGGGCCTGGACTCGCTGATGGCCCTGGAGGTCAAGGAGGCGCTGTCCGCCGCCCTCGGGGTGTCGCTGCCGCTGGTGGCCTTCCTGGAGGGCCGCAGCGTCAGCACGCTCGGCGACCAGGTCCTCGCGACCCTCGGCACCCCCGAGGAGTCCCCGGCCGGAGCCGGCGGGCAGGAGGCCGCGGCGCTGCCCGCCACGGGCGGCGGGCGGCTGCCGGAGCTGGTGCGCGACGAGGCGGCCCGCTACGAGCCGTTCCCGCTGACCGACCTCCAGCAGGCCTACCTGGTGGGCCGCTCCAGCGCCTTCGAACTCGGCAACGTCTCCACGTACTTCTTCATCGAGGTGGACCTCGACGGGGTGGACGTGGAGCGGCTGCAGGACGCCCTGCGGCTGATGGTCGACCGGCACGACATGCTGCGCGCGGTGATGACCGAGGACGGCTACCAGAAGGTGCTGCCCGAGGTCGCCCCGTACGAGATCCGCACCACCGACCTGCGCGGATGCGCCGAGGAGGAGCGCGGCGCGCGGCTGGCCGAACTCCACGACGAGGTCGCCGGGCAGGTCTTCGACACCGCGGTGTGGCCGCTGTTCGACATCCGCGCCACGCGGGTCACCGAGGGCCGCACCCGGCTGCACATCGGACTCGACGCGCTGATCATCGACGCGTGGAGCACCTCGATGCTGTTCCGCGAGTGGGCCGCCGCCTACCGCGGCGAGGCCGGCACGCTGCCCGAGGTCCCGCTGACCTACCGGGACTACGTGGTGACGGCCAAGGCGGTCGAGGAGACCGACCTGCACGCCACCTCGCTCGCCTACTGGCGCGAGCGGCTCGACACGCTGCCGCCGGCGCCCGAGCTGCCGCTGGCGGCCGACCCGGGCTCGCTGGAGGCGCCGGCGTTCACGCACCGCTCCAGCCGGATCGAGGCCGAGGACTGGTCCCGGTTCAAGGCGTACGCCTCGGCGGCCGGTGTCACCCCGTCGGCCGCGCTGTGCACGGCCTACTCCCAGGTGCTGGCCTCCTGGAGCAAGTCCAGCCGCTTCACGCTGAACGTGCTCTTCTTCAACCGGCTGCCGCTGCACGAGCAGGTCGGCAGCGTGCTCGGCAACTTCAGCGCCACCACCCTGCTGGAGATCGACTCCACCGCCTCGGTCGCCTTCGGCGAGCGGGCCGAGCGCGTCCAGCGCCAGCTGTGGAACGACCTGGAGCACAGCCACGTCAGCGGCGTCGCCGTGCTGCGCGAGCTGAACCGGGCCCGCGGCGGCAACGCCCGCGCCAACATGCCGGTCGTCTTCGCCAGCACCGTCAACTTCGCGGCCAAGGAGGACTCCGCGGCCTCGATGGGCCTGGCCCAGCACCTCACGGCCATCGGCGAGGGCGGCGAGGAGGTCTCCAGCTCGATCCGCACCCCGCAGGTGTGGCTCGACCACCAGGTGGTCGAGGACGCCGGCGCGCTGATCGTGAACTGGGACGTCATCGAGGAGCTCTTCCCCGCCGGGATGATCGACGCGATGTTCGCGGCCTACCTCGACGTGCTGCGCGGCCTGTGCGTCGAGGAGGACGCCTGGCGCCGCCCGGCGCCCGCCCTGGCCCCGGCGGCCGAGCTCGACGTGCGCCGCTCCGCCAACGCGACGGCCGGGCCGCTGCCCGCGGGGCTGCTGCACGAGCCGTTCGCCGCGCAGGCCGCCGCGCACCCGGGCCGGGTCGCGGTGATCGCCCCCGGCCGCGAGCTCACGTACGGCGAACTGGACGAGCACACCGACCGGCTGGGCCGCTGGCTCCTGGAGCGGGGCTCGGGCCCCGGCACCTTCGTCGGCATCGTGATGGAGAAGGGCTGGGAGCAGGTCGCCGCCACCCTCGGCGTGCTGAAGGCGGGCGCGACGTACGTGCCCATCGACGCCGGGGTGCCCGCGGAGCGGCTGCGGCTGCTGTGCGAGAAGTCGGGCATCAGCCTGGTCCTCACGCAGAGCCGCGTCGAGGCCGACGTCCAGTGGCCGCAGGGGACCGTACGGCTGTGCGTGGACGGCCCCGAGGCGCTGGCCGTGCCGGCCGGCGCCCTGCCCGCCTCGGCGGCCCGCCCGGACGACCTCGCGTACGTCATCTTCACCTCCGGCTCCACGGGCACGCCCAAGGGCGTGATGATCGAGCACACGGGCGCCCTGAACACCTGTCTGGACATCAACGAGCGGTTCGGCATCACGCACGAGGACCGGGTCCTGGCCCTGTCCGCGCTCAACTTCGACCTGTCGGTGTACGACGTGTTCGGCATCCTGGCCGCCGGCGGCGCGATCGTGCTGCCGGCCCCGGACGCCCACCGCGAGCCCGGCCGCTGGGCCGAGCTGGTCACCGCGCACGGGGTGACCGTGTGGAACAGCGTGCCGACGCTGATGGAGATGTTCACCGAGCACGCGCTGGGCGCCGGGATGACCGGGACCCTGCCGCTGCGCACGGTGATGATGAGCGGCGACTGGATCCCGCTGACCCTCCCGGAGCGCATCGCCGCGCTGGTGCCCGAGGCGGCCGTGTGGAGCCTGGGCGGGGCCACCGAGGCCTCGATCTGGTCGATCGCGCACCACGTGTCCGGCGAGGCCGACCCGTCGCTGACCTCGGTCCCGTACGGCAAGCCGCTGCTGAACCAGCAGTTCCACGTACTGAACGAGGCCATGCAGCCGAGCCCGGTGTGGGTGCCCGGCCAGCTCTACATCTCCGGCGCGGGCCTGGCCCGCGGCTACCTCGGCGACGAGGCCAAGACCCGGGCCGCGTTCCTGCGCCACCCGGCCACCGGGGAGCGGCTGTACCGCACCGGCGACCTGGGCCGCTACCTGCCGGACGGGAACATCGAGTTCCTGGGCCGGGAGGACTTCCAGGTCAAGATCCAGGGCTACCGGATCGAGCTCGGCGAGATCGAGGCCGCACTGCTGGCCTGCGACGGGGTCCGCGCCGCGGTCGCCTCGGCGGTCGGCGAACGCCAGGGCGCCAAGCGCCTGGTGGCCTACGTGGTCCTCGACGAGGACGGCACCTGCGAGGTGACGCCCGAGCTGCTCGCCAAGACGATCGGCGCGGCCCTGCCCTCGTACATGGTCCCGCAGTACATCCTGATCCTCGACGAGCTTCCGCTGACCGCCAACGGCAAGGTCGACCGCTCCTCGCTGCCGGTTCCCGGCGCCGAGGCCGCCGACGGGGACGCCGCACAGGGGCCCCGGGACCTGACGGAGGGCGGACTCGCCGGGATCTGGGCCGAGTTCTTCCCCACCGCCCGCTTCGGGGTGCACACCGACTTCTTCGCCCTGGGCGGCAACTCGCTGCTCGCGGTCCGGCTGATGGCCGAGATCCGGGCGCGGCTCGGCTGTTCGCTGCCGCTGTCCACGCTGTTCGCCCGCCCGACGATCGCCCTGCTCGCGGCGGCGATCCGGGAGGCCGGCGGCTCGGTGCGCCGCACCGCCCTGGTGCCCGTCCGCACCGGAGGCGCGCGGACCCCGCTGTTCTTCGTCCACCCGGTCGGCGGAGACGTGCTCTGCTACGGCGAACTGGCCGGCCTGCTCGGCGAGGACCAGCCGTTCTACGCCCTCCAGGTGCCGGACGACGAGGTCCTCGAGACCGTGCCGGAGCTGGCCGCGCACTACTGCGCCGCCCTCACCGCCGCGGTCCCGGCGGGCCCGTACCGGCTCGGCGGCTGGTCCATGGGCGGGGTCATCGCCCTGGAGATGGCCCAGCAGCTGACCGCGGCCGGGCACGAGGTCGAACACCTCGCGGTGATCGACCTGCTCGAACCCCCGGGCCCGGCGCCGGAGCGGGCGGAGATCGACGACGCCGTGCTGCTCTCGTGGTTCGGCCGGGACCTGGCGGGCCTCGCCGGCACCTCGTGGGAGCCGGACCCGGAGCTGTTCCGCGCGGCGGACTGCCCCGACTCGGCCTTCGAGATCCTCTACGCCAGGGCCGCCGAACAGGGCGTCCTGCCCGCCGGGGTCGGCCTTGAGGTGTTCAGCGAGATCTACACCCGCTTCGCCCGCAACTTCCGGGCCCTCTTGTCCTACGCGCCGCAGCCGTACGCGGGAGCGACCGCGTTCCTGCGCGCCGAGGACGGCTCCACGGACGAGGCGGTCGCCGCCTGGTCCCAGTTGTTCCCCTCCGGTTTCCACTACGTCGCGCTGCCGGGCGACCACTACACGGTCATGCAGTCTCCGCGCCTGCGGCTGCTGGCCGACCAGCTCTCCCTCTGGCTCGCCGGCACGGCGGCCCGACCCCTCGAAGGAATACAGTCATGACGCTGAAGTTCGGTGCTTTCATCCCTCCCTTCCACTCGCTGGGCGAGGACCCCACCACCGCCTTCTGGCGGGACCTGGACCTGATCCACTGGCTCGACGAGCTGGGCCTCGACGAGGCCTGGGTGGGCGAGCACCACTCGGGCGGCTGGTCCACGGTCAGCTCCCCGGAGGTCTTCCTCGCCGCCGCGGCCGAGCGCACCCGCCGCATCAAGCTCGGCACCGGCGTGGTGAGCCTGCCGTACCACCACCCGCTGACCGCGGCCAACCGCATCGTGCAGCTGGACCACCAGAGCGGCGGGCGCGCCATGTTCGGCATGGGCGCCGGCGTCTCCCCCGCCGACGCCCACATGATGGGCATATCGGCCGGTGACCAGCGCCGCATGATGGCCGAGTCGCTGGAGGCGCTGGTCCGCCTGTTCAAGGGCGACGAGCCGGTCACCATGAAGACCGACTGGTTCGAGCTGCGCGACGCCATGCTGCACCTGCGCCCGTACACCAAGCCGCGGTTCGACATGGCCGTCGCCAGCGCCGGCACCGAGCGCGGCATGCGGCTGGCCGGCCAGTACGGCCTGGAGGCGCTGACCTTCGCCGGCCGCCCGGGCATGTCCGAGCCGCCGCTGGCCCAGCTGTGGGCCGCAGGCGAGGAGGAGGCCGCCAAGCACGGCCAGACCGTGGACCGCTCCAAGTGGCGCGTGGCGATCTGCGTGCACATCGCGGAGACCCGCGAGGAGGCCCTGGACCAGGTCCGCGCCGGGATGAGCCACTGGTTCCGCGAGTACGTGCGCGACACCGTCGGCGCGTCCGCGAAGCTGCCCGAGGGCCGCGAGGCCGAGGTCGCCGTCGAGACCCACACCGCGATCATCGGCTCCGTCGAGGACGCCATCGAGGGCATCGAGCGCATGCAGCGCGAGAGCGGCGGCTTCGGCACCCTGCTCGTCAACACCCAGGACTGGGCCACCCGCGAGCAGACCAAGCGGAGCTACGAGCTGCTCGCCCGCTACGTGGCCCCGCACTTCACCGGCGCCCTCGACAGCCGTCGCGCGTCCCAGAAGTGGGTCTCGGAGAACAAGGACGGCTTCGCCGCCCAGGCCCGGGAGGCCGCGGCCCAGGCCACGGCCTCCCGCTGACCCCCACCAAGGACGGAGCCGACATGCCGACCCCCCTGCAAGAGAAGTGGCCCGCCGTCGACGGGGCGACTTTCAAGCAAGCCATGTCCCTGCTGGCGGCGCCCCTGACCGTGGTCACCACGCGTGACGCGCAGGGGCAGCCGTGGGGGTTCACCGCCAGCGCGGTGACCTCGGTGTCGCTGGACCCGCCCCTCGTGCTGGTCGGCATCGCGCACACCTCCAGCTGTCACGAGGCGCTGACCCAGGTCCCCGAGTTCGTGATCAACGTGCTCGGGGACGAGCACCGCGACCTCGCGGGCCGCTTCGCGACCAGCGGCGTCGACCGGTTCGCCGGCGCGCCCCTGGAGGAGTGGCCGAACAGCCCCGGCCTGCCGCACGTACCGGACGCACTCGCGCTGCGCTGCGCGCTCGCGGACCGCATCACCCTGGGCGACCACGACCTGCTGGTCGGCCAGGTACTGGACGTGCGCCTGGAGGGCTCGGACCGGCCGCTCCTCTGGTACCAGCGGGCCTTCAGAACCGCCACCTGACCCCGTGCCCGCCCGGCGTGATCCGCCGGACGGGCACGGACGAACGTGAAGCCGGGCCGGGTGACCCCCGACCCGGCTTCACTGTGTTGCGGGTGCCGTGCGCCTGAAGACCGTCCCCTATTCGTCATGGTGACGTGAAATCGCCCGAACCCGGCCTCGGTTCAGCCTGGCTCTGCGATGCTGGAGGCCGATCGAGAGGGGCCGCATCGATGCAGTGGAAGATCCACGGGGAACGTCCGATCTACGAGAACAAGTGGGTGAACCTGTGGCTCACCGACATCGAGACACCGGATGGGCACCGCTGGGAACACCACGTCGTCAAGCTCCGCCACCTGGCCGTGGCTGCCGTGCTCAACGACCGCCGAGAGGTCTTGATGATGTGGCGCCACCGCTTCATCACGGACGCGTGGGCCTGGGAGCTACCCATGGGCCTGGTGGAAGCGGAGGAGACTCCCGGCGAGGCTGCCGCGCGTGAAGTCCTCGAAGAGACCGGCTGGCGTCCGGGCCCGATGAAGCCGTTGATCTACGCCGAACCGGCGAACGGCATCACGGACTCCCAGCACCACCTGTTCCGCGCGGACGGTGCGACGTACGACGGGCCGCCGACCGAGAAGAACGAGTCGGACCGGGTCGAGTGGGTCCCGCTGGCGGACATCCGGGGCATGATCGACCGCCGCGAGATCGTCAGCAGCGGCTCCCTGGTCGGCCTGCTCTACGTCCTGATGGACGAAGGGGTTCGCTGACCCGTCGGGGGAAGCATCGCTCGTAGACGTGCCTCGAAGGCGACCGCCGCCGGCACCTCGCGATAGGGCGCAAGCTGCGCGTAGAACTCGCGAAGGTGCCCGGCCACCCGCTCTGAGGACACCGCCGCGGCAGGCACGAGGGCCTCTATCGCCGTGTGGCACGCCTGGTCGAGTGTGCCCCGTTGGAGCTGCGTGCGGGCCAGCCACAAGGCATGGAACGCCCGGCCACGCTGGTTCGCCGGATCCTCCCGCGCCAGCGCATCCGCGATCAGCGGTTCCGCAATCGCAGCCTCCCCAAGACGGCCGTGCGCAATGCCGGTGTCCACGACGAGCTTCGGCTCATCGAAGTACGTCACCCATGCGGGGTCCGGGTCGCCCTCGTGAGTGCGCTCGAACTGACTGTGAGCCTCGGAGATCGCGCTATGTGTCGCCTTCCGGTCCCCCAAGGTCGCGTGCGCGAAGGCCTCGCGCATGGCCAGCATCGCCCGCACTCTCGGCGTCGCCCCGCTGGCGGCACGGGCCTGGTCCTGGGCAGCAGACACCAGTGCAAGCGCGTCCGCCGGCTTGTCCTGGTAGGTCGCTTGCAGGCTCATGCAGGCCAGCACGTTGGCCATGAACGGATGGTCGTCAATCTCTCTTGCCAGTTGCAGAGCTTCCGAGAAGTACGCGCGGGCCTGCTGGTACTGCCGGGCGTCGAAGTACGTCCAGCCCGTCAGCCGCGCCAGCTCCGCCGCGATGCCGTAGAGGCCGTTCTGTATCGGCGTCGGCCGCCGGTCCTTCAACAGCCCTTCGACGTATCGCAGCTGGCCGACGACGGCCGGTCGAAGGGTCTCCCCGCCGTGCTCGTCGTCGCGTCGCCAGTAGTCCTCGATCGAGGACCGGAGCGCCTGCAGAGTGGAAGGGCTCGGCTTGGTCCCGGCAGCCATGGCAAGGATGCTGTCCACCTCCACCCCGGGTAAGGCTGCAAGCGGCCTGAGCCCGGCAGGCGGGTGCACCGACTCCGGTAGCTCTCGCTCTGCCACGGCCAACGCGGCCGGCGTTTCCCAGTCCCTTCGGGCAAGCCCGAGCATGTGCCCCGGGATGCGCAACCCGTCGGCGATCCGCTCGATCACGTCCATGTGGAGAAGCTGGCGCCGGCCCGCGATTACCTCCCCCACCCGGCTCGGCGTCAGCTCACACTGGCGCGCGATCATCGACGGAAAGATGCCTGCGCGTGCCTTGACCAGGAAAAAGACCCTCGCGAAGTCGCGCACACGACACGCGTCGATCATCTCGGGATCGGTGAGCAGACTTGCCGGTAGTTCCTTCGTGCGACGTGACTCGGGCATCGGGCGGCACGCTCCGGAGGAAGTCTACGGATCGCTTCAACATCTCAACCGAACGTGATGCTATCCAAGTTGGGTAATCCACTGGGCCTTTCTGGCCCTTCGTCCTGATCGCGATGCTGCTGGACATGGCGAAGCGACCGAGGACGACCGCCTTGCACGATTCGGCGGGCACTCCTGACACAGAGCGAACGGCCCTCGGAAGATCCCCTGACCCGGGCATAGAGCCCCGCATCCTGATGAGCATCCGGGTATCACGGGACTCGGGCAGGACGTGGTCGCCGAGCACGCGGGTGCTGGAAGGCGACCCGTTCGACATCCTCTCCAATCCCGGCCGCTACCCCCCGTGCGAGTGCCCCCGCTGCGGCGGCACGTCGTCGTCGGCCGGTGCCCTTCGGCCGGCATCCATCACGCCGTGGGCGGTGTAGCGACCACTTCCCGACGGTGGAATCCCCTTTCCCGAGCTCGCTCGATCCGTGGCCTCGCGCCACCCGTGTCTCCTCACCGGCCCGGAAGCAGCAGGCCCGGTGAGGCGCGCCCCATCGGGGCTGGGCCGGCACCCGTCGGCCCTGGACTTCCAGGAAAACGGAGGCACACATGGCAGCACAGAAGGAAGACCTGCTGATCGGCGTCGAGAGCCTGATCAAGGTCCAGGACCGCTTCACCGCCGCGGCGGCGGAGTCCGACTCCACCGGCACCTCCGCGGGCGACGACGGCGAGAACCGCGACGGCCTCAACCTCCCGCAGGAGTAGCACCCCCAGCACACCACAGCACCAAGCGGGGGCTCGTCTTCCCGGCGGGCCCCCGACCCTCACGCCTACGCGCCGCAGACCGGAGGAACACGTGGACCACCACTTCGTCACCGCGATGGAGAAGGCCCTCGGCTGGGACGGCCCCAGGGAACTCGGAGCCGCTTTCGCCCGCGGAAGGATCGAGGATCTTGATCTGCTCGATCGTCTGCTCAACCCCAAGAAGCTGCTGGACCTCGTGATGCGCCGCAGCCTCACCACCCCCCAGTTCCGCATCTTCCAGGACGGCGCCGAACTGCACCCCGGCCGCTACATCCATCCCGCCGTCACCCGGCGTGGGCAGGCCATCCCCATGGCCGACATGCACCGGGTGGGCGCGCTGATGCGCGAGGGCTGCACCATGGTCCTGGACGAGGTCGACTTCTTCGACCCGGCCATGGAAGCCGTCTGCCGCGCGCTGCAGTGGTGGGCCCATGAGCTGGTGCAGGTGAACGCCTACCTGACCACGAAGGACGCCAGCGGCTTCAATCTCCACTGGGACGACCACGACGTCGTGATCGTCCAGCTCGCCGGCCGCAAGAGCTGGCAAGTCCGCGAGGCCTCACGCAAGGCTCCGATGTACCGCGACTCCGCCCCCAACTCCGAGCCCGGCGACGAAATCGTGTGGCAGGGGCTCATGGAGCCCGGCGACGTGATGCACATCCCCCGCGGTTACTGGCACCAGGCCACCCGGGACGACCAGGGCGACGGCTACAGCCTGCACGCCACCTTCGGCATCGTGAAGCGCGTCGGCGTGAACTGGCTGGCCTGGCTCGCCGACCAGGCCCGCACGCAGGAGCTGTTCCGGTACGACCTGGACCGCTGGAACTCCCCTGGGCAGTGGGAGGGACAGCAGCGGCTCCTGGCCGACGCGGTCGCCGGGATGACGACGAAGCTGACCCCGCAGGACTTCTTCGATGCCCGGGAGCGGGAACGCTTGGCCGCGCGGCACGTGCCGGCCACCGGTCTGTTCGGCAAGCCCACGGCCGTCGTGTGCGTCACCGACTTCGAGCCCGTGATCGAGCAGCACACCGACACCGTGGACGTCCTCGCGGCAGGCAAGAAGCTCACCTTCTCCGGCAAGGCGTACCCCGCCCTCGCCCTACTGCTGAGCGGCCACCCCGTCGACATCACCGACGCTGCCGAGGAGACCGGCCTGGACGTGGAACAGCTCGCCGAGATCCTGCTGAGGGAGGAACTGTGCACGGAGCTGACCCCCGCCTCGTCCTCGGCCTACACCGGTCTCGTCACCACCGCGACATCCTGACGGCCGCGCTCGACCTCGGCGTCACGGCTCTGGACACCGCGGCTGCCTACCTGGGCTTCCGCTCTCACTCCGTGCTGGCCGAGACTGCGGCCGATCTCCTGCCGAAGTTCACCCTCTCCACGAAGGTGGGCTTCTTCCCGGGCGCCGGAGGGGCTGAGCATTCCCTCGATCCGGTCCGGCTGCGGCTGGCCATCGAGCGAGCGGCTCGGGAACTCGGCAGGGAGCCTGACACCGTGCTCCTCCACAACCCCGAACGGAGCCTCCTGGGCATGCCCCCGGCAATGGGCCATGCCCTCCTTGGCAGCGCCTGCACCGCCCTGGTCGACGCGGCCCGCGACGGCCTGTGCCGCACCTGGGGTGTGTCTTCTTGGGACACCCGGCCGCTCGGCATGCCCCGGGTGGACGGCCTGCCGTCTCCGGACGTCCTCATGGTCCGAGCTGGGTTCCTCGTGGATATCGGCCTCCTCGACGCCACGGCCGTCCTGCGCAATGCCTGGCAGGCGGGCGAGACCTGGGGCATGAGCCCCTTCGGGGGCGGCGACGGACAGGTCTGGGAGGACTTCGACCCGCGCCCGTTCCTCCAAGCGCCCCACGATGGCTTGTCCCGCGTACAGGCAGCATTCCGTACGGCGTTCCACCTGCCGAGTGCCGCCGCGGTGGCCGTCGGCACCGACAACCCCGGTCACCTGGCCCAGTTGGTCCAAGCCCTGGGCGCGGAGGTGGACACCACCGCCGTCAGTCAGTACCTGCGGGCCCTCCATCGGCGCCGTCAGAGCTGAAGCTCGGCCACCAGGCGCTCGGACTCCTTCCGGGCCGGCGCCAGCAGCGGATCCTCCGCATGCGCGTGGGGTCCGACGATCTTCGACAGGAAGTACAGCGCCATCAGCCGGCCGTCCCGGCTCTCCAAGTCCGCACGCCGCTCCTGGCGGACGCGGTCCGCGAGTGCCGGGACGGCCAGCGCGTTGCCCCACAGCGTTGCGGCGTCCAGGCCCCGGGGCGCCATGCCCCAGTCCTCCCAGTCGATGATGGAGAATTCCGGTCCCACCACGTTGGCCCAGGTCAGATCCGCATGAGCCGGCGCCCACCGCTCGATCCGCGCATCGGCAATGCCGGGGAAGACCTCGCCGAGTGTCTGCGTCACCTGCTCCTGGGTGATCGTCACCGTGTCCGGCGTCGCGATCCGCGGCGTCTGCTGGTCCGCGAGGGCGTCCAGCGAAGCGTTCAGTGCTGCCCACCAGGTATCCGGCAGGCCCGGGTCCTCGAGCACGAGGGCGCCCTTGGCGACAGACGGCGACGCGAGCAGTTCCAGCTCATCCGCGCGCCACATCACCGGCTCGCCGGGCTCGCGCCACGCCACGCCCCGGTACCACTCGGGCATCTCGACCCCTTGCAGCACGGCGGCGGCCTCGGTCCCGTTCCAGCCCTGCGGGCCGATCCGCTCGAATCCCCGCCGCTCGATACGCACCCACGTATCCCGCTCCGTCCGGCCACCCAGGGAACGGCGCTTCCGTACCAGCGCCTGCCGGTCCAACCGCACGTGCAGGGCCCCCTCCACATGCTCCAGCACGTCTTCGACCGGCTGACTGCGCAGGTCAACTCGGGCAGCGACAGGCGGGGACACCGTCATCATGACCTCCTCGGCGAACGGATGACCGTAGCAGGAGCAGGTCCCTGACACGCCCGGATCGTCAACGCCCGGGGTACGGACTCGCACCCCTGAGGCCGCCCCCGCCCCGCCGATTCAGCCGTCCGCCTCGGCTACAGCGGCAGGTTGCCGTGCTTGCGGCTCGGGTGCGGGGTGTTCTTCGTGCGCAGCATGCGGAGGGTGGCGATGAGGCGGGAGCGGGTCTCGGTCGGGTCGATGACGTCGTCCACCAGGCCGCGTTCGGCCGCGTAGTACGGGTGCATCAGCTCCGACTGGTACTCCTTGATGCGCTGCGCCCGGGTCGCCTCGGGGTCGGCGGAGGCGGCGATCTCGCGGCGGAAGATCACGTTCGCCGCGCCCTCCGCGCCCATGACCGCGATCTCGTTCGTCGGCCAGGCCAGGGCCACGTCCGCGCCGATCGCGCTCGAGTCCATCACGATGTACGCGCCGCCGTACGCCTTGCGCAGTACCAGGCTGATCCGCGGCACCGTCGCGTTGCAGTACGCGTACAGGAGCTTCGCGCCGTGGCGGATGATCCCCTGGTGCTCCTGGTCCACGCCCGGCAGGAAGCCCGGCACGTCGATCAGGGTGACCAGCGGGATGGAGAACGCGTCGCAGAACTGGACGAACCGTGCGGCCTTCTCGGAGGCCCCGATGTCCAGGACGCCGGCCAGGTGCGAGGGCTGGTTCGCCACCACACCCACCAGCTGGCCGCCGAGGCGGGCCAGCGCGCAGACCACGTTGCGCGCCCACTGGTCGTGGACCTCGAAGTAGTCGCCGTGGTCGACGATCTCCTCGATCACCTCGCGGATGTCGTAGCCCTGGGTCGGGCGGGCCGGGACCAGGTCCAGCAGCTTGTCGTTGCGGCGGTCCGCCGGGTCGTCCAGGTCGCCGGCCGGGGCCAGCTCACGGTTGTTGGACGGCAGCAGGGACAGCAGGTGCCGGACGTCCTCCAGGCAGGCGCGCTCGTCGTCGTAGACGAACGAGGCGACGCCGGACAGCGCTCCGTGGCTGTCCGCGCCGCCCAGGTGCTCCATGGTCACGGCCTCGCCGGTGACGGCCTGGACGACGTCCGGTCCGGTGATGAACATCTGCGAGGTGCCGCGCACCATGAACACGAAGTCCGTCAGCGCCGGGGAGTACGCGGCGCCGCCGGCGCACGGGCCCAGGATCACCGAGATCTGCGGGATCACCCCGGAGTTGCGCACGTTGCGCTTGAAGATGCCGCCGTACCCGGCGAGGGCGGTCACGCCCTCCTGGATGCGGGCGCCGGCGCCGTCGCACAGGCCCACGATCGGGGCGCCGGCGGCCTCGGCGAGGTCCATCAGCTTGTGGATCTTCGCCGCGTGGGCCTCGCCGAGCGCGCCGCCGAAGATGCGGAAGTCGTGCGCGTAGGTGAAGACGGTGCGGCCGTGGACGGTGCCCCAGCCCGTCACCACACCGTCGGTGTAGGGCTTCTTGTCCTCCAGGCCGAAGCCCGTCGCACGGTGCCTGCGCAGGCCTTCGACCTCGCAGAAGGAGCCCTCGTCGAAGAGCACCTCGATGCGCTCGCGAGCGGTCAGCTTGCCCTTGGCGTGCTGCGCGGCCGTCGCCCGCTCGCCCGGTCCGGCCACGGCCAGGGCCCGTATCGCCGCGAGCTCCGTGGCGCGCTCCCGCAGACTCTCCAACTGACTCTCCTCGCCGTTGCTCCGGTGGCCCGATTCCGACGTCCCAGCATCCGGCCGGGCTCTCAAGCCCGGCTCGAACGCGGGTGTCCGCCGTGAGGGGCCGTCAGTAGCGGTAGTGGTCGGGCTTGTACGGGCCGTCGACCTTGACGCCGATGTACTCAGCCTGCTCCGGGCGCAGGGTGGTGAGCCGGACGCCGAGCGCGTCGAGGTGCAGGCGGGCGACCTTCTCGTCGAGGTGCTTGGGCAGCACGTAGACGTCGGTCGGGTACTCCTCGGGCTTGGTGAACAGCTCGATCTGGGCCAGGGTCTGGTCCGCGAAGGAGTTCGACATCACGAACGACGGGTGGCCGGTCGCGTTGCCCAGGTTCAGCAGACGCCCCTCGGACAGCACGATCAGGACCTTGCCGTCGGGGAACTTCCAGGTGTGGACCTGCGGCTTGACCTCGTCCTTGACGATGCCCTCGATCTTCGCCAGACCGGCCATGTCGATCTCGTTGTCGAAGTGGCCGATGTTGCCCACGATCGCCTGGTGCTTCATCTTGGCCATGTCCGACGCCATGATGATGTCCTTGTTGCCCGTCGTGGTGATGAAGATGTCCGCCGTCTCCACCACGTCGTCCAGGGTCGCGACCTGGTAGCCGTCCATCGCCGCCTGCAGCGCGCAGATCGGGTCGATCTCCGTGACGATGACCCGCGCGCCCTGGCCGCGCAGCGACTCCGCGGACCCCTTGCCGACGTCGCCGTAGCCGCAGACCACCGCGACCTTGCCGCCGATCAGCACGTCCGTGGCGCGGTTGATGCCGTCGATGAGCGAGTGGCGGCAGCCGTACTTATTGTCGAACTTCGACTTCGTCACGGCGTCGTTCACGTTGATCGCCGGGAAGAGGAGCTCGCCCGCCTGGTGCATCTCGTACAGGCGGTGGACACCGGTGGTGGTCTCCTCCGTCACGCCGCGGATGCCGGCGGCCAGCTTCACCCAGTCGATGGAGGTGCCGGCCAGCAGGCGCAGGACCAGGGCCATCTCCTCGTTGTCGGCGGTCGACGGGTCGGGGACCGCGCCGGCCTTCTGGTACTCGACGCCCTTGTGGACGAGGAGGGTGGCGTCACCGCCGTCGTCGAGGATCATGTTCGGGCCGTCGGCGCCGGGCCAGGTCAGCGCCTGCTCCGTGCACCACCAGTACTCCTCCAGCGTCTCGCCCTTCCAGGCGAAGACGGGGATGCCCGCGGCGGCGATCGCGGCGGCCGCGTGGTCCTGGGTGGAGTAGATGTTGCAGGAGACCCAGCGGACCTCCGCGCCGAGGGCGACCAGGGTCTCGATCAGGACGGCGGTCTGCACGGTCATGTGCAGGGAGCCGGTGATCCGCGCGCCGGCGAGCGGCTGCGCGGCGGCGTACTCGGCGCGGATCGACATCAGGCCGGGCATCTCGTGCTCGGCGAGGGTGATCTCCTTGCGGCCGAACTCCGCGAGGGCGATGTCGGCGACCTTGTAGTCGGTGAAGTCGGCAGGGGTCTGGCTGGTCATGGTGACGTACTCCGGTGGTGGATGGCGGGGCTAGGAGGTGACGCCCAGGTTCTGGTGGATCTCGAGCGTCGCGGTGGAACGGTTGAGGGTGATGTAGTGGAGGCCAGGGGCGCCTTCGGCCAGCAGGCGCTGGGCCATCGCGGTCGCGTACTCCACGCCCACCTTGTGCCCGTCGGCCGGGCTGTCCTGCACGGCCTCCAGGCGGCGGGCCAGGGCGTCGGGGAAGCGGGCGTCGCTGAGTTCGGCGAAGCGGAGGATCTGGCGCGCGTCGGTGGCGGGCATGATCTCGGGGATCACCGGGGTCAGACAGCCCACCGAGTCCAGCCGGTCGCGCAGCCGCAGGTAGTCCTCGACGTGGAAGAACATCTGCGTGATGGCGTAGTCGGCGCCCGCCCTGCACTTCTCGGCGAAGTGGCGGACGTCCTCGGTCCAGCCCGGGGAGCGCGGGTGCCGTTCGGGGAACGCGGCCACGCCCACGCTGAAGTCGCCCAGCTGCCGGATCATGCTGACCAGCTCGTGGGCGTGCGTGAAGCCCTGCGGATGCGGGGTCCAGGTGCCCTTCGGGTCGCCCGGCGGGTCGCCGCGCAGGGCGAGCACGTCGCGGATGCCCGCGTCGGCGTACTGGCCGATGATGTGGCGCAGCTCGGCACGGGAGTGCCCGACCGCCGTCAGGTGCGCGACGGGGCGCAGGGTGGTCTCGGCGGCGATCCGCTTGGTGACCTCGACGGTGCGGTCGCGGGAGGAGCCGCCGGCCCCGTAGGTGACGGAGACGAAGGAGGGGGCGAAGGCCTCGATCCGGCGGATCGCGTTCCACAGGGTGCGCTCGCCCGCTTCGGTCTTGGGCGGGAAGAACTCGAAGGAGTACGAGCGCCGGCCGCTGGCCAGGATCTCGCGCACACCGGGCCGTTCGGCCGGGCGGAGCCGGACCAGGGTGGGGCGTTCTGCGATGACGGCTGCCAAGGGATCGTTCCTTCCGGTGTCAGCGTGCGTTGAAGTACGTGGCCGCGGGGTGGTGGGTGACGATCGCGTCGGTGGACTGCTCCGGGTGGAGCTGGAACTCCTCGGACAGGTGCACGCCGATCCGCTCCGGCCGCAGGAGCTCGGCGATCTTCGCGCGGTCCTCGAGGTCGGGGCAGGCGGGGTAGCCCAGCGAGTAGCGGCAGCCCTGGTACTCGGTGCGGAACATGCCGTCCATGGAGGCCGGGTCGGATGCGGCGATGCCCAGTTCGCCGCGGACGCGGGCATGCCAGTACTCGGCGAGGGCCTCGGCCAGCTGGACGGAGAGCCCGTGCAGCTCCATGTACTCGCGGTAGGCGTCGGCGGCGAAGAGCCGGGCCGTCTCCTCCCCGATGCGGCTTCCGACGGTGACGACCTGGAGGCCGACGACGTCGGTCTCGCCGGACTCCTCGGGGCGGAAGAAGTCGGCGAGGCACAGGCGCCGGCCGCGGCGCTGGCGCGGGAAGGTGAAGCGGGTCCGCTCCCCGCCGAACTCGTCGAGGATGATCAGGTCGTCGCCCTTGGACACGCAGGGGAAGTAGCCGTGCACGACGGCCGCTTCGAGCAGTCCGTCGGTGTGCAGCCGGTCGAGCCAGCCGCGCAGCCGGGGCCGGCCGTCCGTCTCGATGGTCTCGGCGTCCTTCAGACCCCACTGGCCCTTGAACAGTGCGGTCTCGTCGAGCCAGGAGGCGTACTCCTTGAGCGGGATGCCCTTGACCACGCGGGTGCCCCAGAACGGCGGGGCGGGCACCGGATTGTCGACGGCCACGTCGGACCGGCCGCCCTCCTCGGGCTCCGCCACCAGGAACGGCGTGTCCCGCTTGGGGACGCGGCGCTGCTTCAGGGGCGGCAGCTCGACTCCGGGGACCCCGCGCTTGACCCCCATCAGGGCGTCCATCAGGCGCAGGCCTTCGAAGGCGTCGCGGGCGTAGCGGACTTCGCCTTCGTAGATCTCGTGGAGGTCTTGTTCGACGTAGGCGCG
>NZ_JBEZLV010000054.1:0-33499 GCF_040652335.1 Streptomyces sp. NPDC048270
ACTGGGCGTCGGCCCAGGCGCTGGCCCAGCGGGTGGCCGTGTTGCCGTCCGTGGCCAGCGCCGGGGTGCACGGGCAGCCGCCGTAGCCGTCGTTCTGGAAGGTGGAGGCGGTCGTCGGCCGCCCCCGCGCCACGTCCGTACCCGCGACCGGCGGCGGGACGACCCGCACCGAACGCTGCTCGACGCCCACGTTGCCGCGGCCGTCCTTGGCCTTCACGTACAGCTTCCACACACCGGTCTTCGCCGGAGCCGTGACCCGGAAGCTGCCGTTGCCCAGGTTGACCATCGGGGCCGAGACGAGCCCGCCCCCGCCGTCGACGTACTTGCCGCCCCAGAGCACCTCGTAGGCGAGCTGGTCGTTCTCCGGGTCCGTCGCCGGAGCCGTCACCACGATCTCCTTGCCGGCCGGCACCGCGCCGGCGTCGGGGACCGAGGGCACGGAGACGGTGGGCGGCAGGTTGTCCCCGGCGGTGTTCCCGCCGTAGGCCCGCTTGACCGCGTAGTACATCTTGCGGCGCTCCCCGGCGGGGGTCAGGTTGAACCAGTGGCCGCCGAAGTCGTACTCGGTCCCGTAGTGGAAGACCGTGGCGCCGAGGGCCACGCCCTGGTGGCCCTTCACGCAGTCCCAGGCGTTGGTGTAGCCGTCCGCCTTGGCCTGGTCGCCGGGCTCCAGCGGGACGCCGTTCGCGTCGTTCGGGACCTCCCACTCGCCGGCCGGGCCGGTCTCGGTGACGATGTACGGCTTGGTGTAACCGCCCTGCTGCCAGGCCTGCTTGATGCCGCAGGCCTCCTTGTAGGAGTTGACGGCGTACAGGTCGAGGTCAGGCGAGTTGCGCTTGTAGTACGCCCAGGCGCCGGCCCAGGCGTCGGTGGAGGTCACCGGGTGGTTGGCGTCGATCCGGTGGATCGCCTTCGCGACGTCGTTGAC
This sequence comes from Streptomyces sp. NPDC048270, assembly GCF_040652335.1. Classification (NCBI taxonomy): domain Bacteria; kingdom Bacillati; phylum Actinomycetota; class Actinomycetes; order Kitasatosporales; family Streptomycetaceae; genus Streptomyces; species Streptomyces sp. NPDC048270. Next base: position 929 of record NZ_JBEZLV010000054.1, read on the forward strand.
GAAGGCGGTGTAGGCGTTGCGCTGGTTCTCCAGCTCGGTGCCGCTGTAGCAGTTCTGCAGGCCGAGCACCGACTCGTTGCCGACGTTCCACATCAGCACGGCCGGGTGGTCGCGGTAGGCCTCCACCCAGCGGGAGAACTCGGCGAGCATGGTGTTCTTGTAGGCGGTGTCGGTGACGTAGTTGGTGCAGCCGCCGCTGCCCGGTCCGCCGCCCGGCTGGAGCCAGAACCCGGCGACGACCTTGATGCCGGTGGCCGCCGCGGAGTCGAACAGCTGGCGGCTGCTCGCGTCGGTGCCCCAGGTGCGGATGGTGTTGGCGCCGAGCGATTTCACGTCGGGCAGCAGCCGGCCGGCGTCGGCCGGGGAGGGACCCCAGGTGACGCCCTTGACGAGGTACGGCGAACCGTCCACCGTCAGCTGCCAGTTGCCCTGTGATCCGGTCACCTTCACCACGCTCCCGGCGGCGTGCGCCGGGGCGGTGGGCAGTACGGTCACGGTGCCGGCGAGGAGCGCGGCCGTGACGAGGGAACGCATGCGGGAGTGCACGCGAGGACCTCCTGGAGGTGGGGGAGGGGTGGGGTTACGGGAGCCGGTAGTCCGGACCCAGGGCGGCGCCGGCCTCGGGGTGCGTCTCGTCGTAGCCGCGGGCGTTGCACTGGAGCCCGCCCTTGATGCAGTGCTCGACCAGGGCGTTGAGCGTGCGGTCGTCCCAGGCGTTGAAGAAGTCGTAGTGGAAGGAGTGGCCGCTGCCGCTGGACAGCCTGACCTGCGACATGTCCCCGCTGACGGGGAAGGCCATCTTGAACTCGACCATGGGCACCGCCACCGGGTGGCTGGCGGGGCACACATTGTCGTTGTTGCCGGGCTTCACGACCGGATAGGCCATGTGCGCCTTGTGGTCGGGGGTGTCCAGGTACTTGCCGTCCCAGCAGCTGGGCGACTGCATGCGGATGTTGAGCTGCGTACCGGGCGGGCAGTTCGCGGGGAACTCGGTGTTCTTGAAGCTGTCCCCGCACTCCCAGCCCTCGACCCAGCCGCGGTGGCCGCGGAACTCGGCGGCGGTCTGCGTGGGGCTGCCGACGAGGAAGCGCAGGCCCTTGGGGAAGGGGCGCACGCTCTTGTAGTCGGTGACGCCGGTCTTGTAGTAGATCACCTGTGGCCCGGTCGGCAGCACCGGCTGGTTGCCGTTGAACAGGGTCGGCATCCAGTATCCGGAGAGGTCGCCGGGGGCGTTGCAGGCGGTCCCGCCCGCGCTGAGCGAGGCGGTGGTGCTGAACGCGTCGGTGGCGGTGTTGCCCATGAAGGTGTGGTTGTGCGAGGCGCCGGGCCGGCCCGCGAAGACGATCGGGTCGTCGGAGGCGGTCTTGGTGACGGCGCAGTTGGCCTGGAACTCGTGGAAGTACCGGTCGGGGGGCGTGTTCCAGGAGGGGGTGACCCCCGTGACCTGCGGCACGGCCGGGATGTAGCCGTCGCCGTCCGGGTCGTCGCCGCCGGCCAGCGGCGCGGCGGCGGCATGGTCCATGGCCGCGTGCGCGGACGCGCCGGTGTCGGGAGAGGCCTGGGCGGTCAGCGCGAGGCCGCCGAAGGCCGCGGTGGCGGTCACGGCGACGGCCGCCGAGACCAGGAGGGCGGACAGGGTCCGCGGTCGGAGATTCACTTCTGCTCCTCCGGTGGTGGGTGGCTCGCCCGGTTGGGAGAGCGCTCTCTCACTCGGCCCGGAAAACGCGGGGCGGCCGCCGGGCCGCCCCGCGTCGTCCGGGGGTCAGGGGTGGGTCAGGGGAACGAGACGACGGTCGAGGGGATGGTCGAGGTGCCCGAGGTCGGGCCTCCGACACCGTTGATGACGTGCTCGTACTGGCCGTTGCCGCCGAGCGAGACCACGAGCAGGTCGTGGAAGCGCACGCCGGGCTTCACCGGTGCCTGGAAGCCGTGGTCCTGACGGATGGTCGGATCCACGTTGTAGTAGCAGTAGCTGCCCAGGCCCCAGCCCTCGTGGGTGTTCACGGAGTCGGCCACCTTGTAGGCCGCGTAGCCCTTGGTCGCGCCGTTCTGGATGGCGGCCTGGTTGGGCGCGTCGTAGGCCTTCTCGTTCTGGAAGAAGATCGTGCGGCCGCGCTCGCCGTTCCACTCCACGTCGTACTTGTTGAAGTGCTCGACGAACAGCCCGGTGGCCAGGACGTCGTCGCCGTTCACCCGGAACCCGTAGTCGGAGCGGTTGGTCTCCCAGCCCACCCCGTCGCCGTGGTCGGCGCGCCAGATCCAGGTGTGGTCGACGATCGTGTCGTCGTTGTTGACCACCATGCCCACCGTGGCCTTGCCCGCACCCGCACCGCCGACCCGGATGAAGACGTCCTGGACGCTGGTCGGGTTCGCCGCGTGGTCCGCGGAGGCGCCGGCCGGGCCGACCTCGAGCAGGCTCGGCGAGTTGACGGTGCCCGCGTCGATGAGGAATCCGGCGAGCTTCACGCCGTCCACGTCGGCGACCTTCATCGCGGTGACCCCGTTGTCCGGGACGATCGTCGCGAGGCCGAGGCCGAGGACGATCGTGTCGGGGCGGTTCACCTGGATGGTCTGGTTGACGTGGTAGACGCCGGGGGTGAAGAGCAGGTGCAGGCCCTGCGCCAGCGCCGCGTTGATCGTCGCCGCGCTCGCGCCCGGCTTCACCACGTAGAACCGGCTGAGCGGCACCGAGCTGCCCTGCGGTGCGCCGTTGCCCCAGGACGTGCCGCGGGCGTTGGTGCGCTTCGCCGGGACGAAGACCTTGTACTCGGTCCCGTCCAGGTAGAGGAAGGGCTTCTCCCGCGAGACGGGGGTGGTGTCCAAGGTGGTGTACGGCGGGTTCGGGTACGACTGCGCCGGCGCGCCCTGGGTCCCGGAGAACACCTGGTTCCACACCGCGTTGGACCAGCCGCCGATCGAGCTGTCACGGGTGTACCACTGCTGCTGCGAGTAGTTGCCGACCTGGCCGTCGATCTTGGAGTCGGCGATGTAGCCGCCCGAGGCCCAGCCGTAGCCGTCGGGAGCGAGGTTGAGCCCGCCCTTGACGTGCATCCGGCGGAACGGCGCCGCCTGCGACACCGCCCAGCGGTTGGTGCCGCTGACCGGGTTCAGCGCGAGGTTCTCGGCCGAACGCCAGAAGTTCTGGGTGGCGTTGCCGCCGAACCAGCCGGCGTCGACGGTGATGTCGCCGTTGATGGTCGTGTCGTCGGGGCTCAGGCCGAGCCCGGAGACCGAGGTGTAGAAGCCGATCTGGGCGTTGAGACCGTTGTACGTGCCAGGCTTGAACAGGAACTGGTAGCGGCCCGAGCCGAACTGGGCCGACTCCTGCTGCCGGAACACCTCGTCCAACCTGGCCTGGATGTTCGGCGTGGACGGGTCGAAGACGATCACGTTCGGGCCGAGGTCGCCGCCGCCGGGGATGGTCGGGCCGCCGTCGGTGGTGCCGAAGACCTGGAACTCCCAGAGGGAGTAGCCGTACCCCGTGGTGCGCTGCGTCCCGTACACGCGGACGTATCGGGCGCTGCCGGTGATGTCGTGGGCGACCGTGCCGCCGGTGCCCGCGGTGGTCGAGGCGGCGGTGGACCAGTTGGTGCCGTCCGTGGACAACTCGACGCGGTACGCTTTGGCGGCCGCGGCCTCCCAGCGCAGCACCACCTGGCTCAGCTGGGCGGGGGCGCCGAGGTCGACCTGTATCCACTGCGGATCGGCGAACTGGCTCGACCAGCGGGTGCCGTTGTCGCCGTCGACGGCCGCGCCGGCCGGTGTCCCGGCGCCCTCGACGCTGGAGGCGGTGGCGGGCTTGCCCTGGGAGAGCAGCACCGGGGCCGCCTGGGCGGCGGTGCCCGGCAGCAGGACCAGGAGGGCCGCGACCAGCGCGGCGGCGAGGGTCGCGACGGTGAGCCGCGGCGGGCGATCGGAGAGGAGGGGCATGCGGGGTGCTCCTGACGTCATGGATCCGGGGGGATCGAAGCGTGAGTGAACTGCCCGCCGACGGGGCCGTCAAGGGTTTCGGCGTTCACGAACTGAAGGTCAAATGCCATGTCAACTACACATCAGGCCTGTGAACTTGGAGTTTCTTCAATCCTTGTGAAAAGTGTTGACGAAAAAACCCGGCGCGGCTCTACTGATGCTCTGACCGCTCCGTCCCGCCGTGCCCGCTGTGCGCGGGGCGGAGCCCGGTCCGTGTCGACGGGCCCCGGTCCGTTCCCGGTCCGGTCCCCGCCGGTCCCCGGTCAGGCTTCGGGAAGTGTCCGCTCTGGGAGGCTGGTTGCTGCCGTGCGTTCGTTACTCGTCGACGGTCCGGCACCGATCCGGCACCTCACCGCCGGCCGCCCAGGCCACTTCGACGCCCGCCAGACCCCTCGACCACGGCGCGGCCACGGCGGCGAGACCCGCCGCGTCGGGGGGAGCCGCGCCGAGCCCGATCGCGTACCGGGCCAGCCCCGCGCCGGTCGCGAACGGGTGCGGCCAGGCGTGCACGTCCTCGGTGCCCGCGTCCTCCAGCGCGCCCAGCAGCGCCCGCATCCGGCCCCGCATCCGGCCCACAGCCGCGTCGAACTCCCGCTCCGTGGAAGCCCGTACGGTCACCACCGCCCACGCGGCGTGCCGGCGGTGCAGCGGCGGGGCGGCCGTGACGGCGGCGAAGGCGCCGGGATCGGCGTCCAGCAGCTCCCAGGCCCGGTACAGCTCCCGCCCCAGCAGGTCGCGCAGGCCGGGGCCGACCTGGGCCGTGCAGCTGCGGACCGGGGCGGTGGGCGTGAGGACGGTCACCGGGTCCGGCGCCGGCGCAACGGGGTCCGGCGCCCCGGGTACGGGGCCGGGACCCGCCCCCGGTGCCGGAGGCCCGGGCGGTACGGAGTGCAGGCCGACCGGGTCCCGCCAGTCCCAGGCCGCCCAGGTCCCGAAGAACCCGAGCAGCAGGGCCGCCGGGGACCGGTCGGCGGCGGCGCGGACCGTGCGGGCCGCCAGGACCGACCAGGCCAGCCCCGGCAGGCCGCCGAACGGCGCCGAGTCCAGCCCCCGGGCCCGGGCCCAGGCCTTGACCTCCCGCGCCAGCCGGGCGAAGGCGGCCTGCTCCGCGCCCGCGAACTCCCGTACCGCGTCCGCGTCGCTCACCGCGCTCAGCGCGAGCGCGGCCCGCTCGCCCAGTTCCGCCCGGCGCGCCACCGCCTGCGCGGGGTCCAGGGTGCCGGCGGGGACGACCACCAGGTCCACGTGCAGTCCCGCCGCGTCCAGCCGCAGCCCCGGCACCCGGGCGCCTGTCACGTCGCGCATCCGCACCGCCTCGGGCAGGGCCGCCGCGACCCGCTGCCGTACCTCCGCGATGTCGGGGGTGCCCGGCACCGCCGCCACCAGGTCGAGGTCGGCGCCCGGCAGCGCGCAGCCCATGCGGCGCGATCCGGCCTCCCACACCGCCCCGCCGGCCAGCGCGTCCGCGATCCGGGCGGTGAGCGCGGCGGCCCGGCCACGCGGTTCGCGGCCGTGCGGGCCAAGGCCGGGGGCTTCGACGCCGTGCGCTCGGGCCCCGCCGGGGCTGTGCGCCTCGACGTCGTGCGCGTCGGCGCCGTGCGCTCGGCCCCCGCCGTGCGCTTCGACGCTGTGCGCCTCGACGTCGTGCGCGTCGACGCCTTGCGCCTCGGCGTCGTGCGCGTCGGCGCCGTGCGCTCGGCCCCCGCCGTGCGCTTCGACGCTGTGCGCCTCGGCCTCGTCCGTCTCCGTGCCGTGCGCGGCTCTTCCGGCTGCTGCGGTGTCGTGCGGTCCGTCCGGCGCCGGGAGGCCGGGCTCCGGGAGCGCGGGCTGCGGGAGTCCGGGCTCCGGCAGCCACCGGACCCGGCCCGTGCCCAGTTCCACGACCGCCCGCGCCCGCATCGGCCCGTCCCCGCGCCGCGAGAGCACGGCCAGCTCCCCGACCCGCGCGGACGCTCCGGCGCCGAGCCGGGCGCTGAACTCCGCGACCGCCCGCTGCGGATCGCGGCTGCGCCCCAGCGTCAGGTGCGGGGTGTAGCCCTCGGCGCGCCCCGGGCATCCCGGGAACCGTCGAACCAGCTCCTGCCGCAGCTCCTGCCACGGCGTCGCACCGCCCGCCGCCGAATCCAGCCAGACGGTCGCGTCCTCGCGGTGCCCGAAGCTGTACACCCCGGCCAGCCGGGCGGTGAACGCCGGGGTGTCCGCGGCCACTTCGGCCAGCAGCGGCACGGCTTCCTCGAACGAGGACTCCGGGACGAAGCCGAACAGCAGGTTGACGTGCGCGGGCCAGCGGCCGGCCTGCGGATCGTGCTCCCGCCGCAGTGCGTGCGCTGCCTCCGGCAGGTCGGGCGGCAGCCAGGCCACGGCCGTACGAGCCGTCGCCCGCGCCTCGAGCCGCGCGACGCCGGCTGCGCCCCCGAACTCCACGGTCGCCTCGACACCATAGTGGTCCGAGACGAACAGCCCGTCCGGGCCCGGTACGTCACCGCGCAGCGCCGCCCGCGTCACCCGCGCCGGCCCGGGGGCCCTCAGCAGGATCCGGTCCAGCCGCGCCGCCCGCCCCGACAGCGAGCCCACCGCCGCCAGCGGATTGGCGACCGGATCGAAGGTGGGGGTGCCGTCCGCCGCCCCGTGCACGTCGCTCCAGGCGTCCCGCATGCCCAGTACGGCCGCCGGCCCCGCGGCTCCCGACGCGCCGTCGTTGAAGTCGCCGAGCAGCGCCACGGCGGCTTCCACCCCGCCCAGCCCCTGGGCGAGCCGGGATAGTTCGGCCCGGCGGCGGACCTCCCCGTTCTCGGTGTGATCGCTGGTCAGATGGGTCGCGGCAACGACGAGGGGGCCGGCCGCGGTGTCCACCGTCACGGCGGCGACCGCCTTGTGCGGGCCGAGCGCGTGCAGCCCCGCCTCCCGCACCGGAAGCCGGCTCAGCACCAGCAGCCCGCACTCGGCGACGTCCCGGCCGCCCGGATCCGTGCCGAGCGTGTACCCGGCCCGTACCCAGTCCGCCGCGAGCAGCATCCGCAGCAGCTCGGGCTCGGCCTCTTGGAGCGCGATGACGTCGGCATCGGCGGCCGCCAGGTCGGCCAGCAGCAGCGGCCTGCGCCGCGCGGTGGAGATCCGCGGGCCGTCGTACCGGTCCCAGAGGGTGTTCCAGGTCAGCAGCCGCACCGCGGCGGGGGACCCGGGCACACTGCCGCCCGGGGCCGGCGCGGGCGCCGGGCGCCAGGCGCCGCCGCCCGAGGGATCGAAGGCGTGCGGGGTGCGGGCGGTGAAGAACGGCGCCCGCAGCAGGCGCGGATCGCGCACCCGCCCGGCCTCGGTGGCGTCGATCCGGTCCACCCCGGTGGCCCGGTCCCAGACCAGCTCGCCGTCCGCCTCGACGAACAGCACCCGGTGCCAGGGGATGTCGCCGCCGGGCACGAAGGACGGCAGCGGCACGCGCTTGGGGGCGGCTCCGCGCTGGAGCAGACCGAGCACGAACCGGGCCGGATCGAACCGGGGGTCCCAGCGGACCTGGTGGTAGAGCTCCTCACTGGTGCGCATCACAGCTCCCCGCCCGGCGCGGCCAGGGTGCCGGCCGTGTCCCCGACGGTCCCGTCCGCGCCGATGTACCAGGTCCGGTGCGCCTGACCGGGATACGGCGGGCTGAACCGGTGCAGCTGCGCTTCCAGCACCCCGGGCGGAACCGGGTGCGGGCGCACGGCGTTGCGCCGCCGCAGCTCCTCCTCGTCGACCAGGACGACGGCATGGGTGACCAGCGCGTCGTGGCGGCGGGCGACCGAGCCGGCCAGGCCGCGCTGCTGGTCGGTGAGCGAGGTGGCGTCCCATACGACGGTTCCCCCGCGGGCCAATGCGGCGTCCAGCCGGTCGAGGCCCTCGCCGAGCACCTGCGCGTTCGCCCGCTGGTCCGCGCGCGAGCCCCGGGCGGCCCGCAGGTCGTCGAGGCTGACCCGGGCGTCCGCGCCGGGCAGGGCGCGGCCGAAGGTGCTCTTGCCGCTGCCCGAGGGACCGCACAGCTGCACCAGCCGGGGAAACGTTCCCTCACGCCAGCGCCAGGTCGCCGCCACCGCCTCCTCGGCCGTGGCGACCCGGCCCTGCGCGAAGGCCCGCCGCGCTTCGGCCCAGCAGCGGTCGGCCGCGTCCGGGCCGAGCGGGGCCAGCCGCTCCCGGAGTTCCTCGCGCAGGGCGCCGAGCGGATCGGGACCGAGCAGCCCCGCCTCCTCGGCGCACAGCAGGGACCACTCCACGCACTCACGGGCCGGCGCGTCCCCGGCCGTCGCGGCGGCGAGGGCGTGCAGCACCCCCGGATCGGCCGCGACGGCCATCCGCACCAGCCCGGCCCGCCGCTCCGCGTCGGGGAACGGCCGCTGGAGGTACGGATACAGCCCGACCAGGTCCGACACCCGCCGCGCGAGCCCCATCCCGAGCGGCCCCGCCGCGAGCCGCGCCGCGATCCGGGCGCGCGGCGCGCGGTGCAGTACGGCGGCCAGCACTCCGGCCAGCCGGTCCTCCCCGGTCCGGCCCAACTCGTCCATCCGGGCGGTGACTTCGGCGCACACATCGGCCTCGGGGGCCGGGGCGGCGAGGAGGCCGCCGGCCCAGCTCTCGCCGCCGGTCACCCCGGCCGCCGTCAGCAGTTCCCCCGCACCGGCCCCGGCCCCCGAACGGACCGCCCACAACGGGGCCGCCGCACCGAGCCCGTTCGCCACCACCGGCGCGAACATCCAGTGGGTGTCGGTCTGTACGTGCCCGCCGCGCACCCACTTGGCCACGCACCGGCCGAAGTCCTCGTAGGCGAAACCGTCCACCGTCCTTACGACATAACCCTCTTGCCGCGCGGTGTCCAGCTTCAGCTTGCGCAGGGCGCGCTCGTCGAACGTGCCGCGCCACAGCACCGGCGGGGCGGGCACCCCGAGCCCCCGCAGGAACCGTACGGTCGCGTCCCAGTCCAGACAGCGATCCCCGTCCCAGACCGAGAACCCGTAGAACCAGCTGTCGAGGTCCTCGTAGCCGAGGGAGTGCCGGGCGTACAGGTTCTCCCCGCACACCCGCCACCCCGCCGGGATCCGCGCGGCGATCCGGCCCTGGAGCCCCTTGACCCAGGCCCGGGAGGGGTGGTGCGCCGAATCGAGGGAACGGGCGTGCAGGCCGTCCGCGTACAGGGTGGTGTTCTCCCCGTCGAGCTTCTCGGTCACCACGACCTCACGCCCGGCCAGCCCCGCGAACGCCCCCGGCCCGGCCACCCGGACGTCGTCCGCCGCGGCCCCGGGCGACCAGGGGAGGTGGGGCGTACGGGGGTAGTGCGCGCGCATGGTCCGCTCCTGCTCGACGACGTGGGAGCCGTCACTCTACGTATCCGGGGCGGCCCGCTCCATCGAATAAGCCCGCGCCCGGGGCGGCGGCACCGGTCAGCGGCACAGGGCCACGATGGAGGGGGACACCGTGCCGCGGGCCGCCTCGCACAGGGCCGTCATGTCGTAGGTGCGCTGCGGGACGGCGGGCCCGGCCGCGGGTTTCGCCGGGGTCCGTCTGCGGGGCTTGGCCGGCTCGGCGGCGGGGCGGGCCGGGCGCACGGGGCGCACCTGGCGCGGCGGCTTGGCCGCCCGGGGCGGCCGCGCGGACCGCTCCTGCCGGGCCGCGGCGGCCGGGGCCGGCGCGGCCGACGGGGATGGCGGCGGTGGCGGCGGCGGTGGAGGTTGCGGTGTCACCGGCAGATGGCCCAACGGCCACGCCGCCGGGACCGGTTGGCGGGGTTGCGGGCGGACCTCCGCGGGCCCCGGACGCGGCGCGTCCGACGGTGCGGCGGGGTGCACCGTCACGCATCCGGTGGCCATGGCGAGCGCGGCAAGGGTCAGGGTCAGGGCCCGGCACAACTGCATCCGCCCACCCTGCCGCACCGCCCCCGGCGGAGCCGCCCCCATCACCCGTACGGGTGCGCTCGGCGGAGCGCCCCCGGGGCCGGCCTCAGCGGATGGCGGGGCCCCGGCCGCGGGGCTGGGTCGCCAGGCGGAGGGCGTGTTCCAGGGGGCCGCGGCGGAGCGGGGTGCCGGCGCAGGCGCGCTGCCACGCCCAGGTCAGTGCGAGGGCGGCGGTGCTGAAGGCCAGCCAGGCGGACCAGGACGCCGCGCCGTGGGCGGGGCCGGCCAGGACCAGGGCGTGGATCACGTACGCGCTCAGTGCCATGGCGCCGAGTACCGTGAACGGCCGCAACAGGCGGGCGCCCAGCCGGTGTCGGGCGGCGAGGGCGCACAGGCCGATGAGCGCGGCGCCCACGCCCGCGTTGCCGAGCGTCTCCGGCGGGGTCTGGCTGTACGGGTCCGCGATGAGGAGCCAGTCCCAGGATGTGCTGGGCACGGCGCCGTACTGCCGGCGCAGCACCTCGCGCACCGGGTCGGCGGCGGTCAGGGCGTCCGGGTGGTGCACGGCGATCGAGGCCAGGAGCCGCTCCCGGGCGCCGAACACGTGGGTGGCGAGCCAGGCGGAACCGTAGCCCGCCACGGCCGCGGCCGTGCCCCACGCGGCCATGCGCAGCGCCGACGTCCGCTCCCGGATGTCGCACACGCGGGCGAGGGCCATCCCCACCAGGATGTACGGGAAGTAGGTCGCCAGCGGATACGCGCCGGTGAGCAGCAGCTCGCACAGCACCGTGCCCAGCCCGGCCCAGCTGGTCAGATCGGCGGCCTCGGGGACCAGGCCCCGCCCGGAGGCCTCGTACCCGAACACCGGGCCCAGCAGGAAGGACAGCAGCGGCCCCGCGACGACCGAGACCCCCGCGACGGCCGTGAGCACCGGGGTGGAGAGCCGGGTGAAGGGTTCGGCGGCGAGGAAGTACACGGCGAAGAAGGCCAGGATGACCAGGATCCCGGGCCACAGCGAGGCCAGGAACAGGCCGAGCACGGCCATGACGGCGCAGCGGATCAGCAGCGGACGGTACCGCGCGGCCCAGCCGGCGGGCCGGGCCGCCGGGTCGAGCCCGCGCTGGGCGAGGACCAGGGAGAAGCCGGCGAGGAGCGTGAAGAGCGCGGGGGCGCGGCCATCGGCCGCGACGAGGACGTAGCCGGCCCCTTCGGGCTGCGGGCTGGGGCCGACGTGCACGGCGAACATGCCGAGGACGGCGAGACCGCGCACGGCGTCCACCCCGGCCAGTCGGCCCGAACCGGCTTTCGCCGGTGCTTGCACCGAACCGGCCTCCGCGGAACCGGCCTTCGCGGAACCGGCCTCCGCGGAACCGGCCTTCGCGGAACCGGCCTTCGCGGAACCGGCCTTCGCGGAACCGGCCTTCGCGGAACCGGCCTTCGCGGAACCGGCCTCCACCGAACCGGCCTCCACCGAACCGGCCTCCACCGAACCGGCCTTCGCGGAATCGGCCTCCACCGAACCGGCCTTCGCGGAACCGGCCTTCGCCGGTGCCTGCACCGAACCGGCCTTCTCCCCACCGGCGTTCGCCGCCCCGGGCTTCCCCCCGCCCGCGTCCCCCGAACGGGCCTTCCGCGGCTCCGGGTTCTCCGGAGCCGCCTCCCCCCGGGCGCTCACGCGCCGCACGTCACGGTGTCGCGGGGTGTGTAGCGCGTCTTCATCGTCTCCCGTTCGACTTCCTTGCCGCCCTGCACGAACACCCGGTCGACGGCCACGTCGAAGCCCTCCAGCGGGGACTGCGGCTCGCACTTGGGGCCGCTGCCCTTGCGGGTGGCGGGCTGCTGCACGTTGGTGCGCGGGCCCTGGACCGCGCGTACTTCCTCGTACTTCCTCGTCCCCAGGAAGGTGATGGTGACGGAGGTGTCGGTGGCCTCGGCCTGGATGTACAGGGCCTTGCCCGAGTCGTTGGCGAAGCGCAGGTCGAGGCTGCCCCAGGCCACGGTGGCCTCGCGGCCCTCCGGGTAGCGCTCGATGTAGAACGAGTGGGCCCCGTACTCGACGGGCTTGACCCCCGCGAAGAACATCGCGTTGAACACGGTCGTCGCGACCGCCGAGACCCCGCCGCCCGAAGCCTTCTCGTACTGGCCGTTGTTGATGATCAGGCCGTCGACGAAGCCGTTCTCCTTCGTGCGCTCGCCGACGGTCCGGTTGAAGCTCCACGTCTCGTCGGGGAGCACCAGTGAGCCGTTGATCAGCTCGGCGGCCCGTCCGATGTTGGTCGTGCGGTACGCGGCCGGCTCGAACTTCACCGTGAACGAGGAGACCTTCTCCGTGATGCCGAGCTGCCGGACCGTGTCCTTCGACAGCTTGGGCCGGACCTCTTCGGTCGCGACCTGTCCGGTACGGGCGGCCGCGTCGGCCCCGGTCAGCAGCGGCAGCAGGGCCGCGCCGAGGGCCTGCTCGGTGACCTGCCGGCCGGCCCTGCCCTCCTCGGCGACAAAGACCCGCCCCGCACCGTCGACCCGCAGCCGGGCCTCGACGGGGCCCGGCCCGGCCTGCCGGAGCGGCCCGGCGAGGGCCGGGTCGGCCAGCAGGGCCTTGGCGTCCAGAGCCGGGTTCAGACGGCCCTGGCCGTCGTCCTTCAGGGTGAGGTGGCGGGAGAGGACGGCGGGGCCGACGGGTATGCGCCGGCCGTCGACGGCGAGGGTGACGGGCGCGGACATCGCCGGCTCCGCGAACTCCTTCAGGGCCCGGTCCGTCTCCTGTGGCCCGACCCGCGGCTCCGTCCGCTGGACGGGGAGGTCGACGGGCGCGGCCGCGGCGCCGCGGTCCGCACCGCGGCCGCCCCCGTCGCGCAGGAAACCGTCGCGCAGGGTGTCCAGGGAGCGGTCGACGTCCAGGGAGATCCCGGTGACCGGGGCCACCGCCGTGGCCTTGCCTTTCGCGAAAGCGACGGAGCCCTCGCGGGCCTCCCGGGCGGTCTTCCTGCCGATGCCGTCCAGGGCGGCGCGCGCCGTCTTCCCGTCGAGGCGGACGACCGGGGGCACATCGGGGTCGCCCGAGGAGAACAGGCGGCCGATCACGCTGAGCGGACCGGAGCCCGGGCGCGCGGCCCGCTCGGCGGTCGCCGCGGTGTCCAGGGAGAGGCCGAGCGCCCGCGGTTCGGCCTGCTCCGTGCGCTCGCCGATCCGCAGCCCGACGGGGGCCGCGGCGGCCGGGCCGAGCTCCCGGTCCAAGGCCTGGCGGGCCTGCGCCCGGCTCATCCCGCCTATGTCGGTCCCGCGCACCTTCGTGCCCGGGGCGACCTCCTCGCCGGCCAGGAGCAGACCCGCGGCGTACAGCCCGCCGAAGCCGAGGACCGCGGCGCCGCCCGCCACACCGAGGACCACCGGGACGGTCCACCGTCTCCCGGTGTCCGTCCGGGTGCCCGTCCGGGTGGCGCGTCGCATGCGGGGGTCTCCTCGGTCCGGTCCGGTGACGTGGTCGGACCGGCGGTTTTCAGGCCGCCAGTCCGCCCCCGGAAGGTAGCAAGGACCACATAACCAGGTAATAAGGAGGTATAGGGGCGGCAAAGCAGGGGGACTTCCGCCGGGGGCGCCGGGGCCGCCGTGACGCCGTAACCGGGAGGCCGCGCCCGCTGTTGCACAGGCGGCGGGTCCCCCCACGGTGAACGGAGTTCCGATGCCGCAGCTGACCGACGAGGCCGCCCCCGACGAGGCCGCGCCCGCCAGGTCCGCGCCCGACGAGGCGGCGCCCGACAGATCCCTGCCCGCCCGGGACGGCTCGGCCGGGACCTGGATGACGCCGGAGGCGTACGGCGCCTCCCGCGCCGCGGTGTGGACCGCAGCCGTGGTGCTGGTCACCGACACGGACGGCCGGGTCCTCGTGCAGAGCGTCGACTACCGGTCCGACCGGCTCCTGCCGGGCGGGGCCGTCGACGCGGGGGAGGCGCCCTCCGCCGCGGCGGCCCGCGAGGTGCGCGAGGAGCTGGGGGTCGACGGCCGCTACCCGCGCGGCCTCGCCGTGGACTGGATCCCGGCCGACACGCCCGGTTTCCCGGCGGGGATGCGTTTTCCCGGCGAGATCCTGTACGTCTACGACGGCGGCACCTGGACGCCGGAGCGGATCGCCTCCGTCCGGCTCCCCGCCCAGGAGGTCACCGGCATCCACTTCGCCGAACCGGCCGAGCTGCCCGCCCTGATGGACGCGGGCGACGCCCGCCGCGCCCTGTCCGCGCTGCGGGCCCGGATCAACGGCTCCGGCACCGCCCTGCTGGAGGACGGCCGACCGACCGTGCCCACCGCCCTCGACCGGCTGGGCGTGCTGCGCACCCGGCGCACCGCACAGCGCGGCGCGTGGCGCGCCGGCCCGGTCCCCGCGCAGCTGCCCGTACGGGACCACCGGGGCTGGCTGTTCGCGCCCGACGGGCGGGTGCTGCTCCTGATCGCCCGCGCCACCGGGGCGGCCCACCTCCCGACCCCGGCGGCCGTCGCGACGGCCGCCGCCTTCCCGATCGGCTACCGGTACGGCGACGACTGCCGCGCAGAGGGCGGCGAGGGCGTCCACGCCCGCACCGCGGCCCGCCTCACCGGCCTTCCCCCGGCCGGTGACCCGGCGTACGCCCGGCTGCTGGCCACCCCCGAGCAGGTCCGTGAACTGAGCGACTGGGGCCCGGCCGGCGCCCGCGAACTGGAGTCCGTCCACGCCGCCCGCACGCGCTTCTCCCTCCCCGCCCCCGCCCGCACCCCGCCCACCGAACTCCCGGAAGCGGCGACCCGCTGGTGACCGGGCCGCCCGGCCGCGGCCGTCGCCATGATCGGGAAATCCGGCCTCCGGGGTCCGCGGTCCCGCAGCATGGGGCCATGAGCGACAGCGCGATCACCTACACCCTGTACATCCAGGCCGATCCCGACCGGGTCTGGCAGGCCCTCACCGAGCCCGCCTTCACCCGCCGGTTCTGGGGCCTGAGCTTCGAGACCGACTGGGCCGTGGGCTCACCGATGGCCTGGGTGGAGCGGGGGGCCCGTACCAGCGACCCCGAGCAGGTGGTCCTGGACTGCGTCCCGGACCGCCGGCTGTCCTACACCTGGCACACCTTCAGCCCGCAGTGGGCGGCCTCGGTCGGGATCGACGAGGAGCTTCGGGCCCAACTGGCCCGGGAGCGGCGCACGAAGGTGACGTACGAGATCGAGCCGGTCGGCGACACGCTCGCGCGGCTGACCATCCTGCACGAGGGCTTCGAGCCCGGCGGCACCCTGATCGGCATGTGCGGGCGGGCCTGGCCGATGCTCGCCTCCAGCCTCAAGACCCTCCTGGAGACCGGCGCCCCCCTGCCCGAGCCGGAGGAGGAGCCCCGGGACGCCGACGAGGCCTGAGCCACGGCCCCCGGAACGCCGTCCCGCCCGAACGCGCGTGCCCCGAGCCTGAGATCATGTGTACCGGACATGAATCAGGAGCACCGCCATGGCACTTGAAGACCTCCGCGTCGGCGGCACGCTGGCCGGGATCCTGGAGGACGCCGCCCACGGGCGCTTCCCGCCGCCCGACGGCGGGACGACCGTGGTGCCCCAGCACAGCCGGCGGGACGCGGGCGTCATCGCCTTCACCGCCCATTCCGTGGTTTTCACCGACGAGGACCCGCAATGGGTGCGCGCCACGCTCGCGTCCGTCGAGTGCGACGGCCTCGCCGCCACCATGAACGCGCGCTTCCTGGCCGCGCTGCTGGACCGCACGGGGCGCACCACCGACACGATCGACCTGCTCACCGTCGCGGGCCCGCTGCCCGGCGAACCCCCGGTGCGACTCCGGGAGATCGCCGACCCCGACCACCCCCGGGTGCGGCGCGCGCTTCGCCGGCGTGAGGACGTACGGGTCTGGGCGGCCGACGGGGGAGTCCTCGTCCTCGGCCGGGGCGTCGCGGGCCGCTGGGAGACGGCTGTCGAGGTCGACGAGGAGGCCCGCCACCGGGGCCTGGGCCGGGACCTGGCCCGGGCCGCGCGGCACCTCGTCCCCGACGGGCAGCCGGTCTGGTCCCAGCAGGCCACCGGGAACGCCCGCAGCGTCCGCGCCTTCCAGGCCGCCGGTTTCCGGCCGGTCGGAGCCGAGGCCCTGATGCTCGCACCCCCGCCCCCCGCCGGCGCCCCGACGGCACCCTGAGCGTCGGGCTTCCGGGCGGGTCGTGTGGAATGGGTGCCATGGGGAGAGGGAAGAAGATCCAGCACGTCCGCGAGGGCGCCGCGCCGCCGGAGCACTGGCGCTACGAACGGCACCTCGACTCGCTCGCCGCGGCGTCGGGGCAGCCCGCCGAGGCGGCGGCCGTGGCCGCCGTGCTCCGCGACCCGGATCCGGTGATGGCGGAGAGCGCGGTGGTCACCCACCTGAACCGCCGGGCGGCGCGGCTGCTGGACGACGAGGGGTTCCCGGGCTGGGCCCGTGCCATGACGGCGGTGCTCGCCGGGCGGGCCTTCCCCGAACGGCGGCTGCGCGAGTGGACCCTGCTCAAGGCCATCACCAGCGGCCAAGCCTGGGCCGCAACGGAGCTGACGGCGGCCTCCGACTGGTGCCAGCGCACCGCGGCCCAGACCCTGACCTCGTCCGAGGCCCTCGGCCTGCTGGCCGCCTCCGCCCGCACCCGCGGGGTCCGCAACGCGGCCGCCGCACGCCTGCGCCGGCGCACCCTGGCCTGAGCCGTCTCTTCAGGATCGTGCCGGGCCCGCCTGCCCGGTCGGAGCGGGACGGGCCCCGCAGCGTCAGATTCCCTTGCGCACCCGGGCCGCGCGGCGGGCCTCGGCGGCCTGCCGGGCCTCCATCGTCTTGCGGGACTCCTTGCCCCGCCCCGGCCGGCCCGGCCGGGTGCCGATCCCGCGGAAGCCGAGGTCCGAGCCCGAGGGCTTGCCCTTGGCGTCCGTCGGCGCGGAGCCGGCCAGCGGGACCCCGGAGGGGGCCTTGGCGCCGGTGATCCGGGTCAGGGCGGCCTCGCCGGACCGCACCTGGGTGATGGTCGGCCGGATCCGGGCGTCCGACATCAGCCGGACCATGTCCCGGCGCTGGTTGGGCGCGACGAGGGTGACGACCCGGCCGGACTCGCCGGCCCGGGCGGTGCGGCCGCCCCGGTGCAGGTAGTCCTTGTGGTCGGCGGGCGGATCGACGTTGACCACGAGGTCGAGGTCGTCGATGTGGATGCCGCGCGCGGCGACGTTGGTCGCGACCAGGACGGTCACGGCCCCGCTCTTGAACTGGGCCAGGGTCCGGGTGCGCTGCGGCTGTGACTTGCCGCTGTGCAGCCCCTCCGCCCGTACGCCCATCGCGCGCAGGTGCTTCACGAACTGGTCGACCCCGTGCTTGGTGTCGAGGAACATCAGCACGCGGTTGTCGCGCGCCGCGATCTCGGTGGCCGCGGAGATCTTGTCGGCCGCGTGGACGTGCAGGACGTGGTGGTCCATCGTGGTCACCGCGCCGGCCTGCGGGTCGACGGAGTGCGAGACCGGGTCCTTCAGGTAGGTGCGCACCAGCTGGTCCACGTTGCGGTCCAGGGTCGCCGAGAACAGCATCCGCTGCCCCGCGTGGTGCACCTGGTCGAGGATCTCGGTGACCTGCGGCATGAAGCCCATGTCGCACATCTGGTCGGCCTCGTCGAGCACGGTGATCTTCACGCGCTCCAGGTGGACGTCGCGCCGCCCGATCAGGTCGCTCAGCCGTCCGGGGGTGGCCACCACGACCTCGGCGCCGGTGCGCAGCGTGCTCACCTGCCGCCCGATGGACAGTCCGCCGACGACCGTGACCATCCGCAGCGCCAGGGCCTCGGCGTACGGGGTGAGCGCCTCGGTCACCTGCTGCGCCAGCTCGCGGGTCGGTACGAGGACCAGCGCCAGCGGGCGCTTGGGGTCCGCCGTGCGGCCCGCCGTGCGCGCCAGCAGCGCCAGGCCGAAGGCGAGGGTCTTGCCGGAGCCCGTGCGGGCGCGGCCCAGGACGTCCCGGCCGGCCAGCGCGTTCGGGAGGGTGGCGGCCTGGATGGGGAAGGGCTCCTTCACCTCCAGGCGGGCCATGGTCGTCGTCAGCTCGTCAGGCAGGTCCAGCTCGGAGAACGAGGCCACCGGCGCCAGCCCCGGCACCTTCGGCTCGTGCATCGTGAACTCACCCTGCGGCCCGGTGCTGCGGGGGGCCTTGGCGCCGGACTTGCCGCCGGGCTTGGCACCGCCCTTCACACCGAATCGGCCATGAGCTGACGGGTTCCTCATGCAGGACCTTTCGAAGGGCGTTCGTGCTGCGGGAAACAAGATGGTCAACCGCCCATGGTACCAGCGGGGGCGGGGGCCGATCCTTACGCCGGCCCGCCGCCGAGCTCCCCGGCGCGCAGCTGCGCCAGGTGGGCGCGGACCTCGCCCGCGGCCCGGCCGAACCAGTCGGCGATCACGGCGACCTCGTCGGGCGTGTAGTCGGCGAACAGGGCGCCGAGTCGGTCGTAGAACGGCTGGTACACGGCGAAGATCCGCGCGGTCGCCGCCGGGTCGGCCACCACCCGGACCCGGCGCCGGTCGGCCGGGTCGGCCTGGCGCCGGGCGTACCCGGCCCGCTCGAGGCGGTTGAGCACCCCGGTCACGGCGCCCGTGGTGAGGTTCGTCAGCTGGGCGAGCTCGCCGGCGGCCAGGGGGGTGTCCCCGGCCCCCAGGACGTGGCCCAGGCAGGTGAGGTCGGTGACGTTCAGCCCGAGCATCTGCGCCACCTCCTGCTGGGCGATGACGCCGAGGGCGACGTACTGGTCCATGCGCGAAAGCGCCTCCCCGGCCGTGGCCGCGGGGCGGGGCTTGCCCTGCACGCACATACTCCTTAGCATCTAAGTTACTTAGCTCGTGAGATAAAAGATCCTGCTCCGAGCCTACTGCCGCACGTCCGACCAGGGAGAATCCATGAGTGCGCACGGCCACGTCGACCTCGGCCACACGGTGGCCGGCTGGACCGGTACCGGACTGGCCCTGGTGGGCTTCACCGGCGCGGGGGTCGCCGTGTGCGCGGCCTGGACCCCGGGCGTCTGGATCGGCCTCGGCGTCGTCGCCGCGGCCGGGGCCGTCACCTGGCTCCTGCACCTCGCCGGCTGGGGCAAGCCCGGCGGCCCCCGCCCCGAGGCCGACTGGGACTGGCGCACCCGGGACACCGCCGCCCGTGCGGGTCATGCCGACTGCCTGGGCTGCCGGGTCAGCGGACCTCGCCGGGCCGCCGCGGCAGCCCCACGGCCTCGATCCGCCGCGCCGTTGCCGGCGGAGGGCGGCGCCTGAACACGCCCCTGCCCCGCCCCTTCTCGACGGCGCGTCCCCGGCGCGTCGCAGGCCTCTGCCAGACGCCCCGCAGGCCCCTGCCGGACGCCCCGTCCCCCGTTTCGCGGATGAGGCGGCCAGAAGTTCGATTGCGCGGCACGCCCCCGGTTGGCCGCGTTCGGCGTGTGCTGTACGGGACCGTTGGGCAGGATCGAGACGGCCGCGTGTGCGGCCCGCAGTGGAACGTTGAGAAGGATCAGCCAGATGGCAACAGGCATCGTGAAGTGGTTCAACTCGGAGAAGGGGTTCGGCTTCATTCAGCAGGACGACGGCGGGCCGGACGTGTTCGTGCACTTCTCCGCCATCGACACCAGCGGCTTCAAGTCGCTGGAAGAGAACCAGAAGGTCGAGTACAACGTCACCCAGGGCCCCAAGGGCCCCCAGGCCGAGCGGGTGGTCCCCCTCTCGTAGTACCGCTTCCCGGGCCCTGCCCGTGAGGTGAGCCCCGCCGGTCCGCCCGGCGGGGCCTTTTCGCGCCCGGCGCTACTCCTCGGGCACAGCCCGGTGGAGGGCGAGCAGGAGCCGCCACAGATGGTCCGCCAGGTCGGACGGACCGGCCGGGACGGTGTCGTGGAGCCAGTCCGCGAGGACGCCGGTGAAGGCGGCGGCGACCGCCGAGGCGACCAGCTCCGGGTGCGGGGCGCCCGCCGCCGCCCGCTCGGCCCGGGCCCGTTCGCGCAGCTCCCGGTGGAGGCGGTCGCCGAGCGGGCCCCCGCCGCCGGGCAGGAGCAGGGCGCGGTAGAGCGGCGCGCGCTTCGCCGCCCCGGCCAGGAAGTCGGCCAGGGCCGCCGGGGGCCGCGCGGGGGGCGGCGCCGCCGGCCCGGTCTGCCAGGCGTGCAGGGCGTCCACCGCGGCGTGCACCAGATCGGCGCAGGCGTCCACGGCGAGCGCGGTGAGGTCCTCGTAGTGCAGATAAAACGTGGCGCGCCCGACCCCGGCCCGGCGGACCACCGCCGAGACCCCGACCTCGCCGAGCGGCCTGCCGGCGCATTCCGCGAGCAGGCTCTCGCGCAGCCGCGCCTTCGTCCTGGCGGTGCGCGGGTCCGGTGCCCGGGCGCCCTGGGGGCTCACGCGGCCAGCAGGGCCGCGCCGAGGGCCAGCGCGCCGGGCAGCGCCTGGGCGAGGAGGATCCGGCGGTTGGCCGTCGCGGCCCCGTAGACCCCGGCGACGATCACGCAGAGCAGGAAGAAGACCTGCGTGGCGAGCGAGTCGATGACCAGGGCCCACACGAGGCCGGCGGCGAGGAACCCGTTGTAGAGGCCCTGGTTGGCGGCGAGCGGCGCGGTGAGGCGGGCGGTGTCCGCATCGAACCCGGACAGTGCGCGCCCCGGCGGCCGCTGCCACAGGAACATCTCCAGCACCAGGAAGTACAGGTGAAGGGCGGCCACGAGGCCGATCAGGATCTGCGCGACCGTGTGCACGGGCCGCCTCCGCTTCCGAGGTGCTCGGCGGACGCGTCCGGGGCCGGGGCGTCCGGACCTCCCGGCGATCCGCGGGACTGTATTTCCTGGACAACTGTACAGGAAATACAGTCCCGCGTGGCTCAGTCCTCCCGTACGGAGATGGCCGAGACCGGACAGGCCCGGGCGGCCTCCCGGACCAGCGGGCTCCCGGCACCGTCCTCGCGGCCCGGGAGCAGTTCCCCGAAGCCCTCGTCGTCCTGGGTGAACACCCCGGGGGCGGTCAGCGCGCACTGGCCCGCGCCGATGCAGACGCCCGTGTCGATGTCGATGCGCAGACGTGCGGCCGGCACCCCCCTCACCACGCCACGGGCAGCTCGACCATGCCCTGGATGGTGTCGCCGGGCTTGAAGGGGATCCGGTCCGGATCGGCCGCCAGCCGCAGCCCGGGCAGCCGCTCGAAGAGCGTGCCCAGCGCGATCTCCATCTCCGCGCGCGCCAGGTTCTGCCCGAGGCACTGGTGGATGCCGAAGCCGAACGCCACGTGGTGCCGGGCGGGCCGGTGCCAGTCCAGCGCGTCCGGATCCTCGAAGACGGAGTCGTCGCGGTTGATGACGGAGGTGGAGAAGACCACCCCGTCGCCCGTGCCGACCGTGACCCCGCCGATCTCGATGTCCTCGGTCGCCACCCGCAGCATGCCGTCAGCGATCGACAGGAACCGCATCAGCTCCTCCACGGCCGACGAGATCAGCGTCGGGTCCGCCCGCAGCTCGGCCAGCTGCCCGGGGTGGCGCAGCAGGGTGAAGGTGCCGAGCGAGATCATGTTGGCGGTGGTCTCGTGCCCCGCGATCAGCAGGATCGCGGCGAGGTCGGCCAGTTCCCCGACGCCGATCTCACCCGTCTCCAGGCGCTGCGCGATCAGCTCGTCGAGCAGTCCGTCCCCGGGCTCCCGGCGCTTGCGCCCGATCAGGCCGACGAGGTACTCGTCCAGCCGCCGGCGGGCGTCCTCCACGTCGGAGCTCTCCGGGCCGCGCAGCAGCCGCCTGGACTGTTCCTCGAAGAACTCGTGGTCCTCGTACGGAACTCCGAGGAGGGCGCAGATCACCATCGACGGCACCGGCAGGGCGAAGGCGGAGACCAGCTCCGCCCGCGGGCCCGCGGCGACCATCTCGTCGATCAGCCGGTCCACCGTCCGCTGGATACGCGGCCGCAGGGCCGCGGTCCGCTTCAGGGTGAAGGAGGGGATCAGCATCCGGCGCTGGGTGTTGTGCTCGGGATCGTCGAACCCGAGCAGCGCGGCGCGCCGGGTCTCCAGGCCCGCGAACCGGCGGGTGGGCATGGGGAACCCCGCGTTGCGGCGGTCGGTGGAGAGCCGTCCGTCGGCGAGCAGGGCGCGGGCCTCGGCGAGTCCGGTGACCACCCATACGGAGCGGCCGTCGAAGAGGGTGACGCGGGAGAGCGGCCGGCTCTCCCGCAGGGGTTCGTAGGCGGTGGGCGGGTGGTAGGGGCAGGTTCGGTCCTGGGGGAAGGCAACGGTCTCTGACGTGAAGGACATGAGCACCTCGCGAGCGATGGTTCCGTTGTGCCGGACTCCATTACATGCCTGAGGCACCTATCCCACCTATGCCACTTTCGGCCAGATCACCCGAGTTCGCCCACAGGGACCAGCGGTCCGCCGCGGATCTCAGAGATGGGCCTCCAGGAACGCCCGGAACTCCTCGCGGGTCATCGGCCCGGCCTGGCTCGCGACCGCCTCGCCGTCCTTGACGAGCACGGCGGTCGGGGCGCCGGTCACGCCGAATCGCCTGGTCGGTCCTGGGCAGCGGGTGATGTCCGTACGGACGGCGGTGAGCCGCGCCGCATACTCCTCGGCCAGCTCGCCGACGACCGCGTCCATCGCCCGGCACGCCTCCAGGGCCTTAGGCCAGGTCCCGCAGAAATAGGCGAGAACCGGCCCCGGCGCCATGGACAGGATGAAGTCGAACTCCTGGTCCTCCCGTGGCTGGTGTACCCGACGTGCCATGCCTGCCGCTCCTCGCTCCCGGGCCCCCCGTGACCGGGAGGCGGTCACCATCATCGCCGCTGCGCACGGCGGCCGGTTGTCAGTGGCGGCTGTGAAGCTTGAGCGCATGGACGACAGGATGCTCCGGCGCCGGGTCTACGGCGCCGACCACGAAGACCCCGACCCCGGCCCGCGCCCCGGGCACGTCTACGGCGAGCTCGTGGGCGGCCCGCTGGACGGGCTCCTCCTCGACGTCACCGGCTGGAGCGCCCGGCAGCTCGCCGAAGAAGCCCGCCTGCCCACGGAGATAGGGCGCTACGGGGCGGGCGGCCGCGCCCACTACCGCCGCCGGCCGGCGGACCCCCGCCGGTGGGACTGGGTGGGGGACAGCCGCTGACCCCGCGCCGTCCACCACCAGCCGCCCGCGTCGGCGATCATGGAACTCGACGCACACGGAGGAATGGGGCCATGGGGAACCTGGAAATGAGCACCGGCGACATGCGGGCCGTGATCCGGCTGCTGACGGCGGTCGAGCGGACACCCGAACAGGAGCGCAGCCTCGGCTTCGCGCGGGAGCGCTGCGCGCAGGCCGACGCCCGCCTCGAAGAGCAGGGCATCACGCTGGACGTGCCGGTCGTACAGGCACTGGAGGAACTGCTGGAAGGCGGCCCCGGCACGGACCTGCAGCCCGGCTACACCTACGCCTTCCAGGCGCTGGTCGCGGGGCAGTTCTCCGACACCTACGACCTCGGCTACTGGCGGCGGCCGTCCTGGTTCTACACCGTCGACGAGGAGATGACCCGGCACGGCGTCCCGGCCGACCTCGCGCCCGCCGCGATCCTGTTCGACGGCCCGCCGATCCGGCTCCCGCATCCGGGCGACGCCGTCCCCTGGATGGGCACCTTCCCGGCCTCCCGGGCCGCCGAGGTGGTCGCGGCGTACGAGGCGGTCCTCGACCGGCTCGACCCGGAGGTCCGCGAGACGGCGGAAGTGCTGCTGGAGCCCATGCGGGTCGAGGCCGAGGAGTGGGAGTCGACGAAGCGGGCGGGCCGGACCGAGGACACCATCTTCTTCTGGATCCGCTGAGCGCCTCCTTTGAGCGCCCGAGGCCGCAGCGCGGGGCGGCGGGCCGAGTGACGGGGCCCGGGTGGCCGCTCCCGAAGATTCTTTGAAGAATTCTCCGGAGAGCTGTCGATCCGGGCGCCTCCCGTTCGACGCAGGGGTGAGAGGCAGGGGAAGCCCCCGCCCTCCCGACCGAGGAGTCACCATGCCGCGCTTCCTGACGATGATCCGCATCAACGAGCAGGACCTGCCCCCCGAGAACTTCCCGCCCGAGTTCGAGCAGCGCATGGGCGCCCTGCTGGAGGAGATCACCAAGGCCGGGGTCATGCTCGACACCGCCGGGCTCCTGCCCACCTCCGAAGCGACCCGGCTCAGCTGGTCCGGCGGGAAGATCAGCTACACCGACGGCCCCTTCACCGAGACCAAGGAGGTCGTCGGCGGCTACTCGCTGAGCCAGTGCAAGGACAAGGCCGAGGCCATCGAGTGGACCCGGAGGTTCCTGGAGATCCACCCGGCGGAGTGGAACGTCAGCGCCGAGGTCCGGGAGATCCAGGAGATGTGACCCGCGCCGCGTTTGCCCTGCCTCGTCACGGCTGCTCTGATGGGTGGCCGTGACGGCAGTGAGTACGGCCCAGGCGGTCGAAGCGGTGTTCAGGATCGAGTCGGCGCGGATCATCGCCGGCGTCACCCGTATCGTCCGGGACGTCGGCATCGCCGAGGAACTCGCCCAGGACGCCCTCGTCGCCGCGCTGGAGCAGTGGCCCGCAACGGGTGTCCCGGACCGGCCGGGAGCCTGGCTGATGGCCACCGCCAAACACCGTGCGATCGACCTCGTCCGCCGCAAGGAGACGTACGCGCGCAAACTCGCGGAGGTCGGCCGGACCCTGGAGGACGTACCGCCGCCCGCCGAACCGGCCGAGCCCGACGCGATCGACGACGACCTGCTGCGGCTGATCTTCACCGCCTGCCACCCGGTGCTCGCGACCGAGGCCCGGATCGCGCTCACCCTGCGCCTGATGGGCGGCCTGACGACCCAGGAGATCGCCCGCGCCTTCCTCGCGTCCGAGTCCGCCGTGGCCCAGCGCATCGTCCGGGCGAAGCGGACCCTGGCGACGGCGGGGGTGCCCTTCGAAGTCCCGTACGGTGCCGACCGCGAGGCACGGCTCGCCTCGGTACTCGAGGTCATCTACCTCGTGTTCAACGAGGGCTACTCGGCCACCGCGGGCGAGGACCTGCTCCGCCCCGCCCTGTGCGAGGACGCGCTGCGGCTGGCCCGCGTCCTGGCGGGCCTGATGCCCGAGGAGCCCGAAGTGCACGGCCTCGCCGCGCTGCTGGAGTTCCAGGCCTCCCGGACGGCCGCCCGCACCGGACCCGACGGGGAACCGGTCCTGCTCGCCGACCAGAACCGGGCCCGGTGGAACCGCCTGCTCATCCTGCGCGGCGTCGAGGCCATGCGGCACGCCGGCATCGGCCCCTACTCGGTGCAGGCCGCGATCGCCGGCTGCCACGCGGCCGCCCTCCGCTACGAGGACACCGACTGGACCACGATCGCCACCCTGTACGGGCGGCTCGTCGCACTGGTCCCGTCTCCGGTGGTGGAGCTCAACCGGGCGGTCGCCGTCTCGATGGCACAGGGACCGGAAGCCGCCCTCCCGCTGGTCGACGCACTGGCCTCGGAACCGGCCCTGCGCGCCTACCACTTGCTGCCGAGCGTCCGGGGAGACCTGCTGGAGCGGCTCGGCCGGCCGGCGGAGGCCCGCGCCGAGTTCGAACGGGCGGCCTCCCTCACCCGCAACGAGAGCGAACGCGCGCTGCTCCGCCGACGCGCCGAGCGGCTGTGACGCGCGGACTCGGTGACCTGGGGCTCCGCCCCGGATCCCGCGCCTCGCACGCCGGCGAGGCCGGACTGTGCCCGGCTGCTCCGCTGCCCCGGCTGCCCCGGCTCCGCGCGTAAGGGACGGACTGTCCGGGACCGCACTCTTGTGCCCCCGGACGGGACCGGAGAGCCTGGGTCGCCCCCACGCCCGGTCGACGAAAGGTCAGGTGTACCGGAGATGACCGCCACCAGACGCTCAGCGAGGCTGCTGCCCTGCGCCGCCCTGCTCGCCGCCGCCCTCCTGCCGATCGCTCCCCTCGCCACCTCCGCCTCTGCCGCCTCCGCAGCGTCCGACACCCCCGCGGATCGCGCTACTCCCGCGGGAAAGTTACAGCTCGCGGGTCCCGACGAGGCGGCGGTCCCGGACGGCTGGATCGTCGTCCTGAAGGAGCCGGCGGCCGGCAATCGGACCCTGCCCGACCTCCTGGCGAAGGCGGACGGAGCCCGGCTCGGCCACGTCTACGCCTCCGCGCTCCACGGCTTCTCCGCGCGCATGAGCCCCAACCAGGCGGCCCGGCTCGCCGCCGACCCGCGCGTGGCCCGCGTCCAGCAGGACACCGTGCTCACCCTGGACACCACCACCGCCACCGCCACCGCCACCGCCACCACCACGGCGACCGCCACCGCCGCCACCGCCACCGCCGACCCGGCGGCCGTCCAGCCGGACGCGCCCTGGGGACTGGACCGCATCGACCAGCGGGCGCTCCCGCTCTCCACCACCTACACGTACCGGACCACCGCCCCGGGCGTGCGGGTGTACGTCATCGACACCGGGCTGCGCACCACGCACGCGCAGTTCGGCGGCCGCGCCTCCGTCGGCACCGACACCGTCGGCGACGGCCAGAACGGCAACGACTGCAACGGCCACGGCACGCACGTCGGCGGGATCGTCGCGGGCTCGACCTTCGGAGTGGCCAAGGAAGCCCGGCTGGTCGCCGTGCGCGTCCTGAACTGCCAGGGATCCGCCACCACCGCGGGGGTCATCGCGGGCGTCGACTGGGTGACCGCGAACGCGGTCCGCCCCGCCGTCGCGAACATGAGCCTGGGCGGCGCCGCCAACACCGCACTCGACGCCGCCGTGCGCGGCTCCATCCGCGCCGGGATCACCTACACCGCCGCGGCCGGCGGCTCCGCCCGGCCCGACGGAGCCTGCGCCAACTCGCCCGCCCGGCTCCCCGAGATCATCACCGCCGGGGCGAGCGACAGCCTCGACCGCCGGGCCCCCTCCTCCAATTACGGCCAGTGCGTGGCCCTGTTCGCGCCCGGGGTGGCCATCCCCTCCGCCTGGAAGGACGGCGACACCGCCACGGCCACCCTCAGCGGCACCTCGGCCGCCACCGCCCACACCTCCGGGGCCGCCGCCCTGCACCTGGCCCTCCGGCCGGGCGACACCCCCGCACAGGTCAAGCAGGCCCTCGTCGCGAACGCCACGGCCGGCGTCCTCCAGGGCACCCCGCCGGTGGTGCCGAACCGGCTCCTCTACACCCTCTACCGGCCGTAGCGGGCGGCCACGTCGAGCGGCGTCCGCTGGGGCCGGCGCGGGGCGGTCAGCGCGACGGGCCGGCGGAAGGCGCCCGAGCGGGCGATCTGCTGGACGGTCAGGCGCAGCGCCTCCTGGAAGTCGCCCATGGTGCGGCGGGCCGCCGGGGTGTCCACGTAGAGGGAGTTCATGTGCAGCCCGTCGGCGTCCCGCTGGAACCAGGAACAGGCGCCGTTGGCGCGCGCCGACCACACGTGGGTCGAGGGCCGCCACTCGTCGTGGCGCTCGGCTCCCCGGCACCGGCGCATGTCGATGTACGAGAAGAAGTTCACCGGGTACGGCCAGGAGCGGGCCGCGAACTCCTCGGGGGCGAGCAGCTCCCAGGCCCGCACGAACGGTACGTCGATGTGGCTGATCATCTCGCCGAACCCGGCCCGGACCCCCGCCATCACCTGGGCGAAGTCCCGGCCGGGGGAGGCGTCGAACTCGATGGGCATGGTGTTGACGAACCAGCCCACCGAGTTCCCCCAGCCCTCCCGGCCGCGCTCGCTCACCGGCATGAGCCCCCGGTAGACGCCCGGGCCGCCGGCCTCGCGCAGGCAGACGGCGACGGAGGCGAGCACCCCCATGAAGGGCTTTCCGCCGACCGCCAGGCAGGTCTTCTCGAAGACCTCGGTCTCGGCGGAGTCCAGCAGCGTGGAGGCCTCGTTGACGATGGGGTACATCCGGTCCGGCTCCACGCCGAGGTCGAGCGGGAAGCGGGGGAAGAACTCGCCGCCGCGTGCGATGAACTCCTTCCAGTAGTCGAGGCGTTCGTCACGGGCGTCGATGGAGAGGTAGCGGCGGCGCTGCTCGTCGGCGAAGTCCAGGTAGCTGGGAGCGGCGGCCGGCAGCCCGGAGTCCTCGCCGCGGCACAGGGCCTCGTACGCCGTCAGCACCTCGTGGACGACGATCGGCATCGACATGCCGTCGCACACGATGTGGTCGAAGGCGAGGTAGACCGTCGCGGAGTCCTCGCGCAGCACCGCGCCCATGACGAACAGCGGCCAGGACAGCGTGTCGATGCTCCGCGTGAACCGCTCGACGAGGAAGTCCCGCAGCGCCCCGGAGGTCCCGAAGGTGCCCACGGTCTCGGCGGCGAGGGCGAGTTCGGCGGGGTCGAAGGGCTCGCAGGACAGCTCCCCGGCCAGCCGGCGGAACGCGCACCTGAGCACCTCGTGCCGCTGGACGAAGGCCAGCAGGGCCTGGGCCAGGGCCGGTTCGTCCAGCGGTCCGGCCACCTCGAAGGTGACCGCGATCCACGATGCGACGGGGTCGTCGGCGGCCCGGCTCTCCTCGGCGACGGTGAAGTGCTTCTCCTGGTTGAACGAGGCCCTCCTGCCCGGCTCGTCGTCGGGGCCGCAGGCCTCCACCGCCGTGGACCTCAGCCGCCATTCGACCACCCGGCCCGGTGCCACGTGGTGCATCTCCAGAGGAAATTGCCGCATGCCGTTCATCCCTTCGCCCCCGAGTCAACCCCGAGGCCCTAACGACCCCCGGGGCGCGAAGGTGACGGAATCGGCTGCGGGTCCGGCTCAGTCCCCGACCGGGTCGTGGTCGTCGCGGCGCACCTCGATGTGGTCGGCGGCGAGGTCCACGGCCACGCGCTGCTCCATGCCGAGGGCCTCCAGGAACTTGTGCGGCAGCTGGACGCGGCCGGTGCGGTCGAGCATCACGTACTCGCGTTCGCTCACCGACTGCGCGCCGTGCTCGTCGGTCACGGTGCGGCGCAGCACCTCGCTGCTGGTGCGACCGTCGCGGATGGCCACCGTGCGGCGGACCTCCCCCGCGACGAGCGGATCGTGCGTCACGATGACCACGGTGGCGCCCAGCTCCCGGTTCACCGTGCGGAAGGCCTCGAAGACGGCGGCGCCGGTCTCCGAGTCGAGCTCGCCGGTGGGCTCGTCGGCGAGGAGGACCGCCGGGTCGTTGGCCATGGCCACGGCGATGGCCACGCGCTGCTGCTGGCCTCCGGAGAGCTCGGCCGGCCGGCGGGCCGCCAGATCGGATATCTCCAGGGCTTCGAGGAGTTCGCCGACCCGGGCCGCCCGGCGCGCGGCCGCGCCCCGGGGAGCGCGGCCCCGCAGCTGCATGGGGAGGGCGATGTTCTGGGCCGCCGTCAGGAAGGGCATCAGGTTGCGGGCGGTCTGCTGCCAGACGAAGCCCACCGCCTCCCGGCGGTAGCGCAGCCGCTGCTTGGCGGACATCTCCAGCAGGTCGTAGCCGCCGACGGCGGCGGTGCCCGCCGTGGGGACGTCCAGCCCGGCCAGGATGTTCAGCAGGGTGGACTTGCCGCTGCCGGAGGCGCCGACCAGGGCCACCAGATCGCCTTGGGCCACGGTCAGTTCGAGCCCCTGCAGGGCCTGCACCTCCACCCCGTCGGTGCTGAAGATGCGCACCAGGCGGTCGCAGGCGATGGCCGTGCCCGCCCCCGCCGTACGGGGCGCGGCGGCGGCCAGGGCCTGGCGGCGCAGCTCTTCGTAGGTCGGCTGCTCGGTGTTCACCGCTGGTCTCCCGCTCTCAGCTCGGTGGAGATCTGTCGTCTGCCGGATATCGCCGCCTCGGCGAGCACCGCGGCGGCCACCAGGGCCGCCAGGCCCAGCGCCTGCGTCAGCACGGGCCGTGCGGTGAGCCGCAGCCCGGCCGGCACCTGGGCGCCGACCAGCGCGGAAAGGTCCACGGCCGGGCCGAGCAGGGCCACGGCCGCCACCGCGACCAGCCCGCCGCCGAACGCGGCGACCAGGGCCTGCGGCAAGGCCTCGGCCAGGATCAGCACCACGCCCTGGCGGGGGCGCAGGCCCATGGTGCGCAGCCGCGCCAGCAGCGCGGCCCGGTCGGGCGCGGCCCGCACCAGCGTCAGCAGCACGGCCAGCAGGGCGAATCCGGCCGCCCCCGCCACCGCCGCCCAGAACAGCCGGCCGGCCGAGTGCTGGAGCGGATCGGCGCCGAGCTCGGCGACGGCGTCGGCGCTGGTGCGCACCACGACGTGCTCGGCGGCCGCGGCCGGAGTCCCGGCGCGGACCAGCTCCTCCAGCCGGTCCGTGTCGAGGGCTCCGGTGGCGAACCAGCGGTTGGCGCCGCCGACACCCGGCACCAGGGCGGCGGTCGGCTGCGCCGGCAGGACGAGGGTGCCGGCTCCGCCTCCCGCCAGCGCGGGCGTGCCGTCGACCACGGCGGCGGCCCTGACCTGGAGTTCCTCACCGCGCACCCGCAGCCGGTAGGACTGCTCCCCGGCCCGCGTGACCACGTCGCTGCTGACCAGCGCGGGCAGGGGCCCGCCGGGGGAGCCCCCGGCGAGCAGCGCCGGGTCGAAGCGTCCGCGGCCGACCGTGCGGGCCAGCGCCGCGTACGCCACCGGGTCGACGACGATCACCGTCACCTGCGGGGAGCCGCGGTCGGTGCCGAAGACGAACGCGTCCTCCTCCACCCAGGCCGCGACCGGGGTCCGTACCCCGGGCAGTGCGTTCGCCGCCCGGATGAGCTCGGGCGTCAGGGCGTCCCCCGCGGCCGCGGCGATCTGGCTGTCCCCGCCGACGGCCTGCCGGGCCACCTGGAGCCGCGCGGTGTCCACCGAACCGAGCACCGTGGCGCCGAAGCCGCCCGTGGTGACGGCCAGCAGCAGTGCGATCAGCGGCAGTGCGGAGGGACGCCGGCGGCCCCCGCCGCCCCGGGCGGCGCGCGCCAGCCCGAGGAAACCGACCAGGCCGGGACCCCGGCCGGCCGCCCGGGCCAGTGCCCCGACGAGGGCCGGCTGGACCCGGGCGAGCAGCAGCGCCCCGGACAGGGCGAGCAGCAGCGGGGCGGCGACCAGCAGCGGATCGAATCCGGCGGCGGTGGCGACACCGCGGCGGCGCACCTCCACCACCGCCGCGGCGGTCGCGGCGAGGACGAACAGCTCGGCGACGAGGCGGCGCCGGGGGCTCGGCCGCCGCGGCGCGGACAGCAGGGCGAAGGCCCGTACGGGGAAGGCCAGCAGCGCGAGCAGCGTCACGGCGGCCGCGGGGGCCACCGAGGCCGCCGACCGGGGAGTGGGCAGCAGCAGGAGGGCGAGCCAGGTGGCGAGCGCGGCGGCCGGCAGCACGGTGACGGCCCCCTCCGCGAGCAGCCGCAGTACCAGGGAGCGGCGGGAGCCGCCACGGGCCGCGAGCAGCAGCAGCTCCGCCTCGCGCCGGTCGCCGGTCAGCGCGGCGGCCAGGCAGAACACCACGGCGGCCACCCCGGCGACGCCGGCCGGCCCGATCGCGGCGAGCGGCGCGGCGCCCTGCTGCCGGGCCTCGGCCCGGGTGAACAGCTCGGGAAGGCGGGAGCTGATGCGCAGGTCGGGCCGTTTGACGGCGGCGGACAGCTCGGACGCGGTGGGCCCGGTGACGAAGGCGGCGATCTCCCGGGAGACGCCGGGCAGCAGGTCGGCGCGCAGGACGCCGGTGTCCACCGGGAGCCGCCAGAAGAACTCGGTGCCCTCGCCCCAGGCGGCGACCCGGTCGAGCCCGTCCGCGCCGACGAGCGCGGCGGTCTGCCAGAACAGCTTCGGCAGGGTGGTGCGGGTGCGGTGCTGGCAGGCCCGGGTCAGGCACGGCAGGTCGGTCCAGTAGACGTCGGCGGGGTCGGCGGGGTCGTACAGGCCCACGACCTCGGCCCGCAGCGTTCCGGAGATCCCCGGCACGGATTCCAGCACGGTGCCGAGCGGAGCGTTCAGCGTCTCGGAGGCACTGCGCGACAGGGCCACCGGCAGCGGTCCGTCCGGCGCGCCCCCGTCCGGCCAGCGGCCGGCCACCAGCGTGGTGTGTGCGGCGGCCTCGGGGAGGTGGACCATCGTGAGCTTGGGGTCGATCCCCTCCGGGCGGGCCAGGCCCGGGGTCGCCAGATCGCGCGGCTTCACCCCGCTCGCACCGTGCACGGGGCCGGTCGGGGCGATGCGGAAGCCGCCGCCGGTGCGCGCACGCAGCGCGTCCAGTACGGAGTCCAGGTCCTGCGGGGCCATCCGCCCGCCACGGGCGGTGGCGGAGGCGTACAGGCTGGTCGGTCCGGGGCCCTGGTCGTGCAGGAAGGACCGCAGGGCCTGGTCGGCGCCCCGGTCCGCGGCCCGCGGCAGCGCGGCCGCCAGCAGTACGGCGACGAAGGCGAGGGCGGCGCCGAGCAGCACGGTCAGCGGCGCCGCGCGCAGCCGGGTCCGCACCCAGGGCGCGGGGCGCAGCGCCCGCCCGTCGGCGGTGGTCGGGGCCGGGCGGCTCACATCTCCTCCAAGAGGCGCAGCCGGTCGGCGGCGCCCCGGGCGGTCCGGTTGCGGCGGCCGCCGATCACGGCCGACAGCAGGGGCACCGCGGCGATCGCGGCGGCCATCAGCAGCGTCGCGGTGGTCGGCAGGTCCACGAGGACGCCGGGTACCGGCCGCCGCGCGGCCGGGGTCAGAACGACCAGGGGCACCACCAGGTGCACGATGGCCGCGCCCAGTCCCAGCCCGACGGCGGTCCCGAGGCCGACCAGGACGCCGTTCTCGGCGGCGGCGGTGCGGCCGAGCCCGCGCCGGGGCGCACCCAGCGCGGTCAGCACCGCGAACTCCCGCGCCCGCTCCCGGCCGG
>NZ_JBEZLV010000055.1:0-32202 GCF_040652335.1 Streptomyces sp. NPDC048270
CAGGTGCTGGGGGTGGACGACTTCGCGTTCTACGGCGGCAGTTACGGAACGCTCCTGGTGGACGCCACCACCCGGCTCTCGCTCACGCTTTGGGAAGGACGCGACGCGGAACAGCTCGGCCGCTGGTCCGACCATCCGGGTGTTGAGGTCGCCTGCCGCGACGGCTCGCTCACCTACCGGCAGGGCATCCCGCCGACACCCCCGAAGCCGTGCAGGCCAGCGACCGCTTTCACCTCTGGCAGGGCCTCTCCCGCCGAGTCCAGGACATCACCTCCACCCACCGCGGATGCCTGCCCGCAGCCCTGCCCGCGGTGCGACAGCGCTCCCGCACCGGTCGAGGAGCCCGGCCAGAGCGCCACCGCGGACACACGAGCCGAGCGCCATCGGCCTCGGGGAACAGCGGTACAGCCGTTAACGCTAAGCCGATGATCAAGGGGTCGGTGCAGGTCGGGAGCGGGTCTACCTCAGCTCGGCGTTCGGGTGGGGCTGGGCCTGGAGCCGTTCGCGCAGCTCGATCTCCTCGGCGGTGAGCGGCTCTCCCGGCCGGCGCAGGCGGACGGGCTTGGGCCGCATCGGCACGCCGTCGTCTGGCGCGGTTGCCTCGGCTTCCGCGAGGTCCCGGTACAACGAGGCGACGGAGGGGTGCTTGCCCGCGTTCTTCCCTGCCTTGATGGTCAGCTTCTTGACGATCTCGGGGACGGGGACGCCCTTGTCCTTGAGCGCGACGGCGAAGGTGAGCGTGTCGTCGTCGATGACCTTCGGGCGTCCGCCGGGGTTGCCCTTGGACGCGGCGATGACCTGGCCTTCGAGGGTCTTCTCCCGGATGTAGTTGCGCTCGATCTGCCCGGCCACGGCGAGGACGGCGAAGAACATGGCGCCCATGCCGTTGGGGTCGTAGATCCCGGTGAGCGGGCCGGTGAGGAGTTCAAGCTGGATGCCGCCGGCTTGGAGCTCGGCGGACAGCGTCATCAGCTCGGCCGCGTTGCGCGCGAGGCGCTTGAGCTCGTGCACGGTGAGGATGACCGGGGTCTCGGGAGCGGCCTCTTTGAACTGGTGGGCCAGCGCAAGCGCCTTCTCCAGCTCGGGCCGGACCTTGACGCGGGTGCTGATCTGCTCCTTGAAGACCTTGTGGCACTCCGCCCGGTGGAGGGCTTCGAGCTGGCTCGCCAGTTCCTGCCGCGCGGTCGACGTCCTCGCGTACCCGATGCGGACCGGGCGCTCGGTTCGGGGCGCGGGCACGGCAGCCAGCGCCGGGCCCTGCTTCCACGCGCGGCCGGGGTGGCGGTCGGCGGGGACGAGGACTTCGAGCTCCTCGCGGAGCGCGGGGACGAGGACGAAGCGGGGGGTGTGGTACTTCGCGGCGGTCTTTCCGCCGCGGGTGCGGCAGGCGGAGCCAGCGGGCGCGTCACAGTTCGGGCAGTTGTGACGTTCTACCGCCAATGCTGCCCGATCGGGCGTGAGATCCATGCGGGCAGTCTCTCAGAAGTGCCTCGCACAACATGCAGGTTTCGAGAGGACTTTTGCGAACAGCGACCTGCGGAAACGTGATCACTCCGGCGGCTCTCGCAGAACTCTCACAGATGAACATTTATGAGAATGACCGTGCTCGACGATCGTCACCCAGAGCTACAGCGGCTCCATCGTGCCGGGACGACGTCACTCGGCTCCCGAGTCGAGGACCGCTTGGATGATGTCGCGGATGTCGAGGACCGTCACCCCAGCCGCGAGCGGGTCAGCGTCTTGTTCTCCGGGTCGATGACCGGGGTCAGGCCGATGTTGCAGCTCTCCGCCACCAGCAGCGCGACCAGGGAGGCGAGCAGGCCCTCCATGCGGGTGCGCCGCTCGGAGACGTGCCCGAAGGCGTCGAGGAACCCGGTCTAGGAGTGGACCTCGAACAGCAGGTCCGGCAGGTCGATCCTCGGGAGCATCGCCTCTGTGGTGGCCTTGAGCCAGGTCAGCGACTCCGGCTCGCCCACGGCGCCGAGCTTGTCCACCGACAGGCGGGCGCGGCCGCCGCCCTCGGGGACGAAGATCTCCACCTTCGCGTCCGCGCCGGCTTCCTGAAGGCGGTCGGCCATCTGCCGCCAGGCCGCGTCCAGCCCTCGGACGAGCTGGGCCAGGTGCTCGCTCGCGCCCTCGGTCAGGGACAGGCCCGCGAGCACGTCCGTCTTCATCGCCTCCCACCGCGGCCCGTCCAGCAGCCGGGCGCGCGGGTCCGCCCACCGGTTCGACGGGGCGGCGAACACATCGCGCCCGTTCAGGGCACGGTGCAGCTGCTCCAGCACGCACACCACATACGCGTCGCGGTCGACCGCGCCCTGCGGCAGCTTGGTGTTGGAAAACACCGTCCGCTTCCACATCGCCGGCACCAGTTCGGCGTCGACCTCGCGAGGCAGCAGCGGCCGGTCCTTGACCCGGCGCCGGGCCAGCGCGGGCAGGCGCTGCACCGCCTTGAGGATGCGCCGCCCGGCCGGGGCCGCGTCCAACGCGTCCGACTCGCCCAGCAGAGACAGGAACGGGCGCACGGTGTTGTAGCGCAGGGCCAGCTTCTCGCGCATCGCGGCTTCGGCCGAGCCGTCGTCCTCGGGCACCAGGGCCTCGACGGTCGCGACCGCCCCGGCCACCGCCGTACGCGGCACGGCCTCCTCGACCGCTGCCCACAGCGCGGCAACGTCCAGGGCCGCCTCGTGCTCGGCGACCAGGTCCAGCTCCTCGGTAAGGATCTTCGACGCCTTCGCCAGGATCCGGGCCGCCTTCTCCAGCTGCGGCAGCATCGACAGGCGCTCGCGGTCCGACGCCCGGCGGGCCGGGCTGATCAGCCGGTTCGCCATCAGCGCCGCGAACAGGTCGAGGGCGTCGTCGACCGCCTGCGCCTCCAGCTGGCGCACCACCGCCGTCAGCAGCGCGGTCCGCCGCGGCTCCGGCGCCCGCAGAATCGTCTGCGCCTTGCTCAGCTGCCCGTACCGGGCCAGCACGGACAGCCGGTTCACCGGCACCCGCGACAGGTTCACCCGGCCCAGCGCGAACGCGGAGATCTCCTCCACCCGCTCCATGGCCCGCACCATCGCCGTGCCCGTCGACTTCACCGGCGGCGTACGCAGCCGCTCCAGCTCAGAGACCCGCCTGCCCTCCGGCACCACCAGCAGCTCCGCCAAGGCCGACGCGAGCGCCGCATCCGCCCGGACCGTCGCTCGGGCCACCGCCCCGTACAGGCGCCGCTCGGCCGCCGTACGGGCCTCCGACACCTGCCGGGCCAGCACCGAGACACCCGGCAGCAGCACCCGGTTCTTCCGCAGCCACGTCACCGCGTGGTTGAACAGCGCCACCGGCCCCTCGGCGTGCGTCCACGCCCGCCCGTACAAAAAGCTGCGGAACTCCCGCCCCCACCTCCGGTCGGTGAAGTCGCGGTACTTGAACCGCTGCTGGATCTCGTCCGCGTGCTCGTACACCGTCGAGCGCCGCTCGGTGTACCGCTTCACACACGAGGCGTCGGAGATGCCGAGCTGTCCTGCGAGGTACTCCACGTTCTCCCACGGCACGGCGAGCGGGTCCTCGCCCAGGAACCGGCCGACGTAGCGGACCGCGCAGATCTGCACCGCCATGCCCAGCCGGTGCGCGTCGGTACGCCGCAGCGCGATCAGATCGCGGTCGTCATTGTCGAGGAAGAAGAACCGCTCCAGCTCCGGGCGCGTGGGCGCCTCGGTGAACGTCCCGTACGCCTCGGCCTGCTCATCAGTCAGAAACTCCACCGGCACGAAGCGGGCCGTAGCCAGCGCCGGCACCCGCTCGACGATCTTTCCTTGAACCTCAGCGAGGCCACGGAACTGTGTGCTATCCGACCAAGATCAATCTCACCGGGATTTCCTGTACCGCTCCAGCTCCTGCTCGGCGACACGCTCGGCGAGGTGCCCGGCGGCCTGCTTGTGCCGGAACAGGCCCGTGCCGTCCAGCGCCCGCACACTTCATGGTCTTCACCGAGTCGTTCGACGCGAAGGCCATCTGCCGCTTCCTCGCCCGGCTCGTCGGGCACTTCGACCGGAAGGTCCACCTGGTCGTCGACCGGCACTCGGTCCACCGCTCGAAGACCGTCCGGCCCTGGCTCGACGACCACGGCGACAAGATCGAGCTGCACTTCCTGCCCTCGTACTCACCCGAGCTGAATCCCGACGAGCTGGTCAACACCGACCTCAAACGCAGCGTGCCCCACACCCACCGGGCCAGGAACCAAGCCGAGCTCGCCGCCGAAGCCCGCAGATTCTTCCACAGACGCCAGCGTCAACCACACATCGTCCGCGGCTACTTCGGTGGCCTACGTCCGCTACGTCCTGAACGAGAACCCTTTGAGTCTCTGGTCAAATGTCGTCGTTGTACCAGTCTCTTCGAGAACGAGTAACGGCACCAAAAGAGGCCCCATTGGGAACCGTTCTCGAGGTAAATCGGGCTACCTTGGTAGGTAATTTCATATAGGAGAATGCATGAAACTCTATATCTTCGCACACGGCTGTCAGCTAGACGAAATAGTCACACTACCGGGGTGCAATGAGATTAGATTCTATAGCACAGAAGGGCATGACCTGTCTTTCTATGCCATATTGGGAATGGCTAACCAGGATGCGCACGGAGATCGAATCGACTACGCCCCGCACAACGGCAAAGTCCACAACATTGGATTCGATGCCTACACCGAAAATGACATCCACCAAGTCTATGGCACAGTGATAGACGAAGTGCCAAGTCTTCAAATATGTGGCCCACATTTTGACCCTGTCCGGCTATGCGAATCGCCTGAGGAAGAATCTTGCGCGGTAGGCGATCATAATTGCGGTGGACTCCTGCAGCGGTACGCTGGTTACGACCTCGATATCATCAGCTGCCGCGGACCAGCTTCAGAAGCACCCCTGAGTTACGGCTATGGGCATGACCGTCAAGAATGGCAGGAATCGACGGGTGTCTACATTGAGCCTTATAAGCAAATGCTGATCGAAGAAGCCCGTGGACCCACCCCCTTCGAAGGAAGGTTCGCGGCCAAATTCGATGAAATGCCGCAAGCTCAGCAGGCTTACCTTCTCTCGAGCATACCAATAGAGCGATGGGTTAATGCTCGCGCGGCCTGGACAGCATCCAATGGATATACAGACTACAACCGCCTCGTCGCCTATCTAAGGTCATTCAAGAAGTCCTCTCGGGGTAAATACAAGAAACTACTGAAGAGTGAACTGCTTTTTTCTTCTAAGGTTGACTTGCTTCAAGTTTTCAGGGCCGAACAACCTGGCCATGGATATGAATGCATCACTGCGGATATATTGAATGCTTCGGATGTGGGCGAGGGGGATCCTGCACTCACCGACGAGCACTTCCGTACCTGGGCTTGGCTCTGCACGGTGTGGCATAAATCAAGAAAATTCACAAATGTGGCGTATCTCGAATCCGAACTGGGTCGAATTGCGGACGCTCGACTCATGGAATATGTAGACTTTGCCATGACTGACCCGAGACTATTGGCAGCGCTGAGTGATCGAATGCGGCTTCGTCTCGATATGTTGAATGAGCACCAGAGTGATCCGCAAAGGCTCAACCAAGTGCACCTTGCAGCCAATTTTGAAAGTAATGCCTATGTGAGGAACGACCTTGTCTTGAATGAAATTATCACTTCTGTGGATGTGCTGCGTCATGACGATTCTCCCAATCAGCCCTCAGCTAGGGTCGATGGAAACATGATCACCGGAACGCTTACCCCTTCGGTTGATGGGGCCCTCTCGGCGGTCGATTCTAAAAAACTTAAGGCGTACAATATCGAAAGGCTCAAAGAGCTATCCATTGGAGAAGCGATAGACTTTGCAGTCTATCGCCGCGCTGGAGTGCGAGGTCAAATTCTGGCACTGGCCGGATCCTCGATAGATTTCGGGTCGCATATCTCAGTGTGCGAAGGAACTGTGCGTATGGTCCAGAAGGGCACTGGGCACCGTGTCCGCGCATCGGTGAAGCGATTTTTGGCAAGGGAGCCTTTGGCGGGCCGCTTGAGGGTTGAAGTGCAAGGTGAAAGTTACCCGCTGGTAAAAGACCTCCTCCAGAAGATATCAGACAAGGAGATTGCCACCTAAAAACATGTCTCACATGGCGAGTCCTGCGAGCTTCTTTTATTTGATCAGAGAATCAAAGGGTTTTCGTTCAGGACGTAGCGGACGTGTAGGCCGCCGAAGTACTGAACTTGATTGAGTGAGACTTTTCCAACCTCGTGTCTGGGCTGGTCAGGGGGCATGCTGATGGTGAGAACGCCAGCCAGCGGAAGGCTTGTGACCAGCAAGTTCACAGTCCGCCGCCGCACCCTGCGCGCTTCGCCAGGAGTGGTCAGGGTGCGGTGGCAACCAGGTTGGAAAAGGCTCAGTGAGCCTTTTCCAACCTGGCATCCGCGCTGGTCAGGGCTCTGGTACAGGCCGGGTTCCAGTAGTTGACGTGGCCCCTGACCAGCAGCTCCAAGGCTGGCCGACACGTCTGGGGGAAAAGGCTCAGTGATGTCGGAGCCGTTCGTCTGACAGCGGTGGGTGGGCTCCGATAGCTCTGGGTTCGTGAGATACGTGCAGGGCGGCGGGTTGACCGACGCCGAGAGGGCCGCGCGGGAGCGGATCCGGCTGCGGGCCGTGGAACGCTTCGAGGGCGGGAGAAGAACCGGGAGATCGCTGCCGCGCTGCGGGTGAACGAGATGTGTGGTTCACGCTGGCGTCTGTGGAAGAATCTGCGGGTTTCGACGGCGAGCTCGGCTCGGTTCCTGGCCCGGTGGGTGTGGTGGGCCTCGGACACTTGCCGGGCCAGCACCGAGACGCCCGGCAGCAGCACCCGGTTCTTGCGCAGCCACGTCACCGGGTGGTTGAACGCAGCTCGCGGTAGACGCGGGCGTACTTCGCGATCGGGCCGATCACGTTCTCGTCCCGGAAGGAGGTCACCGCCTGGGTCAGGCTCCGGGTGATCTCGGCGGTGGCCGTTCGCCCGGTCCCGCGCGACGGACGCGGCGGCGCGCTGCGACCAGTCGGCCAGGATGTTGCCGAGCATGATGGCCACGCCCTCAAGGTCTTTCTCCGGCACCGGGCGTGCCGCGCGCCCGGTGCGGACGTGGAGCCAGCCCTCCGCCCAGTGCGCCTGGTCGAGGAGCCGCAGTACCCCGTCGTGGGCCGCGGCCCGCCCGGCGTCCTCCTTCGACGGCAGCAGCCGCGCGCCCATGGCGGAGACCGAGGACAGCATCTCCTCGCGGGCACCCTCCTTGCCCAGGACCTCCTCAGCGGCGATGGCGCCCTGGAGGTGCTTGGACGCCCACCACCGCGACTCCGTCGCCAGGGGCGCGGGCATGTCCTCGGGCAGAGGAACCGCGTCCAGAAGCTCCGCCGCGCGGCCGGCTGCGGCCTTGGCCGCAGTGGACAGTTCGGCCTTGATGCGCGGCTCGTTCTCCCGGTACCACTGCTGATAGCAGTTCCAGCAGTGAGTCTTCTTCTTGGTCGCCGCCTCCGGGGTGACCATCGCCGTGCACCCGCACTCGGGGTACGTGTAGCTGACGCGGTAGCCGACGCACTCGCGGCAGGCGGCGGCGTCGCCGTTCTTCCACTTCGGCATCGGCGTGCGGTTGCCGATGCGCTCCTCCCGCCATTCGTGCCCGGCCCGGGCAGCGCCACCAGGCGTCCACCGCCATCTTGGGCAGCGCCTTCTCCGGCGTGAGCCCGCCGCTGCGCTCCTGGAACCACGTTGCGGCGACCTGCGGATACGCCTCGGCCAGCGACACACCAAGCGACCGCGCCATAGCGCCCCTCCTCGTTCTCCCGGCGGGCCCTCCCCGGCCCGGCGCCTCACCCTGACAACGATCCGGGCCCCGGCGGGAGACGCCAAGAGGGCCTCTACTCCTCGTCGTCCTCATCCAGCCCGAGCCCGGCCGCGTCCGGGTCACGCAGCGGGCGCAGGGCGCCGGCCGCCGGGGTGGAGGCGGTGAAGCTGTAGCGGCCGAGCACGTTGAGGTTGCGGTGCTTGAGCGGAGAGAGCCGAGCGATGTCCTCGTCCGGCAGTTCGTGGCCCTCGGCGCGGAGTTGGGCAACGGCGGCGTCGATGTACTTCGTGGTCCAGAGCACGATGGCGTTGAGGACCAGGCCGAGCGCGCCGAGCTGGTCCTCCATCCCGTCTCGGTACGCCTGGTGGATGGTGCCGCGCTTGCCGTGGCACACGTCGCGGGCCAGTTTGTGGCGGGACTCCTGCACGGTGAGCTGCCGGTTCATCTGCCGGCGGTAGGTGTCGTCGACTGGGTCGACCATCCGCATCAGGTGCTCGGTCTTGGCGATCCGCCCGTACTCCGCGAACGCCTGCCCCAGCGGCGTGGGGTGGCCCTCGCGGCCGAACATCCGCAGCAGGTCGTACGCCCTGACCTGGTTGGTGACCAGGGACCCGGCGACCCGGAGCATGTCGGGCCACCACGTCTCGATCTTCTTCAGGTTCACGTGGTTGCGGGCGAGCGGCTCCAGCACCCCGTACGTCCCCGTCTCCACCCCGGGCATCGTGGCCCGCCAGAACCTCTGGTCGTCCAGGCCCTTGAA
Source organism: Streptomyces sp. NPDC048270 (assembly GCF_040652335.1). NCBI lineage: Bacteria > Bacillati > Actinomycetota > Actinomycetes > Kitasatosporales > Streptomycetaceae > Streptomyces > Streptomyces sp. NPDC048270. The sequence goes on from NZ_JBEZLV010000055.1 coordinate 8,568, forward strand.
GCGGGGGCTGAAGTTGTAGCCCAGGATCTTGAAGATCCCGAACACGATGTCGGAGTACGAGGCATTGTCGGTGGCCACCATCTCCGGCTTCACCCCGCCGTCGAGGTTCAGCAGCGCGTCCAGGATGTGCAGGGAGTCGCGCGGGGTGCCCGGAACGACCATCTGCCCGATGCCCGCAACGTGGTCGTTGACGGCGTTGAGCCAGGTGATGCCCCGCTTGAACCCGAAGTACTTCGGCGAGGGCGCCGCGCTGATCGTGCGGACCGGGACCACGAACCGCAACCCGTCCACGGAGGCCAGCAGCCCGTCGCCCCAGTACGCCACGATCGGCACCGCGGACTGCGCCTTGATGAGCATCGCGTTCGCCGCGACGATCGTGTCGGCGCGCAGGTAGAACTGGTCGACGTGGACCAGGCGGGAGCGCGTGAGGGCCTCGTGGCCGGGGTTGGTGACCGGGGTCATGCCGATGTTGCACGCCTCCGAGACCAGCAGCGCAACCAGCGAGGTGGGCAGGTCATTCATGCGGGTGGTGCCGTCACCCAGGTGCACGAAGGCGTCGAGGAACCCGGTCCAGGAGTGGACCTCGAAAAGCAGGTCCGGCAGGTCGATCTTCGGGAGCATCTTCTCGACCCGCTTGCGCAGCAAGGCCAGCGACTTCGGCTCGCCATGCGCGCCGAGCTTCTCCACGTTCAGCTTCACCCGGCCGTTGGGCTGGACGTCGAGCGACACCTTCGCGTCAGTGCCCGCCGACTCCAGCCGCTCGGTCATCTGCTTCCAGCCCGCGTCCAGGGCCTGCACCAGCTCCTCCAAGTGCTCCTGCACGGGCATGTCCAGGCTCAGCCCGGCCAGCACGTCCTCGCGCACTGCCTCCCACGCCGGCCCGTCCAGGAGCCGGGCGCGGGGGTCGGACCAGCGGTGCGAGGGGGAGGCGAACACGTCCCGGCGCTGGAGGGCGCGGTGCAGCTGCTCCAGCACGCACACCACGTACGCGTCCCGGTCCACCGACCCCTGCGGCAGGTCGGAGTTGGCGTAGACCGCCTTGCGCCAGGCAGCCGGCACCAGCTTGTCGTCGACCTCGCGCGGCAGGAGCGGCTTGTCCTTGACCCGTCGGCGAGCCAGCGCGGGCAGCCGCCGCACTCCGGCCAGCACCCGCACCGCCGGTCGCCGCGTCGAGCGCCTTCGACTCGCCCAGCAGCGCGAGGAACGGGCGCACGGTGTTGTAGCGGGTGGTCAGGGCCGCCCGCATCGCGACGTCGGCCGAATCCTCGTCCTCGGGAACCAGCGACACCACCAGCGCGGCCGCGGTCATCACCGCCTCGCGGGGCGCGACCTCCTCGACCGCCGCCCACAGCGCCGCCGTACCCAGGTCCGCGCCGTGCTCCTCGACCAGCTCCAGCTCCTCGAACAGCACCTTCGCCGCCCGCGCGAGCGTCCGTGACGCCTTCTCCAGCTGCGGCAGCGTCGACAGGCGCTCCTTCTCCGTGGCCCGCTTCGCCGTGCTGATCAGCCGGGTCGCCATCAAGACCTGGAAGAGGTCCAGGGCCTCGTCGATGGCCTTCGCCTCCAGGTGGCGCATCACCGCGGTGAGCATCGCGGTCCGCTTGGGCTCCTCGGCCCGCTCCAGGCTCGCCGCCTTCGACCCCAGCCCGTACCGGTCCAGCGCCGCCAGCCGGTTCGGCGGGACCTGCGACAGCCGCACCCGGCCCAGCCCGAACGCCCCGATCTTATCGACCCGCTCCAGCGAGCGGGCGAACGCCGTGCCCGTCGTACGCGTCGGCGGCCGGCGCAGCCGCTCCAGCTCCGAGAACCGCGCGCCCTCCGGCGTCACCAGCATGGCCACCAGGTCCCCGGGCAGCGCCGCATCCGCCCGGTGCGCGGCCCTGGCCACCGTGGTGTGCAGCCGCTTCTCCGCGACCGCCCGGACCTCCGACACCTTCCGGGCCAGCACCGACACTCCCGGCAGCAGCACCCGGTGACGGCGCAGCCAGCCCACCGCCTGGTTGAACAGCGCCACCGGCCCCTCGGCGTGCGTCCAGGCCCGGCAAAGAATGCACCGTTGTTGATGCACTGCGTGGCTGGGGCCGGGAGTCTGCTGTCATCTGTTCGCCTTGGCCCGCCGACGAGCAAGCGTGTTGTGGGCCCTGCTGCGTGACGGAAGGCTGTTCACCTCCGCCCCGCCGGTCACGCAAGCGGCTCGACTCCGTCATGGAGACTCCATCTCCAGCTCCACGGTCTCCTTGCGCAACCGCTGGTTCTCCGCTCGGAGCCGGGCCAGTTCCTCCCGCTCGGCCTCCCCCAACGGGCCGGTACCCGTCTCCGCGGCCCCACGGGCCCGGCTCACCCCGGTCTGCAGCGTGCCCTCGTGCACACCCAAATCCCGCGCGACCTCCGCAGCCGGCTTGCCGGTCTCCAGCACGATCCGCACGGCCCCCTCACGGAACTCCGCGTCGTAATTACGTCGTTTCCCCACCCTCAACTCCTTATCGGGTCACGACTCCACGCTACGAGGGGAAGCACAGGACGCTCGCGGAGGAGGCCGGGCATGGTGGCCCGGTCCGGATCCATCGTCTGCTGAACCGGTGTGACTGGGACGCCGATGAGGTCTTGGCCGATGTCCGTGACTATGTGGTCGAGCATCTCGGTGACCCGGGTGCGGTGCTGATCGTGGATGACACCGGGTTCCTGAAGAAGGGTGTCCGATCGGCCGGGGTCCAGCGCCAGTACTCAGGCACCGCCGGGCGGACGGCGAACTGCCAGGTCGGTGTCTTCCTCGCCTATGCCGGCGAACGCGGCCGCACGTTGATCGACCGCCGCCCGCCTGTATGTGCCCACGTCATGGACGGATGACCGTAAACGCCGCCGGGCCGCGGGCATCGAGGACACGGTCGCCTTCGAGACGAAAGTGGTCATCGCCAAGGCCATGGTCCGCCGGGCGATCGCCGAGCAGATCCCGTTCCGCTGGGTGACCGCGGACGCCGCCTACGGCTTCTCCAAAGGCGGGCGGAGCGAGCTGGAGCGAGCGGATGTCTTCCACGTCATGGCCACCACCGTCACGACTCCATCGTCACCCGCTGGGCCATGGATCACCCCGTCCATGACCTGTCTCCCGGCCTGCCCCGGCAGAAGTGGAAACGCCGTTCCTGCAACAACGGCGCCCACGGGCCACGCGTCTACGACTGGGCCCGAGTGGAGGTCCGCCCCCGGCACCGCGAAGACCGACGGCATTGGGTGATCGCCCGGCGGCGTGTCCGCAGGCCCCAGGAGATCTCGTACTACATCGCATCGCCTACTGCCCCGCCGAACCCACCCTCGACGAACTGATCCACGTCGCCCGCAGCCGGTGGGCGGTCGAGGAATGCTTCCAGACCGCGAAGCAGGAGTGCGGCCTGGACGACTACCAGATCCACCGCTATTCGGGCTGGCACCGCCACATCACACTGGCCATGGCCGCCCACGCCTGCCTCACCGTCCTACGGGCCCGCGAACTTGATGCTGCGAAAGCAGAAACGAATCCTCCCAGCTCATCCCACTCACCCTTCCCGAACTCAGACACCTGATCAGCCGCGTCACCCGGCCCGCCCGCCCCGAGCATCGACCACGTCCTGCACTGGTCGTACTGGCGCCGACGACAACACCAAGCCCGAATCAGCCACTACAAACGCCGAGGCCACACACCACCCGAAACTGCCCAGCCGTCACAGCAAAAGACCGTTGCAGTACTAACCCGCCATACCCGCGATCCCGTCCGCCAGCTCCAAGCCATCGGACGCCAATCTCTCGCCGCACCCCTGCGGCCTGACGTCGGCCTCCCCCCACCTGCAATGAGACCGCCCGAGCGCGCCGTCGGCAGACAGTCGACCGTCCTGCCCCGTCTTCGAACACCGCCGGTGTTTGGTGAGCGTATGGGAAACGGCAAACACCCTTGAAACCCCGATCCTGATGTGCTGGCGTAGCCGCCTACCCCGTCAGGCGGCGCCCCCGACATCCCGGGCTGGCTCCGTGCGGACCCGGTCCCATCCCAGAGGCAGATCAATGCGACGACCTACCCATGCCCTGCGCCGTTACATCGTTGCCGCGAGTGCGGTCGCATTCCTGGCCACAGCGGCGGCCTGCACCACGGCCGAGGGGAAACCGGCCGCCGCTGGTACCTCCCCGGGCGCAGCCGCCACGTCATCCGACGGGACGACCGCCGCTCTCAAGTACGCCGCCTGCATGCGGGTCAACGGCGTTCAGGTCGAGGACCCGAAGCCGGGAGAAGGGCCGAGGATTCCCGAGGGAGTCCCGCAGAGTTCCGTGGACAAGGCGCAGGAGGTCTGCGGCAAGAGCCCCTCCGGCGCGGCTCAGTCTTCCAAAGTAGGAGAATTGAAGCGGGATGCCGAATACGAGGCGCTCCAGTTGAAGGCGGACAACTGTATGCGGAAGGCCGGCTATGTGCGTCCCGACACGGGCGCGGACTCCAAGGAAATGCACTTGACGCCTGAGTTGACTGCGGCCAGGGAGGCGTGCAAGGCCGAGGTGACCGCGGTCGACAACAAGCTGAAGGAGCTCGTGCAGCAGGGTGGCGCTCAGTGAGAGTGGACGTGCAACCCACTCCTCTTGAAGGGGACCCCGAATCTCCTCAAGCGGGTCACGCAGGCAGACGACGTCGCTGGGGCGTCCTGATCTCCCTGGCCGTCCTTGTCGTGGCCACGGCGGTGGCAGGTGGCTGGTTCAAGCTCAGCGCCGATCCGCCCGAGCGATCCGAGGCGACCGAGCCTGCACCACCCAGTACTGCGCCGATCGAGCGGGGCGCCCTGGTGCAAGAGGTACGAGCCTTCGGCAACATCCAGTTCACGGGCAGTCGCAGCATCAAGAATCAGCTCGCGGGCATCGTCACCTGGACACCGTCGGCCAACAGTGTGGTCGACGGCGGGGAGCGGCTGTACTCGGTCGATGACAAGCCGGTGATCCTCATGCACGGCGGTCTTCCGGCTTGGCGTGAGTTCGCGGCGGGTATGACGGATGGTGAGGACGTGGTCATGCTCGAGCGGGCCCTCGCGGCCCTCGGATACACAGACTTCACCGTGGACGAGGAGTTCACCGACAAGACCCAAGCCGCGATCAAGCGCTGGCAGAAGAACACGGGACTTCCTCCGACTGGCAAGATCGAGCTGGGCCGTATCGTCTTCGCCCCCGGCGCCTTGAGGGTGGCCCAATCCGCCCTGGGGCCGGGTGACCAGGCTGCCCCCGGAGCTGAGGTACTGCAGGCCAGCGCTTCTGACCAAATGGTGGCGGCTGACATACCGGCGACCGCCCAGGAGCTCGCCGTCAAGGGAAGCAGCGTGCAGATCGAACTGCCGAACGGCAAGCGCACCAGAGGAACCATCTCCGCGGTGTCTCGCCCGAAAACAGCCGAAGACGGCAACAAGGTCGTACCCATCTCCGTCACGCTGGTCTCGCCGACGGACGTCAAAGGCATCCAGGAGGGTGCGGTCACGGTGATTGTCGCCCGTACCGAGGCCAAGGACGTCCATTCCGTCCCGGTCACGGCGCTGCTACCGCTGGCTGGAGGGGGCTTCGCCGTGCAGATCATGGACGGCACGAACATTCGGCGTGTGACGGTACAGACCGGCGCGTTCGCCAACGGGCGTGTCGAGATCAGCGGGCCGGGCATCACCGAGGGAGCCCGGGTAGGGGTGCCCAAGCTGTGACAGCGACAGTCGAATACTCCGCGTCACAACCGGTGGATACCATCGAACCGCTCGTCCGCCTGATGGGGGCGGGACGCTCTCACGGCGCCGATCCCTACCGCGTGGATGCCCTGCGAGACGTTACGGTCTCCATCGCCCCCGGGGAACTCGCCGCCATTGTCGGCCCTTCCGGGTCGGGGAAGTCCACCTTGCTCAACCTGATGGGGACCCTTGACCGACCCACATCCGGGCAGGTGATCATCGACGGCCATGACGTTGCGACACTCAACGACGGAAGGCTGGCGGCCCTGCGAGCCTTCCGTATCGGCTTCGTGTTTCAGCACTTCCACCTCGCCGACGGCGTTCGAGCCGTCGATAACGTCGCCGACGGGCTCCTCTACACCGGGATGTCGCCACGGCGGCGGCGAGATCGAGCGGAAGCCGCGCTGCACAGGGTCGGGCTCGAGCACCGGACCGGCCACCGGCCACACCAGCTCTCAGGCGGAGAGAAGCAGCGGGTGGCCATCGCCCGGGCTGTCGTCGGCAATCCACCACTACTGCTGGCGGACGAGCCCACGGGGGCATTGGACACCCACTCGGGCGACGTGGTCGTGGCGTTGCTCCGCGAACTCAGCTCTGCCGGCACAGCCGTCGTGATCGTCACCCATGACACCGAACTGGCGGCTCTACTGCCGCGGCGCCTCCAGGTCCGCGATGGCCGGCTCGTCGGTGACATACGCACGCCTGTAACCCATCAGCGTACGGAGGGAGCGGACACATGAACCACAGACCCCTGACGCGCTCACGCCTGCGCAGCGGCGATCTGTTCCGGGTGGGCGTCCACGGCCTCAGCACACGACCGCTGCGGGCGCTGCTTTCCGCTGCTGGCATCGCCATCGGCATTGCCGCGATGCTGGCGGTCATCGGCATCTCGACCTCCAGCCAGGCCTTTCTGGACGGTGAGCTGAAGAAGCTCGGCACCAATTTGTTGACCATTGAACCGGGTCAGGATCCCGCCACGGGCAAGCCGGCCCCGCTGCCGACCACCGCCGTGCAGACGGCCGCCCGTGCCCCCGGGGTCGACTCCGTGTCGGGGACCGGCGAAGTCAAGGGGGTCAGCGCCTACCGGAACGCCCGTGTGGACCCAGCCGAGACCAATGCGCTGTCGGTGCTTGCCACCGGCACGGAACTGTTGCGCACACTGCGCGGCACACTGGCGTGGGGCAGCTGGCTGGACCAAGCACCGGGCCGATACCCCACCGTGGTGTTGGGTCACCGGGCCGCCTACCGGCTAGGAGTGTCCGCCATAGGCGAGCAGATTTGGATCAAGGACCGATATTTCACCGTGCTGGGCGTCCTCACCCCTGTGGATCTCGTCCCACAGCTGGACAACGGTGTCTTCGTGAACTGGGACGCGGCGAAGGGCACACTGGGTTTCGACGGTCACCCCACCGTCATCTACGAGCGTTCCCCGGAGCACTTGGTCGAGAGCGTCCGCGAGCTTCTCCCCCGAGCTGTCAACCCGGAAAACCCGCAGCTCGTCGCCGTGAGCCGACCCTCCGACGCACTTAAGGCACAACGGTCCGCCCAGACCTCCTCCACCAAGATGCTTGTGGGTCTGGGCGGTGTGGCGCTGCTCGTCGGCGCCGTGGGTGTGGCCAACACGATGGTCATCTCCGTCATGGAACGCCGTCGGGAGATCGGGCTACGCAGAGCGCTGGGCGCCGCGCGGCGGCACATCACTCAGCAGTTCCTCGTGGAGGCGCTGCTGCTGTCCCTGCTGGGCGGAGTCGCCGGCTCGTTGCTCGGGACTGCCATCACCACCGGCTATGCCCTCAGCCAGGGATGGCCTGCAGCCATGCCGTATCCAGCGCTTGTCGGTGGCATCGCGGTGACGGCCGTGGTCGGTGTCATCGCCGGATTCCTTCCCGCCGTGCGAGCGTCGTGCACACCGCCCACCACGGCGCTGACCTCACCCTGACAGCTGACGTACATACCTCTTCACCATGACCATATGAGTGACCTCATTACGATGAGAGGCCCCCGAAATCTCCTGGTCCCCCGCCTCATCGAGCTGCGCGGACGTGGGTGATTCGCCAGCGAGGAGAGAGATATGCGCGTTCTGGTTGTGGAAGATGAGCCATTTATGGCGGAGGCGCTGCTGGCCGGCCTCCGCCAGGAGGCGATGGCTGCCGATCTCGCAACGGACGGCGAGTCAGCCCTCGACCGCTTGGCCTCCCACAGCTACGACGTCGTGGTTCTCGACCGTGACTTGCCCAAGGTGCATGGCGACGAGGTATGCCGGCGGATTTCCGAGGACCACCGTTCAGTGCGTGTCCTCATGCTGACGGCAGCTTCCGCGTTGGACGACAGGGTGAACGGTCTTCGACTCGGTGCGGATGATTACCTGTCGAAACCCTTCGACTTCCCCGAGTTGGTGGCGCGTCTAAGAGCGCTCCACCGTCGGGGAGGGTCGCCCCCTCCGCCGGTGTTGGAGTGCGCTGACCTACGGCTTGATCCATTCCGGCGCGAGGTCTATCGACGTGGCCAGTACCTGCAGCTGACCCGCAAGGAGTTCGCTGTTCTTCACATACTCATGACGGCAGCCGGGGGAGTAGTGAGCGCCGAGACCCTTCTGGAGAAGGCGTGGGATGAGAACGCGGATCCATTCACCAGCGCCGTCCGCATCACCATGTCCACTCTCCGCCGCAAGATCGGAAACCCGGGCCTCGTGCATACCAGGACGGGTGCTGGCTACTACGTGGCGCCGACGCCATGACCAGCACTCGGAACCGTTACACCATCCGCACCCGCTTGACCCTCACCTACGGGGCCCTGTTCGCGCTGGCCTCGGTGGCCATGATCGGCCTGCTCTACATCTTCATGAGATACGTGCCGACATACCCCAAGACCTTCGGGGACTGCACGCAGAGCAGCCCAAGAACCCAAACGGCCCAGGTGGCACCGCTGGTCTGCGAGCAAAAATCGGCGAACGCAGCCAAGACGAGTTCTGTAGCCGCGGCACCTGACACGCCGCAGCCCAGCGAACCGCCCCGGTCCTCTGACAGCAAGACCGAGGCAGACAAGACGACGGCCGCCCTTCCCCCGGACGGTGGCGACGAGCACCCCACGACCAAGAGTACGTTCGCGGTCGCCACGAGGTCGGACATCCTGAGCAACCTGCTCATCTTCAGTGCGATCTCCCTGATGATCCTGCTCGCAATCGCGCTGATACTCGGATGGTTCATGGCCGGCCGGATGCTGGCACCCTTGCAGCGCATCACGGCGATCGCACGTGGCATCGCCGGATCCACGCTGCACGAGCGCATCACGCTCAACGGCCCGAAGGACGAGATCAGGGAGCTCGCCAGCACGTTCAATGCGATGCTGCAACGCCTCGACCAGTCGTTCCAGGCTCAAAGCCGGTTCGCGGCCAACGCCTCCCACGAACTGCGTACCCCGCTGGCCAGTATGCGGACCGTCCTCCAGGTTGCGATGAGCGCGCCCGAAAAACACCGACTGGAAGACGTGGGCACGAAGCTGCTCATCCTGAACCGACGCACGACCGAGATCGCGGATGCCCTGTTGGCCCTCGCCCGGGCGGACCACGGCGCGGTGAACGTGGAGGCCGTCGAGCTGCACGCACTGGCAGAGGAGGGGTGTCTGCAGGCAGCGGTCCAGGCTCGATCCGCGAACGTCACGCTCGCACTGCAGGCGGTACCCGTACAGGTGCGGGGTGACCGCGTACTGATACGGCAGTTGATCACCAACCTTGTGGACAACGCTATCCGGCACAACCATTCGGGTGGCTGGGTAGACGTCAGGGTCGGCGAACAGACCGATGGCAAAGTGCGGCTTACTGTAAGCAACAGCGGAGAGGAACTTAGCCACGATCAGGTGAGCCGTGCCTTCGAGCCCTTCCACCGCCTGGCCACTCGGCAGGCCGACCTGGGCAACCGTGCTACCGGGCACGGATTGGGACTGGCGATAGTCCAGTCGATTGTAAGGGCGCACCACGGTAACCTCGAGGCCGTTCCCCTTCGAGAAGGAGGAATTCAGGTCACCGCGACCCTGCCGGCCGACTGCGGTCGAAGCACTCACCAGGTTGCCATGAGGGACTGACTCGCTGAGACGGGCGGCGTCTACATTCGGTGTCCATCCTCATCCAGCCGCACACTGGTGGACGCGCCACGCCCTTGCCCGAGTGGGAAATCAACCCAATGGCGTACCGGTAGGAGCCACCGCCCGTCCGATCACAGCGCTACGCGGACTCCTCCTCGGTCGGCAGCCAGCAGCCGTGCAGGCCCTGGGGACCCGCACCGGAAGGCGTGCCCGGCCGACCGGGCCGGAGGCCGGTCCTCAGCCCGGAAGACCAGGAACCAGCTGGTGGCGTCTGTGCGGTCGGTGGCGTACGTTATCCAGAGCCGTGGCCGCCGGAGGTGTCGCCGGGTGCGGGTGCGAAGACCGGCTCGCCGACCGACAAGTTCGGCTCGCCAGGTCGTGCTGCTGCCCCGTCGGTGTCAAACCAGCTCAGTGGGTCGAACTCCCCCAACAGCAGGTCCGTGTCACCAGTCGCCGCGGCGACGGCGAGCCGATGGTGGCGCCTGCCGATGAGCCGGTCGTCCACGCGGGGGAACTCCATCCGGGCCTCGTCGAGCATTCGTGCGGGCGACGCTGCCCGCCACCGGGTCGACGACGGCGCGTACGAGTCCGCTCCGGACCTGATCGCCCGTCTCACCGCCGACTCCGCCCACTGTGATCCTGCTCCACTCCACGTAGTCGAGCACGACGGGGTCGCCGGCCGCAGGTAGACGTTCACGGTGTGCCACAGCCAGAACGCCTCGTCCGTCGCCCAGCGCGGTGTGCGTGCTCACGGGACCTCCCGCCGTACGCCCGAACAGGGTCCCGGAGGCTGAGCCCTCCCCCACGGCGGGCGCGGTAGCGGCCGTTCCAGTGAATCATGCATGGGACGGCCCCGCCCACCTGGAGGGCGGGCTCCCCGGCCGATCAGTTGCTCCTGGCGCTGCCGAACCGGCGGAGCGGGCCGGTCGGGCAGATCAGACCTGCCCGATGACGTCCCTTCGGGGCAGTCGTTCGGAGACCCTGACCGGTCAGAATGGCAGGCCCCGGCGTCAACGGGCGAATAGGGGCTCGGTCCGCGAGCCCCTGCACGTGCTGCTCCGCTCGGGATTCCGACGCCTTGAGGAGAGCACGTGAGACATAGCGCGGCATCGCGCGTGCCCGGCTCTCGGGGACGTCACCGGAAGCGCGGGGCCCGATGGCTCGTCCAGGTGGCCGAGTGGACCGTGGCGAGTGTCGTGGTCCTGGGGATCGCGGGACTCGGATACCTCTTTCTGAAGTTCAACGACAATCTGCAGACGGTCGACATCGACCAGGCGCTGGGTGACGACCGCCCGCAAAACGTTGACAACGGATCGATGGACATCCTCGTCCTGGGATCCGATTCCCGAAACGGTGCCAACTCCGAGTACGGCCACGACGATGGCTCGGCCCGCTCCGACACCGCGATGATCGTGCACCTGTACGAGGGCCGCCAAAAGGCCGAAGCGATATCGATCCCGCGCGACACCATGGTCGCCCGGCCCGCCTGCACCACGCGAGACGGCGGCACGGATCCAGGCAGTCGGCGTGCGATGTTCAACGAGTCCTTCTCCGTCGGAGGAGCGGCCTGCGCCGTCAAGACGGTTGAGGCGTTGTCGGGGCTCCGGATGGACCACTACATTGAAGTCGACTTCACCGGCTTCAAGAAGATCGTCGACGGTCTCGGCGGCGTAGAAGTGACCACCAATAAGCCGATCAAGGACGGTTCGAGCCACCTCGATCTCCCCGTGGGCACCAGCAGGCTCGATGGCGAGCAGGCCCTGGGGTTGGTCCGGACCCGCAAGAGCGTCGGCGACGGCAGCGACCTGGGCCGGATCCAGCTGCAGCAAGCCTTCGTGAAGGCGCTCGTCAAGCAGGTCAACGGCATCGGCATCTTCGACAGTCCCAAACGGCTGCTCTCGCTGGCCGACACAGCCACGAAGGCGATCACCACCGACACCGCACTCGGCGACGTGACGTCGCTCCTCGGGTTCGCCCGGGACTTCCAGGGCCTCGATGCCGGGAACCTCCACATGATCACTCTCCCCGTCACCGCGGACCCCCTCGACCCCAACCGTGTCGTCCCGCTCGCCGACGCGGCCAGTGCGGTCTGGGACGCCCTGCGCGGGGACCAGCCGGTGCCCGCCTGGGTCACCGAGAGATCAACAGGCGACAAGGGCAGCGCCAAGACCGTGGTCCGGTAGCCGCCGGGACGGTACGCAAGTCCTTCCGGATTCGGCGTAGCACGGCACTAAAGTACCGCTGATGCCGAGGCTTTCCCTGATTACGCTGAGGTAATCGGAACTTGACGTCGCCACAGACAAGCCGAAGTCGGAAGGCGGCTAATCGTAAGGACGGTGGAAATGCCCAAAAGAACCGGCTCCATTGCTCCAGAGGAGGCGTGGGAGGAGATGCTCCGGGCCGGATACAAGCCGCTCGAGGAGTATCCGGGGAAAGTGATCGCGTCATGGAGGGCCCGGTGCGTGATCTGCGGGTTCGAGGCGACCCCCAGCCTCAACCGCATCCGCTCGGGACGGCGTTGCCGCCATCGTGCGGCCAACGCGATGAAAACTGCCCTCACGGAGATCCACGCCGCCGGATACGAACCGCTGGAACCCTATCCCGGCAGGACGGAAGCACAGTGGAGAGCGCGCTGTGTGCACTGCGGAACCGAGCGCTTCCCGAGGCTCTCCTGCATACGTTCCGGGAGCCGGTGCAGGTGCAGGAGCTCTCGTCACGTATCAGCCGATCAGGCCACGGCAGAATTCCGTGAGGCCGGATACGAGCCGCTGGTCCCCTATCCGGGTGCGAGTCGGCTCCCCTGGGTATCCCGCTGTCTCGGGTGCCGTCAGATCCGCAGACCGAACATCGACAGCGTCCGTCGAGGGATCCGGTGCCTCCACCGACCCGGCTGAGCCACCGACCCTCGCAGAGGAGGTCGGGAATCCCCGGGGTGGCCGAGCCCTCAGATGTCCTGTTGGTCGATGAACCTGGCGACGTCTTCGAACACGACGCGGAAGCCGATGCCCGTGACGCGGAGCAGCCCTTCGGACCACTCGTGGCCGCCGGGTTCGCTCCGGATGATCCGCAGCAGCTCGTCGCCCAGCGCACAGCCGGCCTCGGTAGGGAGGACGGCCAGGTCGAAGAAGGCGGCCAGGGTGGTGCGGCCCTCCCAGAGCGGTACAGGTGCCCCCCACTGGTCCTGCTTCGCCAGGAGACCGGTGAACCACTGCAGGACCTGGCCACGGCCGGGTTCGCGGGGCAGGACGCCGTCACGGGCATCGTTGTCCAGCAGGGCGACTGCCGTCGTGAACTCGACGAGCAACGCGTCGAGGCGCACTCCGTGGAACATGTCTTCGGCCTGCATTTGGGACCACTTCCTGAACGAGGGCACGAGCCGGGTGCCGGTCCAGTGACGAATCCGGCGGCAACGACCTCCACTGTCCCTCCAACCACCGCTTCCACTAGGACCTTTCGAGCGCCCTTCCGGGCAGGATCCCCCCATTGCCGTTTTGGTTGCCCCGCAATGGGGCGCCCGGCCTCCGGAGTCGGCATGACTTCTCCCCCTGTCGATCGCATGTCTTGGGGGGGCACCGGCTCACGCCGGCCGGGAAGAATGCCTTCGATAAACGGCTGCCCAACAGCGAACCCAGGCTCCTCGAGATTTTCGGAAAGCTGCAGGCCAAGCACGGGACCGTGCTCGTCGTGGTCGACCAGCCGGCCTCGATCGGAGCCCTGCCACTGGCGGTGGCGCGGGACATGGGCTGCCCTGTGGCCTATCTGCCGGGGCTGACGATGCGGCGGGTCGCCGATCTCTATCCGGGCGGGGCCAAGACCGATGCCCGTGACGCGTTCGTCATCGCGGACGCGGCCAGTGTCATGCCCCACACTCTCCGCTCGGTCGACCTCGAGGACGAGACCATCGCCGAGCCGGAGATGATCGTCGGGTTCGACGACGACCTGGTCGGCGGAGCAACGCGGATGCAACCGGTTGCGGGGCCTCTGACGCAGATCCATCCGTCGCTGGAGCGGGTCCTGGGTCCGCGAGTGCAGCATCCAGCGGCTCAAGTTCCTCGACCAGTTCGGCGCTCTCGCTCAGATCCGCAAGGGCGGACGCCGCGGCTGGTGACCTTGATTCGTCCGAAGGCGCCGCGGATGGCCGAGCGACTGGTTGAGGACATCTTCACCGCACTGGACGAACAGACCGTCATCGTCCCGGGCACGGACGCGGCCGCCCTGATCGTCCCAAGCCTCGCCAGCTCGACCAGCGGACACTCCTCGCCACAAGGATCGAGAACTGCTGGAGAATCACCCTCTTTCCAAGGTCCTGACGTCCATGCCGGGGATCGGCGTCAGGACCGGAGCCCGCATCCTCATCGACGTCGGCGACGGCAGTTCGTTCCCGTCCGCCGCTCACCTGGCCGCCTACGCCGGCCTCGCCCCGGCAACCCGCAGTTCAGGGTCGTCATTCCGCGGAGAACAACCATCCCGACGCGGAAGCAAGCAGCACAAACCGGCCTTCTTCCTCTCCGCGTTAGCCGTCCTCGCCGACCCACGATCCCAGGCCTACTACGACCGGAAGATCGCTCAAGGCAAGCACCACACCCAAGCACTGCTCTGCCTCGCCCGACGGCGAGCCGGCGTCCTCTTTGCCATGCCCCGAGACGGCACCTTCTACGAACCCCAACCCACCTCATCAGCTTGACCAAACACATAGGGCCCCCGCTCTGCCCGATGAGGCGGAGCCCTGTATCGGACAATTGGCCCTGCCGGGGTCACCTGCTCGCATTCGACTTTGCCGCCAGTACGGCTCGTCCCCCTCTCCGACCCGCTCGTGCCAGACAAATGCTCCCTCGATGGCACCCATACCGGGCAGGGACCTCACTTACTACCCGAGATCACAGAGAGGCAGGCCGGATGACATCAACGCCGACTCTGCTGGCCAACATACTCAGCAGTGCGATCACCAGGTGAAGGGCACTTCCGCCCTCCATCTTCGAGGTCATGAGGAAACCGAGAGTGCCCCTTCTTCTGTCTGGTAGGGAAGACGCCCGCCAGCGTAACGGGGCTAACCTAGCCGACTGATAGCGGAGTCGCAATTCATAGTGAGGTGTCGCGGTGTATCAGAGCGATGTCGAGACGGAGTACGCGGTGGGGAACTCGTTTCCAGGCACGTATTCGTCTTCATTCGAGTCGGAGTCGTCGAACGAGGGAGACGAGCAGAGCGAGCAGGACTCGCTGAGGCTGACGGAAGGACACGTGCTCAATGTGCGCGAGATTCCCATGGGATGGCTTGAGAGCCCAACGGAGCTCTACGACTCGGGGCAGGGGCTGTGCAGCGGAGAAATGGGTGATTGCAACACTGTCATCGTTGCCTGGGACTGGCGCGACGGCTTCACGTCCGCCGGTGAGCCGTATGGCTATTTCCGGCATATGAAGGGAGCACACGGTGCCGGGGGAATGGCGAACGTCGACTTCGAGAATTTGTACGCGGGGGTACCGGTGGACGCTGCGTACACCTACGTTCTGAAGGCGTCCGCCACCGTCGGAAGCCCGCTGGACCACGCGGCGTTCCTGAGGGGCGCTGCCAAGGTCGGCCTCGATCCACGCAATGCGCTGATCGCCCGGGGAATCAGCTCCTGCTACACGGTGCTGCGTGACGGCACGCTCCACATAGGCCAGATCAACGGCGTCGAATATTCGCCGCACCTGGGCAGGGGCATCACGGACAGCCTGGTCCAGGGCTACGACGAGCCATGAGATGTACGTCGCCCGAGCTGGACCGCCGCTTGACCGCCCTGGAACAGCGCGTCTGTGAGCTCACGCGGGACATCGAGCGGACGGAACGGTCGCTGGCCCTGCTCGTGGACCGTCTCGGGATCCATGAGTCGGCCCCACAGGACCACCTGCTCGGTTGGGCGGTGGTGGAGTGATTCGGCCTGCGCGTCAGGAAGAGACGCGGACCGCCCCGGTGTAACCGCTGCCCTCGACCGACCGCTCCACCACACCTGTGCGCGAGTTCTGTGCGCCGATGAACTTGCCTCCACCCACGTACAGCGCCACGTGCGTCGCCGCTCCCGGGACGCCCCAGTAGAGGACGTCCCCGGTCTCCAGGTCCGCCGCCGGGTGCAGGCGTGACTGGGCCTGGGACGTCCGAGGCAAGGAGACCCCGGCACTCCGGTACGCGGAGAGTACGAGCCCGGAGCAGTCGAAGGACTCGGGGCCGATGCCGCCCATTCGGTACGCACGGCCCAGCTGCGCCCGCGCGTACGCCACTGCCTGCGCGGGCGCCTGGGATGCGCCACCGGTTCCATGGGTCTTCTTCCCGCTGCCCGCGGCGGGTGGGCGGACGGACCCGGAGGGCGTGCTGTCGACCGAAGCACTCAAGGACGGTCCGGCCGAACGGTCAGGCTGCGGACCGGCCGATCGCTTGGGTGTGGGCCGGGGGACTGGCGGTGCGATCACGTTGAGGGGATTCTCGGCGGAAGCGGTCGGCTGATGCCGTACGGAGTCAGGGGAGCTTCCGCCAGCGCGGACGATGTCAGTCATACGGGTCTCCGACGTGGGGATCCGGCTCTGGGCGGCAGCCGCGGCGGTCTCGGCGGCAGGCTCGACCGGGGCGGGAAACGCGGCGATCACCGCAGCGCATCCTAGTGCTAGACCCACCGGCCGCTGCCACGGCATGAAAGGTACGAAAGGGAGAACCGGGAACAGCTTCCACGTTCCGGAGCGTCTGTGTCTCGGCCGAGATGTGTTCATGGAACCATGCCTATCGGTCGGCCGATCATGCGGACAAGAGAATGGAAACAAATTCAGCCATCGCTGCCCTGTTGGTACGCAGAAAATGCGCATACGGGAAAGTTTTTGGGCCGTCGGATCTTCTCGATAGCGCTGTCTGCGTGCCGAGGAGGACGCACTTGCCCGGCTGCGGCGTGCCCCGGGGCGCAAAATGGCATTCTCAAATTCTCTTTAGAGCTCGTTACAGGATCTTGTTGAGATGTCCTGGTGGGGCGTGACCGGTGTGATGATTCGGCCGTTCGTGGTGGTGTGAGTACTCGGCCGTGGATCGTGGACGACGGCTTGTGGGCACTGATCGAGTCGCTGCTGTCGCCCTGGCCGGCGAGGTCGCCAGGGCCGCGGCCGGTGGCAGACCGGTTGTGTCTGCACGGCATTTTGTACGTCCTGCACAACGACATCGCCTGGCAACTTTTGCCACCTGAGCTGGGCTTCGGCTCTGGGCCAACCTGTTGGCGGCGCCTGGAGCGGTGGCAGCGGCCGGAGTCTTCGACCAGTTGCACCGCATCCTGCTCGCCGAGCTGAACGCGGCCGACCAGCTCGACTGGTCGAGGGCGTGCGTGGATGGCTCCCGCATCCGCGCGAAAAAAGGGGGCGCCGACACCGGTCCGTCGCCGGTCGACCGGAGGAAGACAGGCAGCAAACACCACCTGATCTGCGACGGGCGCGGCACCCCGCTCAAGGTCATCACCACCGCGGCCAACCTCCCGCAAGGGCGCCCCGAACATCAAGGGCATGGGCAAGCTCCGCTACGTCGTCGAGCAGACCTTCGCCCTGCTCCACCAGCTCAAACGACTCGCCGTCCGCTGAGAACGCCGCACCGAACTCCACGACGCCTTCGTCTCCCTCGCCTGCAGCCTCATCTGCTGGCGACACCTCAACAAACCCGAATCATGATCGTGTTACGAGCTCTTAGAGCTCGTAACACGATCTTGATGAGATGTCCTGGTCAGCCGTGACTGGTGGGGCCTTGACCCCGGGTTTTGAACACGTCTATGCGGCTTGGGTCAGGGTAGTTGCAGCTGGTTGGAGGTCGTTCTCGTGGGTGATCGGGGTCCGGTGGCCGAGGCGGGAGTGCCGGCGTCGGGTGTTGTATCGGGTCAGTCGGCGGAAGGCGTCGAGCCTGGCCTCACACTCGCTCGACCAGGCGGTCTTCCGGCCTTTGAGCGTCTCCCTCTTGAAGGCGGTGTTGAAGCTTTCCGCGGCTGCGTTGTCGGCGTTGGATCCGACCGCGCCCATGTTCTGCCGGGGCCCTGCTGACCTGCAGATTTCCGCGAAGGCGCTGCTCGAATATTGAGATCCGTGGTCCGTGTGCATGATCGCTCCGGCCAGGCTCCCGCGGGTCCGCTCGGCTGCCGCCAGGGCGTCGGTGACGAGCTCGGCTCGCATGTGGTCGGCGATGGCCCACCCGGCCAGCCGGCGTGAGGCGAGGTCGATGACGGTCGCGAGATAGAGCGGCTTCGCGCCGCTGACCGGCAGGTATGTGATGTCGCCGACGTACTTTCTGTTGACCGCGGCGGCGGTGAAGTCGCGTCCGATCAGGTCCGGTGCCTTCGCCGCGGCCTGGTCCGCGACGGTGGTGCCGGTGCCGGCGGCGCAGACGGACGCCCTCGAGCCCGATGGTCCGTATGATCCTGGCGAAGCGCTTGTGGTTGACCACCGGGCCGCCTTCGTCGCGGTGTTCGGCGGTGATTCCGGGGGCTCCGTAGGTGCCGTCGGAGTCCTGGTGGATCTTGAAACGAACTGGTAGCGGTTCACCAGTGCGTCTCCGTCGCGAAATACCGGGCCGCCTTGCGGAGGATGTCCCGTTCTTCCTCCAGCTCGCGGATCCTCTTGCGGGCGGCGGCCAGCTCCGCCTGAACGTCGTCGCCGACGGCCCGCGAGGCGGCCGGCGGCTCGCAATGGGCGCCAGGTCGGCGACCGTCGGCGGCCCGGATCCAGTTCCGTAGTGTCTCGGTGTTCACCCCGAGATCAGCGGCGACGGACTTGATCGTCGCTCCCGGCCTTGAGCGGTACAACGCGACCGCGTCCGCCTTGAACTCGGCGGGATAGTGCTTCATCCCCACGGGGACTCCGTTCTCCTGGACCATCAAGATCCAAGTCTCTCCGGTGTCCAAAATCCGAGGGGCCCCTTCGAGGCGGTCCAGGGCCATGAGGGCGAGGTTGGCGAGACTGCGTTTGACGTGGGCCCAGACCCATTCCACGGGGTTGAGATCGGGCGAGTAGGCCAACAGCAGGAACACGGTCAGCCAGTCGCGCCGGGCGATCAGGTTCTGCATCTTGCGGGAGACGTGGGTGTTGAGTCGGTCCCAGATCAAAACGATCGGTGCCCGCACGAGCTGGTGAGCGCCGTCGACCAGAGCGATGAAGTCGTCCTCTCCCATGCTCCGGCGAGCACCGCCGCCCGCGGGGTGCCGGCGCAGACGGTGCCACAGGCGGGTTCGGGACCCCGGTTGCATCGCGATCAGTCCGGCCACCGACAACCGTCCCGCGCGGCGGCCGCTGACCGTCACGATCGGGGTCACACCCCGTCGGCCCCAGGTCCGGCCTCGGGGTGGCCGTCGGGTGAAGCCGGCACATCCGAGTCCGCCTTCGCCCACCTCTGCGGAGTCGCCCCGATCCCCGCATCCTCAGGCAAGACCAACCGCCACCGCCTCAACCGCGGAGGCGACCGGCAGGCCAACTACGCCCTCTACATGATCACGGTCACCCGCATGGCCTGGGAACCACGCACACGCGCCTACGTCGCCCGCAGGGCGGCCGAAGGCAAGACCAAGACCGAGACCGAGACCATCCGGTGTTTGAAACGGCACATCGCACGCGAGATCTGCCGCCTGCTCGGCCCCCGCATCCCAGCCCAGCCGCCCTCCCAACAAGACTTGGCGACCGCAGCCTGACCGTCCTTGACAGCTATAGGAGCATCGGCAAAGTCGAACGACTCAACCGCACCCTGCTGGAGGAGTGAGCCTACGCCCGCCCCTACCGCTCAGAGCAGGAGCGACGCGAGGCGTTCCCACAATGGCTCCACACCTACAATCACCACCGCGGACACACCGCACTCGCAGGCAAACCACCCGCCAGCCGCGTCCCCAACCTCACTGGGCAATACACCTAGCCCGCCAACGCATCAGCGTCCTGTTCGCCATGCTCCGCGACGGCACCTTCTACGAGTCCAGAATCCCCGCCGTCACACTCGCCGCATGACCATCCCAAACAGCCTCATACCTGGCACCACATCCTTGACGAAAGACATAGAGACACCCCCGGGGCTCCGTGAACCGGCCGTCGACTACCAGCGTGCCTCCCGTGAAGCCCTCGAGCTCATCGGCACCGGCACTAGCACCGCATTCCTCGTCGAACTGCAGGAAATGGCCCCCCGCCTGCACATGGCCGAGTTCACCGAACGGGAAGTACGCGCCATCCTCGACAGCCACCGCAGAATCCGCGCCGCCGGACCGTGCGGAACGCCGAACCGAGGGAGCTGATCAGCGAGGTCTTCGAGGCCAACTACGTTGTCCTGGGAGCGCGGAAGGTTTGCCGGGAGCTGAACTGGAGGGGCCATGCTGTGGCCCGCTGCACGGTCGAGCGCCTGATGCCTGAGCTATACATTGCCAGCGTGTCCGCGGCAAACGATTGATCACCACGCAACGCCATCCCTGGGCACCCATCATCCGTGTGGCCCGTCCCACCGACCGCCCGTCTCCAGGCTCAAGGTGTTGCGATGATCAGTTGCATCCACCTTGTGTCCCGGGGTCGGAGGGGAACAGAACCTTCCCTGCTGCCTGTCCGCGCAGAAGGAGCTGGCCGAATGGGCAGACTTCTCTTCAAGCCCTCCCCAGGAATGAGATTCCATTGAGAGGTTCAATCCAGCGCTGAACTCCTGTGTAGTACGAAGGATGTCGAATCAATGAAGTTCCTTGGACATGCAGCATGCGGCGACTGGGACGCAGCCGTCACTGCCGCCACCGCCGAACTTGGTCTAGTTTCGTTGGACGAGACGACGCTGCGTGAGCTCGTGCAATCCCTGGCCCCTGGGGACTCGCGGGAGGCCGAGGACATCGCAGTCGACCTCGCGCCCTTTGCCGAGGCAGGCCACATCACCGCAGAACGGTGCAACGACGCCCTGTCCCTATATACCTGGCTGGCGCTCCGAGCCAAGGGCGATCAGACTGCGGCAGTAGACGTCGCCAGGGCCTTCCTGAACTGGCCCGAATGCAACCTCCAGAGGCTGGATGAGTTCCTCTGCCAGATCATCGGCAGGTCTGACGGCACCGGCCAGTCTGCCGCGCAAGACCTCTACCGGTGGCTCCTGATGGGCCACTTCACCTCCCATGATCTCGCCCTTGCTCTCTCGGCTTCGCAGACCGCTGCCGAGCAGAGGGACCATGGGCAGGAAGGCGGTACCGGCCTCGGAACGGAGGGTGTCCAATCGATGAAGTTCCTTGGACATGCAGCATGCGGCGACTGGGACGCAGCCGTCACTGCCGCCACCGCCGAACTTGGTCTAGTTTCGTTGGACGAGACGACGCTGCGTAAGCTCGTGCGATCTCTGGCCCCTTGGGACTCGCGGGGGGCCGAGGGCATCGCAGTCGACCTCGCGCCCTTTGCCGAGGCAGGCCATATCACGGCAGAAGGGTGCAACGACGCCCTGTACATGTGTACCTGGCTGGCGCTCCGAGCCAAGGGCGATCAGACTGCGGCAGTAGGCGCCGCGAGGGCCTTCCTGGACTGGCCCGAATGCAACCTCCAGGAGCTGGACGACTTCCTCTGCCAGATCATCGACAGGTCTGACGTCGCCGGCCAGTCCGCCGCGAAAGACCTCTACTGGCAGGTCCTGACGGGCCGCTTCACCTCCGAACAGTTCGTCGCCGCTCTCTTGTCTAGGCGGACCGCTGCCGAGCAGAGCGACCATGGGCAGGAAGGCCCCAGCGAGCACGGCCGTTTTGATCCCGATGAAGATCGGTTGAGGAAGACCGCGCTGGAGATCCTGCAGAAGGCGAACGCCAGCCTCCAGAAAAGGAATAGGTCGCGATATCTGAAGGCCAAGGGGGAAGGTGGCGATGTTAGCCCGATCTCTTTCGCAGTCTACGGCGGCGGCACGCGAAATCCAGTACTGATCTTCGATGAAGTTGCACTCCCGGATGGTGCGGTAGCGACATATATGGGTTCGCTGAAGGTGTCGGAAAAGGCTGGCAGTATCGGTACCAAGGTCGGACGGTTCTTCAAAGCCAAGGGAACGGACAAGTTCTCCGGCGGGACCATCGCTGGCGTCATGACCGTCACCCCGACCGGTAACCACGTCGACCTTCCCGAACTGGAGCGCCTGCTGAGGAAGAACGGCATCACCGACAAGAAACTCATCGAAGGCCGCTGACCTGGAATACCCCCTCAGGTCCCGGCTGCTTGCCTCACAAGCCGCACTTCATCCGGCCAGGATCGCTGTTCGATGCACACACTCCACTCTCGGTAGAGTGCATGCATGAGGACAGGGCGCAGGCGCCGCCCGCCACTTCACTCCGTTGTCGACGGTAGCGGACAGCGTCGAGCATCTGCCCGTGTCAGTATCCCTCCAGCCAGGCCGGCACCGGCAGCAGCACTCGCACCGACTGGTCAGCCTTTCCGAACCTGTGCACGAGGCAATCGCACGCAGGCTCAGACACGTTGAACTCGAAGACCTCGACCGCGTAGAACTGGGACGTGCAGGACCTCCTGTCGTTCGGTGAGACTCAGCACCTTCCGAATCGCCACGAGCCCGTGGGACCGGTTCTACGCGTTCTTCGGGCCTTCCCCCCAGTGAAGGTGGGCACGCGGTTATCAGTCACGCGGCGAGTGTGAGTTTAGCGGCGTGGTGTCGGCGTTCGTATTCGTCGGGGCTGAGGTAGCCGTTGGCGGAGTGTCGGCGGCGGGTGTTGTAGCGGGTCAGCCAGGCAAGGCCGTCTTTCTGCAGGTGGTGGCGTCGCCGTAGTCGTGGGCGCCTTGGAGGGAGGCGTGGAAAGCTTTCGCAGGCGGCCTTGTCGGCGCTGCTGCCGACCCATCGACTGGGTGACTTTGAGATGGTCGCAGAGGCTGGCGTAGGCCCTTGATCGGTGATCGGAGTGGAACACCGCCCCGTCCAGCGAGCCGCAGGTACCGGCGGCCATCCGCAGAGCGTCGGCGACCAGAGTGGTGCGCATGTGGTCGGCGATGGACCAGCCGACGATCTTGCGGCTGAAGCAGTCCAACACTGTTGCGGGATAGAGGAACTTCCCGCCTTCGAGCGGGAGATAGGTGATGTCACCCCTGTATTTCCGCCCCGGCTCGACGGCCGTGAAGTCCCGCTGGAACAGGTCTTCGACCGGTGTGGATGCCGGGTCGGGGACGGTGGTGCTACTCCGAGGAGGATGCGGTGGCGGAGGAGGGTGAAGCCTGTGCGTCCGTGCATCTGGCGTGCGATCCGTTTGGTTTTGGTGTTGACGCCTTCGGTGGGGCCGTTGCTGTACGGAAGTGTGACCGCGGCGATCACGGCATCGTGGTCTCGTTCGAGGCCGCGGGTGAAGGCGTGCAGGTGTGGCAGGTCGGCTGTGCGGACTTGGGTGATCCAGAGTCCGAGTCCGAGTGCGTCGGCGTTCTCGGGCCGGGGCTTCAGTAGTTGGGCGAAAGTCCGGACGGCGCCGGCGAGGTCGGTCATCTCGGGGCAGGCGGCGGTCAGCTGGTCCAGGAGATCGCGATGCCCGGCCTTGAGGTTCTCAGGCCTGGTCAGGAGCATCCGGGCGAGCCTGCGCGGGGAGATATGGCTTCGGTCGGCGTCCGCGCGGCCTTGGTTGATGCACTTGTGCAGGAGGTTCAAGCAGCCGGTGCGTGCTCGCGATAGGGATCGACGAGGCTGGCTCGGTACTTGGGGACGCGGAGCATGCGCTCGGGTCGGTCGGCGCGGGCATAGCGTTTGACCGTGTTCAGGGACAGTTGCAGTCGGCGGGCGCATTCGAGCAGGCTCACATGCTGCCGGAGAAGGCCATGGATCTGATGCCAACGCTCGAGCGTCGTCTCGGCTCGTGGTCCTTCATAGATTGGGGTGTCCAGTACGGCGGTCC
>NZ_JBEZLV010000056.1:0-30380 GCF_040652335.1 Streptomyces sp. NPDC048270
TGCGCCACCTCGGCCACCAGGCCCAGGCCCTGCGCATCGAAGACGCCGTCACCGCCGACCTCGCCGAACGCGACGGCACCTTCCGCTCCACCGACGCGATCGGCGACGCCCTCGCCGCACGCGTAGCCGGCTGACCCGGCAGCACCACTCCAGGAAGCCGTCGGGTCACATACGGGACCCGGCGGCTTTTCCTGTGCGGCCCCGGGTGCCACCATCTCCCCTGGGCCGCTACCCCGCTTCTCCGAAGCCGCTCCGCGCGCGATAATCGAACGCGAGGCCGCGGAATGCGGGGAAGCTCGGACGTCCTAGTACGCCGTGAGCGCGGTCCGCCATACACAACCGGTGAAGGACAAGCACTCATGACGACGCCCACGATCGAGCTCAAGCCCTCCTCGAACCCGCTGTCCGATGCGGAGCGCGAGGCGATCCTGGCCAGCCCCGGCTTCGGCCGCCACTTCACCGACCACATGGTGACGATCAAGTGGACCGAGGGCCGCGGCTGGCACGACGCCGAGCTGGTCCCCTACGCGCCCCTGTCGATCGACCCGGCGAACATGACGCTGCACTACGCGCAGACGATCTTCGAGGGGCTCAAGGCCTACCGCCAGCCCGACGGCTCCGTCGCCACCTTCCGCCCGCTCGCCAACGCCGAGCGCTTCCAGGCCTCCGCCCGCCGCATGGCCATGCCGGAG
Organism: Streptomyces sp. NPDC048270; assembly: GCF_040652335.1. Taxonomy (NCBI): domain Bacteria; kingdom Bacillati; phylum Actinomycetota; class Actinomycetes; order Kitasatosporales; family Streptomycetaceae; genus Streptomyces; species Streptomyces sp. NPDC048270. The sequence continues at coordinate 693 of NZ_JBEZLV010000056.1, forward strand.
CTGCCCGCCGAGCTGTTCATCGAGGCCTGCGACGCCCTCATCCAGCAGGACCGCGCCTGGGTTCCGGACTCCGGCGAGGCCTCCCTGTACCTGCGGCCGTTCATGTTCGCCTCCGAGGTCGGCCTCGGCGTCCGCCCGGCCAACGAGTTCCTCTTCATCGTCATCGCCTCGCCCGCCGGCGCCTACTTCCCCGGCGGCGTCAAGCCCGTCTCCGTCTGGCTCTCCGAGGAGTACGTCCGGGCCGTCAAGGGCGGCACCGGCGCGGCCAAGACCGGCGGCAACTACGCGGCGTCCCTCGTGGCCCAGGCCCAGGCCGCCTCGCACGGCTGCGACCAGGTGGTCTGGCTCGACGCCGTAGAGCACCGCTGGATCGAGGAGATGGGCGGGATGAACCTGTACTTCGTGTACGGCGACCGCATCGTCACCCCGGAGCTCACGGGCTCCCTCCTGCCCGGCATCACCCGCGACTCCCTCCTCACCATCGCGCGCGACCTCGGCTACACCGCCGAAGAGGGCCGGATCACCACCGAGGACTGGCAGCGCGGCAACGCCGACGGCACCCTCACCGAGGTGTTCGCCTGCGGCACCGCCGCCGTCATCACCCCGGTCGGCTCGGTCAAGTCCGAGCGCGCCGACTGGGTCCAGGGCGACGGGCAGCCCGGCCCGGTCACCATGCGGCTGCGCAAGGCCCTTCTGGAGCTCCAGACCGGCCACGCCGCCGACACCCACGGCTGGATGCACCCGCTGGGCTGATCCGGAAGCCCCCGCGTCGTACGTACGAAGGCCCGCGCCCCCCTGAAACGGGGAGCGCGGGCCTTGCTGCGTACGGGGCACGGGCGCGCGGGCCCGGCGGCGGCCGTGCGCACCGGTGGGCTCAGGCCGTCGCCGGCTCCTCGGCCGGGGCGGGCGCCGGCGAGGTGCGGGCGGTCAGGGCCGCGTAGACGAGCCCGCCCGCCAGGCCGGAGAGGACGAAGGAGCAGTCCACGCCGCCGGTCAGGGCGAGCAGCGGACCCTCGTAGAACGGGGTGGTCACGGCGAGCAGGCCGACGCCCGCGCCGATGGCCCAGGAGGCGGTGGCGGCCGCGTTCCACCCGCCGCGGTACCAGTAGGCGCCGCCCACCGAGCGGCGGTTGAAGACCTGGAGGGCGTCGGCGTCGTACCGGCCGCCGCAGCGCAGGTGGCCGATGAGGGTGATCACGGCCCACGGGGTGCCGAGCGCGGTCAGCAGCAGGACGAAGGAGGTCATCGCCGCCTGCACGTCCCACTCGAAGGAGCCGACGAAGACGAAGGCGGTGGCGACGGCCGCGGCGATCACCGTGGCGGTGGTGCGGGTGGCCCGGGGGACGATCGCGTCGAGGTCGAGCCCCATGGAGTACAGCATCAGCCCGGCGTTGCCCACCGAGCCGGCGGCGGCCGCGGCGAGCAGCGGCACCAGGTACCAGAACGGCGCGGCCTCGACCAGCGGCCCCGCGTAGTCGGCCCCGGCCCGGGCGGCGAGCGCGGTGAAGGTGCCGAAGAGCTGCGGTATCAGCAGGCCGACGAGCAGGCCGAGGCCGGTGGCCCCGAGGACCTTGCGGGAGCTGTGCCTGCGCGGGGAGATGTAGCGCGTGTAGTCGCCGAGCAGGGTGATGAAGGCGACGGGCCCGCTGAGGCCGGCCGCGACGGCGGCGAGCAGCCAGGTCGACCAGAAGGAGCCGAGCAGGTACTCGGTGTCCGGCGGGGCGGCGGTGGTGAACTCGGGGGCGTAGGCGAAGACGCCGGCGGCGAGCAGCAGCACCATGCCGATGGACAGGACCTTGCTCATGCGCAGCAGCAGCCGGTAGCCGAAGACGGCCGCGACGACGGTACAGGCGGCCAGCACCCCGTACATCACCCCGCGGGAGACGCCGGTGTCCGGCAGCCCGGTGAGCCGCGACAGCACGCCGACCATCACGTCGCCGCCGATCCACAGGGTGAGGGCGGTGTAGCCCAGCGACAGCAGCAGGCCGACGACCGAGCCGACGAGACGGCCGCGGACGCCGAACTGGGCGCCGCTGGAGGTGGAGAGGTTGGTGGCGGTCCGCAGGGAGACCAGCGCCAGCGGCGCGGTGAAGGCGATGCCGACGAGGGTGCCGGTCACGATGGCGGTGACGGAGGGCCACAGCCCGAGCCCGAAGGACGGGGGAAGCCAGCCGAACACGATCACGCCGAGGCAGAGGTTGGAGCCGAGCAGGATCGCGATCAGGTCACGCGGGCCACTCGTCCGCTCCTCCTCGGGGATGGTGTCGACTCCGCGCTGTTCGATGGGCATGGGGGGACTCCCTTGCAGGGCGGGGGTGGTTCCGCTTTTCTTTGAGCGACACTCAATGTGACCTAAGGCCTGGTCCCAGGTCAATGCTTCATTGACGGGAAATGAAGAGTTAGAGTGATGCTCTAACCCATCGACTCAAGAGGTGGTGGATCGGCGTGCGGCTGACCCCTACGGAGCGCGACCGGCTGCTGCTGCGCAGCGCAGCGGAACTGGCCAGGGCCCGGCGGGCCCGGGGCCTGAGGCTCAATGTCCCGGAGGCCACCGCGCTGATCGCGGACACGGTCTGCGAGGCCGCGCGCGACGGCAAGCGGCTCTCGGAGGCCATCGAGGAGGCCCGCAGCGTGCTGGGCCCCGGCGACGTCATGCCGGGCGTGGCCGACGTGGTGACCGAGGTGCACGTGGAGGCCGTCTTCGACGACGGCTCCCGGCTCGCGGTGGTCTCGTCCCCCATCCAGGGCGCGGTGCCGCTCGGCGACGACGCCCCCGGGGCGGTCGTCACCGGCCCCGGCGTCCCCCAGCCCGAGCCGGTGCTGCACCTGCGCGTGCGCAACACCGCCCCCGTGCCGGTGAGCGTCACCTCGCACTTCCACTTCTTCGAGGCCAACCCGCGCCTCGACTTCGACCGCGCCGCGGCCTACGGGATGCGGCTGTGCGTGCCGGCGGGCTCCTCCGTACGGTTCGACCCGCACGGCGAGGGCGAGGTGGGACTCGTCCCGATCGGCGGCGCCCGCATCGCGATCGGCTTCGCGGGCCTGGTCGACGGCCCCCTCGACGCCCCGGGCGCCAAGACGCTCGCGCTGGCCCGGGCCGCGGCGTGCGGCTACCTGGGCGCGTCCGCCGAGGGCGCCGGCCCGTCGGGCACCGACCCGGCTTCCCCCACCCCCCACGCCGCACCGGCCGGACCGGCCGACGGCACCGAGCGAGCGGACGGAGAGCAGGCGTGAGCAGGCAGACCCCGCACAGCGACCACAGCGCACACTGCGCGCCGGGCAGCCGGCACATCGACCCGCACGAGTACGCCTCCGTCTTCGGCCCCCGCGTCGGCGACCGGGTGCGGCTCGGCGACTCCGGGCTCACCGTCCGGGTCGAGCACGACGCCCAGAAGCCCGGCGACGAGTTCCTGGCCGGATTCGGCAAGACCGCCCGCGACGGCCTGCACCTGAAGGCCGCCGCCGTCCGCGAGACCTGCGACGTCGTGATCAGCAACGTCCTGGTGATCGACGCCGTCCTCGGCATCCGCAAGGTCTCCATCGGCATCCGCGAGGGCCGGATCCACGCCATCGGCCGGGCCGGCAACCCGGACACCCTCGACGGGGTCGACGTCGTCGTCGGCACGGGTACCTCGATCGTCTCCGGCGAGGGCCTGATCGCCACCGCCGGAGCCGTCGACACCCACGTCCACCTGCTCTCCCCGCGCATCATGGAGGCCTCGCTCGCCGCGGGCGTCACCACGGTCATCGGCCAGGAGTTCGGCCCGGTCTGGGGCGTCGGCGTCAACTCCCCGTGGGCGCTGAAGCACGCCTTCAACGCCTTCGACGCCTGGCCCGTCAACATCGGCTTCCTCGCCCGCGGCTCCTCCTCGGACGCCGCCCCGCTGGTCGAGGCGCTCGCCGAGGGCGGCGCCTCGGGCTTCAAGGTCCACGAGGACATGGGCGCCCACACCCGCGCCCTGGACACCGCCCTGCGCGTGGCCGAGGAGTACGACGTACAGGTCGCCCTGCACAGCGACGGCCTCAACGAGTGCCTCTCCGTCGAGGACACCCTGCGGGTGCTGGAGGGCCGGACCATCCACGCCTTCCACATCGAGGGCTGCGGCGGCGGGCACGTGCCGAACGTGCTCAAGATGGCGGGCGTGCCGAACGTCATCGGCTCCTCCACGAACCCCACCCTCCCCTTCGGCCGGGACGCGGTCGCCGAGCACTACGGCATGATCGTCTCCGTCCACGACCTCAAGCCGGACCTGCCGGGCGACGCCGCCATGGCCCGCGACCGGATCCGCGCCGGCACCATGGGGGCCGAGGACGTCCTGCACGACCTCGGCGCGATCGGCATCACCTCCTCCGACGCCCAGGGCATGGGCCGCGCGGGCGAGACCATCCGCCGCACCTTCGCCATGGCCGCCAAGATGAAGGGCGAACTGGGCCCGCTGGAAGGCGACGGCGAGGGCGACGACAACGCACGCGTCCTGCGCTACATGGCCAAGCTGACCATCAACCCGGCCATCGCCCACGGCCTGGCCCACGAGATCGGCTCCATCGAGGTCGGCAAGCTCGCCGACATCGTGCTGTGGCGCCCGCAGTTCTTCGGCGCCAAGCCGCAGCTGGTCCTGAAGTCCGGCTTCCCGGCGTACGGGGTCACCGGCGACCCCAACGCGGCCACCGACACCTGCGAACCGCTGGTCCTCGGCCCGCAGTTCGGCTCGTACGGAGCCACCGCCGCCGACATCTCCGTCGCCTTCGTCTCGGCCGCCGCGGCAGCCCTCGGCAGCGACGAGATGCCGACCCGCCGGCGCCGCGTCGCCGTCCGCGGCACCCGCGGCATCGGCCCGGGGGACCTGCTCCTCAACTCCCGGGTGGGCGCGGTCGATGTGGACGCGCGCAGCGGCCTGGTCTCCCTCGACGGGGAACCGCTGCGCTCCGAAGCCGCCGAATCGGTCTCCCTGAACCGCCTGTACTTCCTGTAAGGACTTCCCTGCCATGACTGCACAGCCCGTGAACGACGGTTTCCGGATGCCCGCCGAGTGGACGCCCCACGAGCGCACCTGGATGGCCTGGCCCAGCCCCAACCCCACCTTCACCAACGAGCAGGAGCTCGCCGAGGCCCGCGAGGCCTGGGGCGCCGTGGCCCGCGCGGTGCGCACGTACGAGCCCGTGACGCTCGTCGTACCGCCCGGCGACGCCGAGAACGCCCGCGCGATCGCCGGGGCCGGCGAGGGCCACCCGCTCACGGTGGTGGAGCGCGAGCTCGACGACGCCTGGATGCGCGACATCGGCCCGACCTTCGTCACCAACGACGCCGGGGAGCTGGCGGCCGTCGACTGGACCTTCAACGGCTGGGGCGCCCAGGAATGGGCCCGCTGGGAGCACGACTCCAAGGTCGCCCGACACGTCTCCGACGTCGCCGGCACCCGTACGTACAGCACCCCGCTCGTCAACGAGGGCGGCGCCATCCATGTCGACGGCGAGGGCACCGTGCTCCTCACCGACACCGTGCAGCTCGGCGAGGGCCGCAACCCCGGCTGGTCCCGCCGGCAGGTCGAGGCCGAGATCCACGCCCACCTCGGCACCACCAAGGCGATCTGGCTGCCGTACGGCCTGGCCGGCGACTACGGCACCTACGGCACCCAGGGACACGTGGACATCGTCGCCGCCTTCGCCCGACCCGGCGTGGTGATGGTGCACACCCAGCCCGACCCGGCCCACCCCGACCACGAGCGGTGCAAGACCATCGCCGCCCTCCTGCGGGCGGCCACGGACGCCCGGGGCCGGCGGCTGGAGGTCGTGGAGATCCCGGCGCCGACCGTGCTGGAGGAGGACGGGGAGTGGGTGGACTACTCGTACATCAACCACTACCTGTGCAACGACGGTGTCGTGCTGTGCTCCTTCGACGACCCGCGCGACGAGGAGGCCGCCGAGATCTTCCGCGGACTGTTCCCCGAGCGGACCGTGACACTCGTTGACGCACGTACGATTTTCGCCGGGGGTGGCGGAATCCACTGCATCACCCAGCAGCAGCCGAAGGTCTGAGGACCGGGACCGGCGCGGAGCGACGAGGAGTGGGCCATGGCGGCGGGTGGAGTACCGGTACGGGCGGCGCGCAAGAACGCGCCCCCGCGCGAGGACGTACTCGTCGCCGCCATGGCCACGATCGCCGAACGCGGCCTGGAAGGCCTGACCATGGCCGGACTGGGCCGCGAGGTCGGCATGAGCAGCGGCCACCTCCTCTACTACTTCCGCAGCAAGGACGAGCTCCTGCTGCAGACCCTGGAGTGGAGCGAGGCGGAACTGGGCACGGCGCGGCGGGCGCTGCTCTCCCGCCGCGGGCCGGTGAGCGAGCGCCTGCGGGCGTACGTCGACCTCTACGTCCCCACGCAGCCCCGCGACCCGCACTGGACGCTGTGGCTCGAGGTCTGGAACCGGTCCCAGAACGCCGGCCCCCAGGAGCGCGACCGCCAGGCCGCCATCGAGGGCGCCTGGCACCGCGACCTGGTGGCGCTGCTCGCGGAGGGCGTCTCGCGCGGCGAGTTCCGCCCGGTGGACCCCGACCGCGTGGCGGCCCGCATCCGCGCCCTGCTCGACGGCTTCAGCATCCAGCTGGCGGTGGGCCTGCCGACGTTGGACCGGGAGGCGATCCTGGACCACGTACGCGAGTTCCTCACGGAGTCCCTCGCCCCGCACCGCTGAGGACCGTGCCCGCATGGTGAGATCGGCGTCCATGCTCGGCGGCCGGTGTGGCACACTGCGAGCGTGCCTGCTCAGCTCATGATTATCGCCAGCAGCGCGCCGGTCCCCAGTGGCCGCTGAACCGCGGAAGAACTTCGCGGAAGCGGCCGCCGTGCCTCGGACCCGCGCGCAGACCTCTCGCTACCCGCGAGGGGTTTTTTCGTTTCCCGGCCCGACCCTGCCGGGGCCCGACCGCGCGCGATGATGGGGGCAGTGACGGTGGCCTGCCCCTTTGGCGGGCATCCGGAACCACTCATCCGACAGGAGTCAGATCAGCATGACGACGACACCAGAGGCGGCAGCAGCGGTCCTCGACGACGGCTTCCATGTCTTCGACACCACGCTGCGCGACGGCGCCCAGCGCGAAGGCATCAACCTCACGGTCGCCGACAAGCTCACGATCGCCCGGCACCTGGACGACTTCGGGGTGGGCTTCATCGAGGGCGGCTGGCCCGGCGCCAACCCCCGCGACACCGAGTTCTTCGCACGGGCCCGGGCCGAGATCGACTTCAAGAACGCCCAGCTGGTCGCCTTCGGCGCGACCCGCCGGGCGGGCGGCACGGCCGCCGCGGACCCGCAGGTGCGGGCCCTGCTGGAGTCCGGCGCCCCGGTGATCACGCTGGTGGCCAAGTCCCACGACCGCCACGTCGAACTCGCCCTGCGCACCACCTTGGACGAGAACCTCGAGATGGTCCGCGACACGGTCTCCTACCTGGTGGCCCAGGGCCGCCGCGTCTTCGTCGACTGCGAGCACTTCTTCGACGGCTACCGGGCCAACGCCGAGTACGCCAAGACCGTGGTGCGCACCGCCCACGAGGCCGGCGCCGACGTCGTCATCCTCTGCGACACCAACGGCGGGATGCTGCCCGCCCAGATCACCGCTACCGTCGCGACCGTCCTCGCGGACACCGGCGCCCGCCTCGGCATCCACGCCCAGGACGACACCGGCTGCGCCGTCGCCAACACCCTCGCCGCCGTGGACGCGGGCGCCACCCACGTGCAGTGCACGGCCAACGGCTACGGCGAGCGCGTCGGCAACGCGAACCTCTTCCCCGTCGTGGCCGCCCTGGAGATCAAGTACGGCCGCACGGTGCTCCCCGAGGGCGCGCTCGCCGAGATGACCCGGATCTCGCACGCCATCGCCGAGGTCGTCAACCTCACGCCCTCCACGCACCAGCCGTACGTGGGCGTCTCCGCGTTCGCGCACAAGGCGGGCCTGCACGCCTCGGCCATCAAGGTCGACCCGGACCTCTACCAGCACATCGATCCCGAGCGCGTCGGCAACACCATGCGCATGCTGGTCTCCGACATGGCCGGCCGTGCCTCGATCGAGCTCAAGGGCAAGGAGCTCGGCGTCGACCTCGGCGGGGACCGCGCGCTGATCTCCCGGGTGGTGGAGCGGGTCAAGGAGCGCGAGCTCAAGGGCTACACGTACGAGGCCGCCGACGCCTCCTTCGAGCTGCTGCTGCGCGCCGAGGCCGAGGGCCGGGCCCGCAAGTACTTCCGCATCGAGTCCTGGCGGGCGATCGTCGAGGACCGCCCGGACGGCACCCACGCCAACGAGGCCACGGTCAAGCTCTGGGCCAAGGGCGAGCGGATCGTCGCCACGGCCGAGGGCAACGGCCCGGTCAACGCCCTGGACCGGGCCCTGCGGGTGGCCCTGGAGCGCTTCTACCCGCAGCTCGCCAAGTTCGAGCTGGTCGACTACAAGGTCCGCATCCTGGAGGGCACGCACGGCACGGAGTCCACGACCCGCGTGCTGGTCGCCACGACGGACGGCGTGCGCGAGTGGTCCACGGTCGGGGTGGCCCCGAACGTGATCGCGGCCTCCTGGCAGGCCCTGGAGGACGCCTTCACCTACGGGCTCCTGCACGCGGGCGTGGAGCCGGCGGAGTAGTCCCCACCGGGACGGGGCCGGCTTCCGGGCCGGGGCTGTGATGGGCTTATGTCCAGCTCACACAGGAAAGTACCGGTTCGGGTAGCGTCATGGATATGAGGACCAGGCTGATATCCGTACGTATGGGATCGGTGCTCGCCGGTCTGCTGCTGGCGCTGTCGGGTGCCGCCCTGGCGGCCGCGCCGCAGGCGTCGGCGGCCAACGGGGTCGCCGCCGTGGCGGAGGCCCTCAAGCGGGGCCCCGTCTACGTCGACCCCCGGGCCGAGGCGCAGCTCCCCAAGGCGGAGGCGGACGCGCTCGCGCAGAAGATCAAGGACGCGGGCAAGCCGGTGTTCGTCGCGGTGCTGCCGGCCGGCGGCGAGTTCCCGCAGGACAAGGTGCTCGGCGCCGTCCGTGCCGAGACCGGGATCACCGGCCTCTACGCGGTCCGGCTCGGCGACGGCTTCAACGCGGGCGCGGACCGCGCGGTGATGCCGGCCAACGCCGTGCACAACCTCTCCGAGGCCGTGAAGACCGGCGGGCCGGTGGACGCGAGCACGCAGCTGAACAACTTCGTGGACCAGGCCCTGACCCAGGTCAAGGGCGGCGCCCCGGCCTCCTGGGGGAGCGTCGGCGAGGACGACGGCGCGCCGGTCGCGGGCCTGGTCGCGCTCGGCGCGGTGGCGGTGGTCGGCGGCGGCGGCGCGTACGTGCTGGTCCGCCGCAACCGCAGGAAGAAGGAGGAGGCCCGGCGCGAGGCCGTCGAGCGCCTCGGCGTGGTCGTCGAGGAGGACATCACGGCCTTCGGCGAGGAGCTCGAGCGCCTCGACTTCCACCCCGGCGAGCCCGGCGCCGACGACGCCATGCGCAGGGACTACGAGCAGGGGCTCGACTCGTACGAGAAGGCCAAGCAGATCATGGGCTCCGTGCGGTACCCGGAAGAGGTCACGGGGGTCACGCAGGCCCTGGAGGACGGCCGCTTCGCCCTGGCCACCCTGGACGCGCGCCGGCAGGGCAGGCCGCTGCCCGAGCGCCGTTCGCCCTGCTTCTTCGACCCGCGGCACGGCCCCAGCACCGAGGACGCCTCATGGGCTCCGGCCGGCGGGGCCCCGCGCACCGTCCCGGTCTGCGCGGCGGACGCCGTCCGGCTGCGCGACGGCCTGGACCCGGCGGTCCGCACGGTCGACACGGAGCACGGGCCGCGCCCCTACTACGACGCGGGCCCGGCCTACGGCCCCTGGGCCGGCGGCTACTTCGGCGGTGGCATGCTGCCCGGCCTGCTCATGGGCACGATGCTCGGCTCGATGATGTCCAGCCCGGCCTACGCCTCGGACCTCGGCGGCGGCATGGGCGGCGGCTTCGAGGGCGGGGACGTCTCCGGAGCGGACTTCAACCCGTCCGACTTCGGCGGCGGGGACTTCGGCGGCGGTGGCGGATTCGACGGCGGGGGCGGCTGGTAGCCGCCCCCGGTGGGCCGCGGAGGTACCGGTCAGGCCTGCTTGATGGCGGAGATGTCGAAGCCCAGCTTCACCTTGTCGCTGACCATCACACCGCCGGCCTCCAGCGCGGCGTTCCAGGTCAGGCCCCAGTCGGAGCGCAGGATCTCGGCGGAGCCCTCGAAGCCGACGCGCTCGTTGCCGTAGACGTCCTTGGCGGATCCGGTGAACTCCAGGTCGATGGAGAGCGGGCGCGTGACGTCCTTGATCGTGAGCTCACCGGTGATGCGGTACGCGTCGCCGCCGAGCTGCGCGGCCCGGGTGGAGCGGAAGGTCATCAGCGGGAAGAGCTCGGCGTCGAAGAAGTCGCTGCCCAGCAGGTGCGCGTCGCGGTCGGCGATGCCGGTGTTGACCGAGCCGATCGTCACGTCGATGGAGGCCGTGGAGCGGGCCGGGTCGCTGCCGTCCAGGTGCAGGCTGCCCTCGAAGGAGTCGAAGCTGCCGCGGACGTTGGTGACCATGGCGTGGCGGACGGTGAAGCCGATGCTGCTGTGCGCGGGGTCGATGGCGTAGGCGCCGGTGAGGGCGGCGAGCGCCGGGTCCACGGCCGTCGGGGCGGTGGCGGTGAGGGTGTCCTGGCTGCGGCGGGTGAAGAGGCCCATGGCGTGCTCCTTGGTAGCGGCTCGAAAGTTTCTGTTGAATCTTCAACGACTTCAACGAGAACGACGCTAGACCTATTCCGTTTAATTTTCAACTTCTAGCCCCCGTGTCGGGCTTTTTTGTCGGAGGAGCACAAAGGACGAAGGTCTCCTCTGGCGGAGTCCTTGGTTCCTCCGGCCGTACTGTGCGGGCCGGACAGCGGAAGACTCCCGAGACTGTGCGGAATGAACGGAGGTTTTTCATCGCGATCTTCGTAAGGTCGGTACATGACCGTTGTGGACCAGACCCCGAGCGAGCCGACGGACGCCCGTGGGCGCGTGGCCGAGCTGCACTCCCTGCGCGAGCAGGCGCGGCGCGGCCCCAGTGACCGCGCCACCGAGACCCAGCACGCCAAGGGCAAGCTGACCGCCCGCGAGCGCATCGCGCTGCTCCTCGACGAAGGTTCCTTCAAGGAGGTCGAGCAGCTCCGCCGCCACCGCGCGACCGGCTTCGGCCTGGAGGGCAAGAAGCCCTACACCGACGGCGTCATCACCGGCTGGGGAACGGTCGAGGGCCGCACGGTCTTCGTCTACGCCCACGACTTCCGCATCTTCGGCGGCGCCCTGGGCGAGGCCCACGCCACGAAGATCCACAAGATCATGGACATGGCCATCGCGGCCGGTGCCCCGCTGGTCTCCCTCAACGACGGCGCCGGCGCCCGCATCCAGGAGGGCGTCTCGGCCCTCGCCGGCTACGGCGGCATCTTCCAGCGCAACACCAGGGCCTCGGGCGTCATCCCGCAGATCTCGGTCATGCTGGGCCCCTGCGCCGGCGGCGCCGCCTACTCCCCGGCCCTCACGGACTTCGTGTTCATGGTCCGGGACACCTCGCAGATGTTCATCACCGGCCCGGACGTGGTCCGCGCGGTGACCGGCGAGGAGATCACCCAGAACGGCCTCGGCGGCGCGGACGTGCACGCCGAGACCTCGGGCGTCGCGCACTTCGCGTACGACGACGAGGAGACCTGCATCTCCGAGGTCCGCTACCTGATCTCGATGCTGCCCTCGAACAACCGCGAGAACCCGCCCGTCCACGAGACGAGCGACCCGGCGAACCGCCGCTCCGAGGTCCTCCTCGACCTGGTGCCCGCCGACGGCAACCGCCCGTACGACATGCTCAAGGTCATCGAGGAGCTCGTCGACGAGGGCGACGTCCTGGAGATCCACGAGCGCTGGGCCCGCAACATCATCTGCGCCCTGGCCCGGATGGACGGACAGGTCGTCGGCATCGTCGCCAACCAGCCCGGCCACCTCGCCGGCGTCCTGGACATCCACGCCTCCGAGAAGGCCGCGCGCTTCGTCCAGATGTGCGACGCCTTCAACATCCCGATCATCACGCTGCTGGACGTCCCCGGCTTCCTGCCGGGCGTCGACCAGGAGCACGGCGGCATCATCCGCCACGGCGCCAAGCTGCTGTACGCGTACTGCAACGCCACCGTCCCGCGGATCTCGCTGATCCTGCGCAAGGCCTACGGCGGCGCGTACATCGTCATGGACTCCCAGTCCATCGGCGCCGACATCACCTACGCCTGGCCCACCAACGAGATCGCCGTCATGGGCGCCGAGGGTGCCGCCAACGTCATCTTCCGCAAGCAGATCGCGGACGCCGAGGACCCCGAGGCTATGCGCGTCCGCATGGTCAAGGAGTACAAGGCCGAGCTGATGCACCCGTACTACGCGGCCGAGCGCGGCCTCGTCGATGACGTCATCGACCCCGCCGAGACCCGCGAGACCCTCGTGGCCGCGCTCTCGATGCTCCGCAACAAGCACGCCGACCTGCCGTCCCGCAAGCACGGCAACCCGCCGCAGTAGAGGAGACAAGCCACCGATGAGCACCGACACCCTGCTGCGCGTCGAAAAGGGCAACGCCGAGCCCGAGGAGCTGGCCGCGATCACCGCGATCCTGCTCGCCCGTGCCGCCGCCACCCCCGAGACCGTCCCCGCCCCCCGGTCCCAGGCCGGCTGGCGCCGCCTGGAGCGCACCCCGGGCTTCCGCGCCCCGCACAGCTGGCAGGGCTGAGCCCCGAAGCCGAGAAGGCCCCGCACCCCCCAGGGTGCGGGGCCTTTCGCGTGGGGCCGGTCCGTGCGCAACGCGGAAGGCCCCCGTGTCGTCCGACACGGGGGCCTGCACGGCGTGTTCTGCGGGGGAGGGCCCGGCGCTAGCGCAGGCGCGCCATGAGGGCGTGCTCCACGAGCGTGATGAGCGCGCTCTTGGCGTCCGCGCGGTGGCGGGCGTCGGTGGTGATGATGGGGGCGTCCGGGCCGATCTGCAGGGCCTCGCGGACTTCCTCCGGGGTGTAGGGCTGGTGGCCGTCGAAGCCGTTGAGGGCGATGACGAACGGCAGGCCGCTGTTCTCGAAGTAGTCGACGGCGGGGAAGCAGTCGGCGAGGCGGCGCGTGTCCACGAGCACGACGGCGCCGATGGCGCCGCGGACGAGGTCGTCCCACATGAACCAGAAGCGGTCCTGGCCCGGCGTACCGAAGAGGTACAGGATCAGGTCCTGGTCCAGCGTGATGCGGCCGAAGTCCATCGCGACCGTGGTGGTCGTCTTGTCACCGGTGTGGGTGAGGTCGTCGATGCCCGCCGAGGCGGAGGTCATGACGGCTTCGGTGCGCAGCGGGTTGATCTCGGAGACCGCGCCGACGAACGTGGTCTTGCCCACGCCGAAGCCGCCCGCCACCACGATCTTCGCGGAGGTGGTGGAGCGAGCCGCTCCGCCGTTAGAGCTTGCGAAGTCCACTGAGCACCCTTTCGAGCAGTGTCACATCTGGCTGGCCGCCGGCAGACTCGTCGCCGCCGGGCTGGTGAATGGCGACAAGGCCCGCCTCCGCCAGGTCGGCGACGAGGATGCGGGCGACACCAAGAGGAATGGAGAGGAGTGCCGAGATCTCCGCGACGGATTTGATCTCCTGGCACAGACGGCAGATGCGCTGGTGCTCGGGCAACTGCCCTTGCAGCCGCGCGGGGTCGGCCGTGGTACTGACCAGCGCCTCGATGGCGAGCTGGTAGCGCGGCCGAGTACGGCCGCCGGTCATCGCGTACGGGCGCACCAGCGGGTTGTGGGCCTTCGGAGCCGGCTGACGCGCGGCGCGCGGAGGCTGCTGCTGATGAGGCATCTGGGGCTGCTGAGGCTGCTGAGGCTGGCCGTACGGCTGCTGCTGGTAGGGGTTGTGCTCCGGCACGGGCCGGCTGGGAGCAGAGGGAAAGTTGAAGCGGTTCTGGTCGTGCTGCCCACCCTGCGGCTGCTGAGCGCCGCCATAAGGATGACCTCCGGGTGTTGTCACGTTTCCTCCTCCGACTCCAAGAACGCAGTACTCCCTGTGGAACCGCGCCACCGCACCCTATGGTGCGATGGCGCGAAACGCACTGCCTGTCTGCTAGTTGAGAAGACTTCCCTGCAGCTCGGCGCGCAGGTCCGGGGTCAGGACACTGCCCGCGCGATCCACCAGAAGGGCCATCTCGTAGCCGACGAGGCCGATGTCGCACTCGGGGTGCGCGAGCACCGCGAGCGAGGATCCGTCCGAGACGGACATGAGGAAAAGGAACCCCCGGTCCATCTCGACCACGGTCTGGTTGACGGCGCCGCCCTCGAAGATGCGGGAGGCCCCGGCGGTCAGCGAGGTCAGTCCGGAGGCAACGGCCGCCAGCTGATCCGCGCGGTCGCGCGGAAACCCGTCGGACATCGCCAGAAGGAGTCCGTCGGCGGAGACCACCACGGTGTGGGACACCCCAGGGGTGTTGTCCACGAAGTTGGTGATCAACCAGTTCAGGTTCTGTGCCGCCTGGCTCATCGGGCTCACACTAACGCTCCTGGTCATAGCTGTTACTTGACTGCTCAGAACCCGCGCTGCGTCCCTGCTGGACACCCCGCCGCAGGTTGCTCAACCTGCCGCGGACGTCCTCCGGAGCGCGGGAGACCTGGGGGCCGCCCTGCGGGGTCGTCTCCGCCGCGCCCTCGACCAGGTTGGCCTTGGGCACCCGCCGAGGGAGGCCGGACGGGGTGACCCCGCCCGCCTTCGGCTCACGGAGTTTGGCCGCCTGCTGCCAGCGCTCGTCGTTGCCCGAACGCCAGGCCGTGCCGGCTTCCTTCTCCTCCGAGGACCGCTCCGGTTCAGCGGGCTGCTGCTGACGCTGCGGCCGCTGCTCGAAGAGGGACCCGGTGGACTCCGCTTCCTGCTGTGCCGGCTGCCACTGCTGCTGGCTGCCGCGGCGCGGCAGGCCCGCTCCGGTCATCTGGTGACCGGTGTCGGCAGCGGCGCCCGGACGGTCGAAGCCTACGCGCTCCGGAGCCGCTTCGGGGACGGCCGGGGATTCCGATTCGGTCCCGTAACCCTGCTGGTAGGCAGCCGGATAGGTGTTCTGTCCGGGCCACTCGGCCTGCTGCGACGGGGAGTCGTAGCCGCCGTCGTAGTCCGGGGCGGCCGGCTGGCGGTTCTCGTAGCCGGCTTCCGGATATCCGTAGCCCTGCTGCGGGTACTCGTCGTAGCCCTGCTGGCCCTGCTGAGCCTGCGGTGCCTCGTACGAGCCGTCGTAGCCCTGCTCGGACTGCTGCTCGTAGCCCTGGTACGGCTGGTAGCCGTGCTCAGGCTGAGGTTCCGGATACTCCTGGCCGACCTGGTCGTACTGCTGCTCCTGCGGGTAGCCGACCTGGGCCTCCAGCGCGGCGCGCCGCTCCTCGCGCACGAGGGACCGCCCGACCGGGTCGAGGTCGCGGACGTCGCCGCCCTGCTGGTCGTAGCGGGAGTCGTCGAAACCGAGCTCGGCGGCCGTGCGCAGCGGGGCGGGCTGCTGGGCCTGCTGCTGCGGGATGATCGAGGAGACCGTGAAGTCGTCGTCCGGAATGCCCTCGCCACCGCCACCGTGGGTGATGGCGTCGGGGAGCATGATCAGCGACGTGGTGCCGGCCGCCTCGCCCGAGGGTCGCAGCTGGACGCGGATGCTGTGGCGGTCCGCCAGCCGGCCGACCACGAACAGACCCATGCGCTGCGAGATCGCGGCGTCCACGGTCGGCGGGTTGGCCAGCTTGTGGTTGATGTCCGCGAAGTCCTCGGCGGTGAGGCCGATGCCCTTGTCGTGGATCTCGACCATCACGCGGCCGTCGGGCAGACGCGTGGCGGTGACGCGGACCTTGGTCTGCGGGGACGAGAACGTGGTGGCGTTCTCCAGGAGCTCGGCGAGCAGGTGCACGAGGTCGGTCACGGCCTGGCCGTGGATCTCGGCGTCCGAGACGCCGGAGAGCTCGATGCGCTCGTACTGCTCCACCTCCGAGGAGGCGGCGCGCAGGACGTCGACGAGGGGGACCGGCTGGTCCCAGCGGCGGCCCGGCTCCTCACCCGCGAGGATGAGGAGGTTCTCGCCGTTGCGGCGCATACGGGTGGCCAGGTGGTCCAGCCGGAAGAGGTTCTCCAGCTGGTCCGGGTCCGCCTCGTTGTTCTCCAGGTCGGTGATGAGGGTCAGCTGGCCCTCGATCAGCGACTGGTTACGCATGGAGAGGTTGGTGAAGATCGCGTTGACGTTCCCTCGCAGGAGCGCCTGCTCGGCGGCGAGCCGGACCGCTTCCCGGTGGACCTGGTCGAAGGCGCGGGCGACCTCGCCGATCTCGTCCTGGGAGTCGATCGGGATCGGCTGGACACGGGTGTCCACCTTGCCCGGGTCGGTGCGCGAGAGCTGGTCGACGAGCATCGGCAGCCGCTGCTCGGCGATGTCGAAGGCGGCGGCGCGCAGGCGGCGCATCGCGCGGCCCATCTGGCGGGCCATGAGGCCGGCCATGATGAAGGCGGCGAGCAGGGCCACGACCACGATGGCGCCGTTGACGATGGCGTCGGTGCGGGCCTCGTCGGAGACCGCGACGGCGTCGTTGACGGCCTTGTCGAGGAGGTCCTTCTCGATCTCGTCGTAGCCGTCGAACTTGGCGGTGGCGGCGGCCTGCCAGGCCATCGGCGTGGTGCCGCCGGCCGCGAGCTTGGTCTTGTTCTCGCCGCTGGCTATCGCCTCGGTCATGCCGGTGAGCACCGACTTGTTGGCCGCCACGGGCGGCGGCACGAAGCGGACGCCGGCCTCCTCGGCCTTGGCCTTCGCCTCGGCGAGCTTGGTGGCGCCCTCGTCGGACTTCTTCTGCATGACCTGCTTGAGCTGGTTCACGTCCTCCTCGGTGCCCGCCGCGACGTACTCGCCGATGGCGATTTCCTCGAGGTAGGCGTAGGAGGAGAAGGCGACGAGCTGGCTCTTGCGGATCTCCTCGTTGGCGCTCGGCCGGACCAGCAGGTGGGTACCGACGGCACGCTGCAGCGAGTTGGCCGCCTTGGCCAGCTGGATCGCGTAGACCATGCGGCCGTACGAGGTCACGTTGCCGGTGCCGAGGCCGAGCTCGTTGGAGAACTGCATGAGGTAGTGCTGGACCAGCACATAGCCCTCTTCGGTCGGGATCGGGCCCGCCGCGGTGGGGAGGTTCTTCTTCGCGGTCTCGGCCGCGGCGACGTACGCCGTCTCACGGACCGTCTTGAGCTTGGGCTCGTCGCCGCGGAAGAGGTCCAGCCGTCGCTCCATGCCCTGGTTCTTCGGCATGTCCTGGACGGCCTGGTCGAACTTCACCTTGGCCGCGTCGGTCGTGCCGCGGGCCTTGGTGACGATCTCGCTGTTCGGGTTGCCGCTCAGCAGCGGCTCGGCCGTGAGGTCGCGCTCGTTGAGCAGCGCCTGGCTGTACTCCGAGGAGGCCTGGACGACCCTGGCTATCTTCTCGGCGTCCTTGGCCTCGTTCCAGGTGTCGACGGAGCCCTTCACCTGGAAGCCGCCCATGACCAGGCCGACGAGGGCCGGCACGAGCAGGATGGCGTTCAGACGGGTCGGCACACGCCAGTTGCGGGGCGAGAACCTGCTGGTGCTCCCGCCGCTCACCGGTGGTTCCACGGGCACGTCGACGGGCGACGCGGCCGCTCGCGGCGGCGGGGTGAAGTTGCCGCGCGCGGGTTCATCCGCGGGGCTCGTGTTGCTTCGCCTCACTCGACCAACAACCTCTCGGCGGTGCTACTAGCTAGTTCGTTGAATTCCAGCATGGTTAACGGCCCTGTTCCAAACAGTTGAAATCGGCCATTCCCAGAACCTTATGCCCCACATAAATCGGACATAAAGAGCTTCCTGCGGCAAAAATGAGGGGAGTTGTGCGCGTAGCGGCACCAGCCGAACGCACCCCGTTGCCAACTGGCGGCAATTGTCTGTCGAAACGTTATGAACCAGAAGGGCGGGCCGTGTCGTATGACACAGCCCGCCCCCCGGGTACGGCAGTCGCACGGCGCTACTTGAGCCGCGCCATGAGGGCGTGCTCCACGAGCGTGATGAGCGCGCTCTTGGCGTCCGCGCGGTGGCGGGCGTCGGTGGTGATGATCGGCGCGTCCGGGCCGATCTGCAGGGCCTCGCGGACTTCCTCCGGAGTGTACGGCTGGTGCCCCTCGAAGCCGTTGAGGGCCACGACGAACGGCAGGCCGCTGTTCTCGAAGTAGTCGACCGCGGGGAAGCAGTCGGCCAGCCGGCGCGTGTCGACCAGGACGATCGCCCCGATGGCGCCGCGGACCAGGTCGTCCCACATGAACCAGAAGCGGTCCTGGCCCGGCGTACCGAAGAGGTACAGGATCAGGTCCTGGTCCAGCGTGATGCGGCCGAAGTCCATCGCGACGGTCGTCGTCGTCTTGTCACCGGTGTGCGTGAGGTCGTCGATGCCCGCCGAGGCGGAGGTCATGACGGCTTCGGTGCGCAGCGGGTTGATCTCGGAAACGGCTCCGACGAACGTCGTCTTGCCCACGCCGAAGCCGCCCGCCACCACGATCTTCGCGGAGGTGGTGGAGCGCGGCGCCGCTGCGTGAGGGCTTCCGTTAGAGCTTGCGAAGTCCACTGAGCACCCTTTCGAGCAGTGTGACGTCCGGCGTGCCGCCGGCCTCTCCATTGCCCGGCTGGTGGATGGCCACCATTCCGGCCTCCGCCAGGTCGGCGACGAGGATCCGGGCGACACCGAGCGGCATCGACAGCAGTGCGGAGACCTCCGCGACCGACTTGACCTCGCGGCACAGGGTGCAGATGCGCTGGTGCTCCGGGAGGAGGCCGGACAGGTGCATCGGATCGGCCGTGGTGCTCACCAGGGCCTCGATCGCGAGCTGGTAGCGGGGCCGGGTCCGGCCGCCGGTCATCGCGTACGGACGCACCAGCGGCTGGTCGCCTTCCGAGTACGAATCTCCGTACGCATCGGGATAGGCGGGGGGCGGGGTCATTGATCCTCCGGGCTGGACAGCAGTGGTCAGCGTGCCGTCTGACGGGGCGGCCGGTGGGGGGACGGTATGACGGCCTGGCGGTGGTACTGGGTTCCGGGGCGGATGCTCCGGGCCCCCGGCCGTTAGTACCGTCCGGCCGGGGGAGGGGGAGTCAGATGAGCAGGCTTCCCTGCAGCTCCGCGCGCAGGTCCGGGGTCAGGACGCTGCCGGCGCGGTCCACGAGGAGGGCCATCTCGTAGCCGACGAGGCCGATGTCGCACTCGGGGTGCGCCAGTACGGCCAGCGAGGATCCGTCCGAGACGGACATGAGGAAGAGGAATCCCCGGTCCATCTCGACCACGGTCTGGTTGACGGCGCCGCCCTCGAAGATGCGGGAGGCTCCGGCGGTCAGCGAGGTCAGTCCGGAGGCGACGGCCGCCAGCTGGTCGGCGCGGTCGCGGGGGAATCCTTCGGACATCGCCAGAAGGAGTCCGTCGGCGGAGACCACCACGGTGTGGGACACCCCAGGGGTGTTGTCCACGAAGTTGGTGATCAACCAGTTCAGGTTCTGTGCCGCCTGGCTCATCGAACTCAACTATCGCTCCTGCTGGTAAGTGGGGTCGATGTGGTAACTGCCGGTAGCCGGACCGCTGTTGCCGGCCTGGCGGCCCTGCTGGATACCGCGCCTGAGGTTGGTCAGACGGCCGCGGACGTCGTCCGGTGCCCGCGAGACCTGCGGACCGGCCTGCGCCTCGGCCTGCTGCTGAGCCGTGCCGGCCACGAGGTTCGCCCGCGGGACCCGGCGGGGCAGCCCCGACGTGGTGATGCCGCCCGCGGCGGGCTGGCGAACCCGCTCGGCCTGCCGCATCAGCTCGTCGTTGGGGGAGGACCGCCAGCTGACGGTCGGCGTGGCGCCGGTCGCCGCGGTGGCGGACTCGGCCGGTGCCTGGCCGCGCTGCGGCAGCTGCGGAGCAGGGGCCGCCGGGGCGGACTGCTGCGGCTGCTGCGGTACGGAAGGTGCCTGCGCGGGGGGCTGCTGCCCCTCCTCGCGGAACCAGTTCGACTCCAGGGTGTCGAAGATGGGGCTGCGGGCGTCGCCGGAGCTCGGCGCCGGGGGCAGCGCCTCGGGCCGGTGGGCCTGCGGCAGACCGGGGGCCTCCGGGCGCTGCGGAGCCTGCGGCGCGTAGCCGCCGGACTGCTGCGGGGCCTGCGGCTGCGGGGCCTGCGGCTGCTGGAACTGCTGCGGCTGGGGCTGCTGCGGGGCCTGGGGCTGGCGGGCGAGGCCGCCGACACCGGGACCGCCGGGACGCTGCGGCTGGTAGCCGGGGCGGGCGAACTGTCCGGTGCTGGACGGGTCCACGGGGCCGCGTACGTCCGGACGCTCGAACTGCCCGGTCGTGCTGTTGCCGCCGGCGTTCGCCTGGGGCATGGGGGCGTTGAAGTCCGGGCGGGCGAACTCGGCCGTCGAGCCGGGGCCCGAGAGCTCGTCGTGGCCGCGGGCCTGGTCGGCGCCCCAGCTGGTGGTCTGCGGGCCGGGGAGCTCGGGCCGCGGGGCACCGCCGCGCGGCGGCAGCTGCGGCCGGGCGCCGCGGGAGGCCGGCGCCGCGGGGGCGGCCGGCTGCTGCTGCGGCTGCTGGCCCTGCGGCTGCTGCGACTGCTGCGGCTGTTGGGCCTGCGGCTGCGGCTGGGGCTGGGGCTGCTGCGGACGCTCGAAGCCGTTGCCCTGCGGGAAGCCGGGCTGGCCGGACGCGGTGGGCGCGGCGGCCGGACGGGCCTGCGGGCCGCGACCCGCCAGCGGCGCACCGGAGCCGAAGCCGGCCTGGCCCTGCCCGTTGGTGGTCGCACCCTGCTGCGGGCGGGCGCCGGGAGCGACGGGGCCGCCCTGCTGGGGGGACCAACCGCCCTGGGAGCCCTGCTGGTTCGGGGAGCCGGGCTGGTTCTGGCCGCCCTGCGGACGCTGCTGGCCCGGGGCGCCGTCGCGTCCGGGCAGTGCGGCACGCTGGCCGCCCGGGGCGACCTGGCCGCGCTGCGGAGCCGCGCCCACCGGGGGACGGGAGCCCGCGCCGGGCACGGAAGCCTGCCCGCCGGGGCCGCCCTGGCCGCCGACGGGGCCGCCCTGCGGACCCGGACCCTGGCCGCCCGGCTTCTTGCCGCCCTGGGCGACGTCCACCGGCAGCATGACGAGGGCCGTCGTACCGCCCGAGTCGGAGGGGCGCAGCTGGATGCGGATGCCGTGTCGCAGGGACAGGCGGCCGACCACGAACAGGCCCATGCGGCGGGAGACGGAGACGTCCACGGTCGGCGGCGACGCGAGCCGCTCGTTGATCGCGGCGAGGTCCTCGGGGGAGAGGCCGATACCGGTGTCGTGGATCTCGACCAGCACGCGGCCGTCGGGCAGCGCGTGGCCGGTGACCTTGACCTTGGTCTGCGGGGAGGAGAACG
Organism: Streptomyces sp. NPDC048270; assembly: GCF_040652335.1. Lineage (NCBI taxonomy): Bacteria > Bacillati > Actinomycetota > Actinomycetes > Kitasatosporales > Streptomycetaceae > Streptomyces > Streptomyces sp. NPDC048270. The sequence goes on from NZ_JBEZLV010000056.1 coordinate 22,115, forward strand.
AGGTGGCGTTCTCCAGCAGCTCGGCGAGGAGGTGCACGAGGTCGTTGACGACGCGGCCGGCGACATCGGTGCCGGGCACCGAGGACAGTTCGATGCGCTCGTACTGCTCCACCTCGGACGCCGCGGCGCGGAGCACGTCGACGAGCGGGACGGGGCGGGTCCACCGGCGGCCCGGCTCCTCGCCCGCGAGGACGAGGAGGTTCTCGCCGTTACGGCGCATGCGGGTCGCGAGGTGGTCGAGCTTGAAGAGCGAGGACAGCTGGTCCGGGTCGGCCTCGCGCGACTCCAGCTCGGAGATGAGCGAGAGCTGGCGCTGGATGAGGCCCTGGGAACGGCGCGAGAGGTTGGTGAACATCGCGTTGACGTTGCCCCGGAGGAGGGCCTGTTCGGCGGCGAGGCGGACGGCCTCGCGGTGCACGTCGTCGAAGGCCGCGGCCACCTGGCCGATCTCGTCGCGGGTGTGCAGGCCGACCGACTCCACGGACGTGTCCACGTCCTGCGGGTCGGACTCGGAGAGCTGCTTGACGAGCTCGGGGAGGCGGTCCTGGGCGACGCGGGTCGCGGTGTCCTGCAGGCGGCGCAGCGAGCGGATCATCGAGCGGGCCATGACGAAGGCGCCGACGAGGGAGACACCGAGGACGAGGAGGATCAGCGCACCGTTGATGATGGCGTCCTGCTGCGACTCGTTCTTGAGCTCGCGGGCCTTCTGCTCCATGTCCTCGAGCAGGGACAGCTCGATGCGCCCCATCGCCTGGAGCTTGACGTCGTCGGCGTCGTACCAGTCCATCCAGGACCGGTTCTTCTCCTTGAGGAACTGGTCCTTGGTGCTCAGCACACGGCGCGCGTAGTGGTCGGCGGTGCCGATCTCGGTGTTGCCGTCGCCGAGGGACGCGAGGAGCTCCTCGGACTTGCCCTGGTAGACCAGCTCGAAGGTCTTCTTCGACTGCTGCTCGCCCTTGAGCGCGGAGAGGGCGTACAGACGGTCGTTCTCCTTCAGCTCGCCCTGCCGCTCGTTGCTGTCGGGCAGCGAGGCGGCGATGATCGCGCGCTGGACGGAGGCGTACTCCTTGGCGGCGGAGAAGGCCGACAGGGCGCGCGTGCGCTTGATCATCTCCGGGCTGGAGGTGGCCTGCGCCATGTCCTGGGAGAGCGAGAGCAGCGAGACGATGAGGCTGTTGTACTCGGTGACGGTCTGCTGAGCGCCGTTCGCGTACGCCTTGGTGCGGATGTCCTCGATGAGGGTGAGCTGGCGGCCGATCTGCAGGATGTTGTTGCGGATCGACTTGAGCGTCTCGTCCTTGTCCTCCGTGTTGTCGACCTTGTCGGTCGCACGGGCGAAGGCCTCGGCGGCGGCGTCGGTGTGCTCGCGCACGCCCTTGACGGTGCTGTTGACCTTGCCGGACTTGTCGGCGGACAGCGGACCCGCGGACTTGTCGCGCTCCTCCTGGAGCGCGGCGGCCAGGTTGGTGGCCTGCCGGGTCATCGTCGTCAGCAGCTGCATGTGCTCGAGCTGAGCGATGTCGTTGAGCGAGTCGTTGATACGGACGCCACCGAGCGTGGTGGCGGCGACGACGGGCAGGGTCAGCAGCGACACCAGTCGCGTGCTGATGCGCCAGTTCTGCATGGCGAGACGGGAACCGGGCCCACTGGGGGCCTTCGGTATCGCCACGTCCTGCTCGACCGACCCGGCCTGGGCCTTGACGGGCTTGCCGCGTCCCTTGGCCCGCGCCTTCACCGAGGCGGAGACGTCCGGGCCCGCGCCTTCGACAGCCGGCCCGCGGTTCTGGGCGTGCTGGGGCGAGGAGCCACGGTCGGTCCCGCCGCGGGGCTCCTGGTCAGCCGCGGCTTCCCCTCGGCCCTGGCGGGCCTGGGGAGACCCCTTGCCATCCCTCTTGAATCGTCCCTGCACTAGCGTCGCAACCTCTGGACCAGGCGTCCCGCCGGGCGACCGGTGGGACGGTGTCGAGTCGTGGGGCACTAACGGCCCCATGGTGGTCGTCGGTGACCGGCGCGTCTCCCTCTCCTTGCCGCCGCGCTCGGCGCTGTGTCGCGCCACCTGCGCGCCGGCTGATTCCCGCGGCGGTCCCGCGAATTCCAGCACAGTGGAGGATCTCCAACAAGGTGCGAGCACCGGGCCGCGGAGTCGGTGACGGCTTGTGACAGGTGGGCTACAGGATGTGGGGCCGCTTTCGGGAGAAACCGGACTTACACCATGCAAACACGGCGACTGGCAAGGTGTCCCAGTCGCCATGATCAGGAGCGGAATGGCGCATTCAGTGGCGCAATGTCCGTTTCGCGGCATGGAGTTGACTGTCCGTTATGCCGGTAATGCCTGGTCACTGGTGAGCAAACTCACACGGCTGTGGCCATTACTTCCCGGTTCCGTGAGGGATTCGGATGTTTAGCCTTACCCCTTAAAGGGTTGGCGCCGCGGTCGGCGCACGCCACAACCGACATCCCAGAGACCGAACCGAGGACCTCGAACCCCGATGAAGACGACGACGATGTTCCGCAACATAGCCAACCCCCGCCGCACCACCCTCGCGCACCTCAAGGACGCCGAGGAGCTGCAGGCGGCCCCGGCCACCCCGGAGCACGCCGTCGAGCTGCCCACGCAGACCGCCAACCCCCGGCGCACGATCCTGATGGACGCCCCGGTGGCCGCCGCCGCGCAGTAGCCCCCGCCAAATGAGGGCGAAGCGCCCCTGCCGACCGCGTTAGCCTGGAGTCCGCAGACTCCAGCCAGCGGACATACAGAGGGGCAGACGCAACACGTGCGCATCGCCAGGTTCTCGATCGACGGCAATGTCGCCTTCGGCGCGGTCGAGGGCGATGCCGCCCCCGGCGCCGAAGGCGAGCTCGTCCTCGACATCATCAAGGGCATCCCGTTCGCGGACTTCGAGCTCTCCGGCACGAAGGTCCCGCTGAGCAAGGTGCGCCTGCTGCCGCCCGTGCTCCCGAACAAGGTCGTGGCCATCGGCCGCAACTACGCGGAGCACGCGGCGGAGCTCGGCAACGAGGTCCCGGACGCCCCCCTCACCTTCTTCAAGCCCTCCACCTCGGTGGTCGGCCCGGGCGACCCGATCACGTACCCCTCCTTCTCCCAGGACCTCCACCACGAGGCGGAGCTCGCCGTGGTCATCGGCCGCATGTGCCGGGAGGTCCCCAGGGAGCGGGTCAAGGACGTCATCCTCGGCTACACCTGCGCCAACGACGTCACGGCGCGCGATGTCCAGCAGCGCGAGAAGCAGTGGGCGCGGGCCAAGGGCTTCGACAGCTCCTGCCCCCTCGGCCCCTGGATCGAGACCGACCTGGACCCGGCGGACCTGACCATTCAGTGCACGGTCAACGGCGAACAGCGCCAGCTCGGCCGCACCAGCGACATGGTCCGCTCCATCGAGGACCTGATCGTCCACATCACCGAGGCCATGACGCTGCTCCCGGGCGACGTCATCCTCACGGGGACCCCGGCCGGCGTCGGGCCCCTCAACGTCGGCGACGAGGTCGCCGTCACCATCGAAGGCATCGGCACTCTCACCAACAAGGTGATCAAGCGTGGCTAACGCGAACTCCCCCCGCGTACGTTTCTGTCCCTCCCCGACCGGCAACCCCCACGTGGGCCTGGTCCGCACCGCCCTCTTCAACTGGGCGTTCGCCCGCCACCACGGCGGTACGTTCGTCTTCCGGATCGAGGACACCGACGCGGCCCGGGACTCCGAGGAGTCGTACGAGCAGCTGCTCGACTCGCTGCGCTGGCTCGGCTTCACCTGGGACGAGGGCCCCGAGGTCGGCGGCCCGCACGCCCCGTACCGGCAGTCCGAGCGCATGGACATCTACCAGGACGTCGCGCGCAGGCTCCTGGAGGGCGGCTACGCCTACCACTGCTACTGCACCACCGAGGAGCTCGACGCCCGCCGCGCGGCCGCCCGCGCCGCCGGCAAGCCCTCGGGCTACGACGGCCACTGCCGCGAGCTCACCACCGTGCAGGTCGAGGCGTACCAGGGCGAGCACCGCAGCTCGATCGTCCGCTTCCGGATGCCCGACGAGACCATCACCTTCACCGACCTGGTCCGCGGCGAGCTGTCCTTCACCCCGGAGAACGTGCCGGACTTCGGCATCGTCCGGGCCAACGGCGCCCCGCTGTACACGCTCGTCAACCCGGTGGACGACGCGCTGATGGAGATCACGCACGTCCTGCGCGGCGAGGACCTGCTGTCCTCCACCCCCCGCCAGATCGCCCTCTACAAGGCGCTGATCGAGCTGGGCGTCGCCAAGAGCACCCCCGCCTTCGGCCACCTGCCGTACGTCATGGGCGAGGGCAACAAGAAGCTCTCCAAGCGCGACCCCGAGGCCTCGCTCAACCTGTACCGCGAGCGCGGCTTCCTCCCCGAGGGCCTGCTGAACTACCTCTCGCTCCTCGGCTGGTCCTTCTCCAAGGACCAGGACGTCTTCTCGATCGAGGAGATGGTGGCGAAGTTCGACATCGACGGAGTCAACGCCAACCCGGCCCGCTTCGACCTCAAGAAGGCCGAGTCGATCAACGGCGACCACATCCGCCTGCTGGACCCGAAGGCCTTCGCGGACGCCTGCGCCCCGTGGCTGCGGGCCCCGCACGCCAACTGGGAGCCCGAGGACTTCGACGCCGAGGCCTGGGAGCGCATCGCGCCGTACGCCCAGACCCGGGTGACCGTCCTGTCGGACATCACCGCCAACGTCGACTTCCTGTTCCGCAAGGAGCCGGTCGAGGACCAGGCCTCGTGGGACAAGGCGATGAAGGGCGAGCCCGCGGCCCTGCTGACCACCGCCCGCGAGAACCTCTCCGCCGCCGACTGGAACGACCCGGAGGCCCTCAAGCAGGCCGTCCTGACCGCCGGCGAGGCCCACGGGCTCAAGCTCGGCAAGGCCCAGGCCCCCGTCCGCGTGGCCGTGACCGGCCGCACCGTCGGCCTGCCGCTCTTCGAGTCCCTGCAGATCCTGGGCAAGGACCGCTCCCTGTCCCGCATCGACGCGGCCCTGGCCAAGCTCGCCGCGTAGCACTCCCGCACCCCCGGAAGGGGCGGCCGCCCTCCCGCGGCCGCCCCTTCCGGCGTTCCCGCCCTCGACCCGGAAGGCCCCGCGATGCCGATGGCCGCTCCCGACTACTCCTGGCACTTCACGCCGGGCAACACCTTCCGCGACGACGGGGACCTCGGGACCCTGTCCGTGGTGAAAGGGGGCACGCTCTGGCTGCCGAGCGGGCGGCTGGTGGCCTGTGACCCCATGGCCCGTCTGGGCCTGGCGCCGGGCAGTCCTCCGTTCCACGACCAGGTGAGCCCGGGGCGCTACCGGCTGGAGTCGGCCCTCGTCACCTGGTCCACGGCCGACGAGCCGGCGCAGGCGGCGCCCCATCAGGATCTCGCTGCCGTGCGGCTCGTGATCACGCGGGCGCCGACCGTGTCCTGGGAGCCGGCGCTCAGCGGAGCGCAGCGCGTGGGCGACCTGGGGCCGGACGAGATCTACGGCTACGGAGTGGACGCGGGCGTCGGCGCCTTCCACGACGCGGCCGCCGGGCCGCACTTCGCCGACCGCGAGGCCACCCGGGAGCTGCTGCGCGCCCCGTTCCTCGCCGACGGGTACCGGTCTCCCGGCCCGTACGTCGTCACCGCTCCCGGAGGCCACCAGGCGGCGGTCTTCCAGTCAGGCTGGGGCGACGGCGTGTATCCGACCTGGACCGGACGGGACGCGGACGGCGGCGTGACCTGCTTCCTCACCGACTTCTTCGTCGTGCCCACGGAGCGCGAGGCCACCGCGTAGGCTCGGCCGCATGCCGATCCGTGCCGTCCTGTGGGACATCGACGACACCCTGTTCGACTACACGGGGGCCGACGCCGCCGGGCTCTCCCGGCACCTGGCGGCCGAGCGGATCGCGGAGCGGTACGGCACCCCCGCGCAGGCCCTCGCGCTGTGGCGGGAGATCACCGACCGGAACTGGGCGCGCTTCGCCGCGGGCGAGGGCACCTTCCAGGGGCAGCGGCGCGACCGGGTGCGGGAGTTCCTGGAGCGGCCCGCGATGACCGACGGCGAGGCCGACGCCTGGTTCGACCAGTACGTCGCGCACTACAAGGCCGCCTGGACGGTCTTCCCCGACGTGGTGCCCGTACTCGACGCCCTCGCGGCCGACTACCGGCACGGGGTGCTCACCAACTCCTCCACCGTCAACCAGGACCCCAAGCTGCGCGACCTGGGTCTGCGCGACCGCTTCGAGGTGCTGGTCTGCGCCGTGGAGCTCGGGATCAGCAAGCCCGAGGCGGGGGCCTTCCTCGCCGCCTGCGAGGCGCTGGGGCTGCCGCCCGCCGATGTGGCCTACGTGGGGGACCAGCCGGAGATCGACGCGCGCGGAGCCCGTGACGCCGGGCTGCTCGCCATCTGGCTCGACCGCGACGGCGGCCGGGGGGACGGACCCGATGGCGTGCACCGGATCGAGGGGCTTGACCTGCTCCCTGAGCTGCTGACGTCCGATACCCGTTTTGGAGCACGGTCAGGCATCCGGTAATGTTCTTTCTGCGCCGCCGGAGCGGGCCGAAAGGCCGGACGGAGGCGCCACTCGAAAGAAAACCCCGCAGGGGGTTGACTTTTGGTGGGGTATAGTGTAATTGGCAACACGAGGGTTTCTGGTTCCCTTATTCTAGGTTCGAGTCCTGGTACCCCAGCGCAGTGCAGTAGTAACGCAGTGCTTTGCCCCCGTTGTGTAGCGGCCTAGCACGCCGCCCTCTCAAGGCGGTAGCGCCGGTTCGAATCCGGTCGGGGGTACAGATCCTTCCCGTGAGGTGTCCTGGGTAGCTCCCGTACGTCTTGATGCAGGATCGCTAGGGCCCCCGTTGTGTAGCGGCCTAGCACGCCGCCCTCTCAAGGCGGTAGCGCCGGTTCGAATCCGGTCGGGGGTACTGTTGGTCTGGTATAGACCACTTTGGGCTATGGTGTAATTGGCAACACGAAGGTTTCTGGTTCCTTTGTTCTAGGTTCGAGTCCTGGTAGCCCAGCGCAGTGCAGTGAAAGCTGCAAGGCACGCCCCCGTTGTGTAGCGGCCTAGCACGCCGCCCTCTCAAGGCGGTAGCGCCGGTTCGAATCCGGTCGGGGGTACGCACTCAAGAGGCCCTCCGCGTTCATCGCGGAGGGCCTCTTCGTTGTGTCCGCACCGCGCGTAAGTGCGGGCCCGGAGGCGCGTGTTCGGACGTGTGCGGCGTCGTACGCGCCCCCGGGCCCGGGGGTGGGTGAGGCGGGGGAGGGGAAGGTCAGCTGGAGCGGCGCAGGGCCTCCGTGAGGCGGGCGGCCGCGTCGATGACGGCCTGCGCGTGCATCCGCCCCGGGTGCCGGGTCAGGCGCTCGATCGGCCCGGAGACCGACACCGAGGCCACCACCCGGTTCGAGGGCCCGCGCACCGGAGCGGAGACGGAGGCCACACCGGGCTCCCGCTCGCCGATCGACTGCGCCCAGCCGCGGCGGCGTACGCCCGAGAGCGCCGTCGCCGTGAAGCGCGCGCCCTGCAGGCCGCGGTGGAGCCGCTCGGGCTCCTCCCAGGCCATCAGGATCTGCGCGGCGGAGCCCGCCTTCATCGGCAGGGTCGAGCCCACCGGGACGGTGTCCCGCAGGCCGGACAGCCGCTCCGCGGCCGCGACGCAGATGCGCATGTCTCCCTGACGGCGGTAGAGCTGCGCGCTCTCGCCCGTCACGTCACGGAGGTGGGTCAGAACCGGTCCCGCCGTGGCCAGCAGGCGGTCCTCGCCGGCCGCGGCGGCGAGCTCCGCCAGCCGCGGGCCGAGGATGAACCGGCCCTGCATGTCCCTCGCCACCATCCGGTGGTGTTCCAGTGCCACGGCAAGGCGATGTGCCGTGGGTCGTGCGAGCCCTGTCGCCGCGACCAGCCCGGCGAGGGTGGCCGGACCGGACTCCAGTGCGCTCAGTACCAGAGCTGCCTTGTCGAGAACGCCGACGCCGCTAGAGTTGTCCATGAAACGATATTCACGTCTCACACTGTGAAACGCAAGTTCAATTTTTCCAAGAACCAGCGAGTCTGTATGTGCGGGTCCACGAACCACTGGGTCCGAGCCGTCGTCCGGGACGTGGGGTACGGGCGATCAGGCGCACGAGATCTCTATGAAGCGCCGGCACAACCGGCCGGCCGGAGGGAAAGCGATGGGTAGGACACTCGCGGAGAAGGTCTGGGACGATCATGTCGTCCGGCGCGCCGAAGGCGAGCCCGACCTCCTCTTCATCGATCTGCACCTGC
>NZ_JBEZLV010000057.1:0-29953 GCF_040652335.1 Streptomyces sp. NPDC048270
CTTCGCGATGGCCTTCGGCCACCCTTGACAGGCCGTCCCGTCCCGGAAAGACAAGGACTGACGGGAAGCCCCCAAAAGAACGGTCCACTGGTTCCCAACCTTCACTTATGGGCATCAGGGACCGGCCCCTAGCCGACCGGGGGCGGGCACCACCCCACACGGGCCGGCAAGCAGGCCATTCCGGGCCGGGGGCGCCCAACCTGCACCAAACAGCGGCGGGAAGCCCATCCCGACCCACCTACGCGTCAGATCGCTACGCGCTTCTCATCTCTCGGCGTCCTGCGGCCGTCTGGGGCTGGACATAGGCCGCCCACGGTCGCGACGGACGTCTCCCTCACGCGGCAGCGGGCAGTCCCGTCCCCCCGTCCATCGCCCGCCACGTTGCTCTCTCACTCCCGCTGCCCGCAGGCGCCCACCGGCCGTCCCCAATTCGCCGTCTACGGCGGCTTATGAGCAGCCCATGGCGGGTGGATCGCCGCCAGATCACCTCAGCCGCGTAGCGATCCGTGGCGGCCTATTTCCAGCCCCAGACGGCCGTCGACGCTGAGAGATGAGAAGCGCGTAGCGATCTGACGCGTCTCGCGGTTCCTGATGGGCTTCTCGCCGCTGTTTGGTGCGGGTTGGGCTGCGCCCGGCCTGGAATGGCCTGCCTATCGGCCCGTGTGGGGGTGGTGCCTGCCCCCGGTCGGCTAGGGGCCGGTCCCTGATGCCCGCTGCCCGTGATCGTGAACCAGTGGACCGTTCTTTTGGGGGCTTCCCGTCAGTCCTTGTCTTTCCGGGACGGGACGGCCTGTCAAGGGTGGCCGAAGGCCATCGCGAAGCGACGCGACGAAGGAGCGCCCTTGACAGGGCGGCCCGGCACGGAAGGACAGTGGGACTGGCGGGAAACCCCCAAACCCTCCCTGATCGGCCCCAGCGGGAATCAGGCTCCCGCAGTACCCGAAGCCCCCGTCAGTGGCTTCGCATATGTTTTCGGGTGTGACGACGATCAGGATCATCGCCGGGGATGCGACAAGTCCGCAGGCCAAGGGGCCCAAGGTCATTGCGCATGTCTGCAATGACCTCGGGGGCTGGGGCAAGGGGTTCGTGGTTGCCGTTTCGCGGCGGTGGGCGGAGCCGGAGGCCGCGTACCGGGCCTGGCACCGGGGGCGCAGCGGGAACGACTTCGGGCTCGGGGCCGTGCAGTTGGTGCGGGTGCAGCCCGATGTGTGGGTGGCCAACATGGTCGGTCAGCGGGGGATGCGCACCGGGAGCGCGGGCCCGCCGATCCGGTACGACGCCGTCGCGCGCTGCCTCGCCGCGTTGGCCGATCACGCCGTCGAGTTGGGCGCCGGGGTCCACATGCCGCGCATCGGGTGCGGGCTCGCCGGGGGGAAGTGGTCACGCATCGAGCCGCTCATCACCGAGGCCCTGTGTGCGCGGGGCGTGGAGGTCACCGTCTACGACCACGCGTGAGGCGACGGGGCTGCGGCTGCCGCTCACGCTGCCGGCGCGGCAGAGCGCGGCAGAGCGCGGCAGAGCGCCGCAGACGGCGGCAGACGTCGGCAGACCGCGGCAGACGTCGGCAGACCGCGGCAGACCGCGGCAGACCGCGGCAGACCGCGGCAGACCGCGGCAGACCGCGGCAGACGGCGGCCGCGCCCCCCCTCGGCCGTGCGCGGAGCGGCCCGTGTCTCGCCACGCCGATGGATTTCGGAGGATCGATTCGCCCCTTCGGGGCCTCCTAGGGTCGTGCCCGCACTGCCCCACGGCCTTCCACGGCCCCATGCGAAAGGGATCCACCCCGCCATGAAGCTCCGCAACACCGCCGCCGCGGCCGTCGCCGCCTTCGCGCTGGTCCTGTCACTTCCCGCGTCGGCCCTCGCCGCCTCCGGCGACTTCCACTACAAGTACCGCGACGCGGACGGCGTGGAGCAGACCGGCACCCTGCATGACCCGGAGGGCGGCACGTGCATCAACCTCGACGAGGTCGGCTCCGACGACGTCGAACCCGGCTTCGCCCCGCACAATCAGACCGACTCCTGGGTGACCGTGTTCGTCGGGGCCGACTGCGACGGGCCCGACTGGCTGCTGCGGCCCAACGGCCGGCCCGCCACCGACCGCCTGCTGGTGCGCTCCGTCCGCTTCGACGGCTAGCGGTCCGACCAACCGTTTCTGCTTTCGATGATCACCATTGGGATCACGCGGGGCGCGGCGGCCGTCTGGTCGTCCTCGTAGGCCGGCCACAGGCCCGTCATCATGTCCCAGTACGTCTCCCGCTCCTCCGGCGTGGCCGTGCGCGCCCGGGCGCGCAGGACGGTGGCGCCGACCTGGACGCGGACCTCCGGGTCGGCGGCGAGGTTCTCGTACCAGGCCGGGTGCCGGGGGGCGCCGTAGGCGGCGGCCACGACGATCAGGCGGTCCGCGTCCTCGCCGTAGATCAGCGGGGTGCGGACCGTCCGGCCGGTGGCGCGGTCGATCGTGGTGAGCAGCAGGGTGGGCACCCCGTGCCACAGGTGGCCGTCGGCGCCCGCCGTGCTGACGTAGGCGCGGACGTGGTCGAGCTGCGGGCCGGAGCGTGGGTCCGTGGGGTGGTCCCAGTCGACATCGAGAGCTTGCATTCACCTGTCCTTAGGGTCGTGGTCCCCGGACCGCTAACGAGACTTCACCAAGTCTGGATGCGGTCCGGCCCGGCCGCACCCCCGGTGGCCCCGCCACGCAGACGACCCCGGCCCGAGGGGCGACCTCGGGCCGGGGCGTCAGCAGTCGGCGCCGTCGGCGGCGCGCACGCGCGCGCACCCAGGAGCGGGTGAGCGGGTGAGCGGGTGAGCGGGCGGGCAGGCGAGATGCGCGTACGGAGCGTTACGGGAGGTAGCGCTCGATGACCTGGGGGCCTTCCTTCTCGATGAGCTGGCGCGCCTTCTCGATCCGCTCCGGAGTCGGGTCGTGGCCGGTCGCCATCACGAGGTCCTCGGGGTCGTACGGCCGCTCCCCGCCCGTGAAGAGCCGGTCCGACCGTGTGGGCTGCTGGTCCGATTCACTGTCCATCGCGTACCTCCTGCGGTGTTCCCCGGTGTTCCCTGGCCCCATCCTCCGGCGGCAGCTCCATGAACGCACCTTGACCCGAACGGCCGAGGCCCCGGCGGGCCCGGCGGGCCCCGCCGCCCGGTCAGGCCGCGATCGTCGCCGCCGCACCGAGGGCCACCAGCAGGCCGCAGATCCCCAGGTTCACGGCCTTGTGCTCCCAGAACACCGCGACGAATTCGCGGATGGTGGCGGTCGGCCAGAAGTACCGGGCGGTCGGCGAGCCCAGTACCTGCCCGTTCACTCCGGCCTTGCGGGCCATCATCGCGGCGCGGAAGGCGTGGAAGTCGTTGGTGACCACCACGCACCGGTAGCCGGGGTCGTCCGCCAGCATCAGCTCCCGGGAGAGCCGCATGTTCTCCTCCGTCGTCCGCGACTGCTCCTCCAGCCGGACGTGCTCCGCCGGCACCCCGCCCACCCCGGTCAGCCAGTCCGCCATCGCGCGCGCCTCGGAGACCCGCTCGTCCGAGCCCTTGCCGCCGGAGACCAGCAGCACCGGCGGCCGGCTGCCCCGGGCCAGCTGGGCCGCGTAGATCTCCTGCCCCTTGCGCAGCCGCGAGGCCAGCAGCGGCGGGACCTGGTCGCCGCCGACCAGGCCGGAGCCCAGCATCACCACGTGGTCGACATCGCCGCGCACTTTGATCCGCCCGTACAGGAAGGCGTACCCGAGGAAGCACAGGAAGATGAAGGAGACGTAGGCGACGACCAGGGTGAGGGTCGCCGCGATGCCGTGCGCGACCGTGGAGCCGTACCGGCCCACGAGCAGCAGCAGCGTGATCATCCCGAAGATGCCGAGCCCGGCCGCCAGCGACAGCAGGTTGGGCGGGCGGGCGCCCTCCTTGCGGACCATCGTCAGGCCGTTGGCGACGAGGAAGACGCCGAGCGCCAGGATGCCGAGGGTGGGGACGGCGAAGACGAGCACGATCACCGGCATGGCCAGCCAGCGGGGCAGCTGCGGCACCTGGAGGAGCAGGGCGAAGGAGGAGGTGATGAAGGTCAGGCCGAACAGCACCGCGTTGAGGAAGCGCCGACGGTCCCGTCGGGCGCTGACGCAGAAGGCGAGGAAGAACAGCGCGGCGAGGGCGAAGGCGACCATCGGTTCATCCTATGTGTGCGCACGTCAATGCCCTTGTCGTGACTCGGTCATGCCTGCGGTCATGCCTGCGGTCATGCCTGCGGTCATGCCTGCGGTCATGCCCGCGGTCGTGGTCCGGTCATGCCCTGGTCGTCGCGGTCGGGGTGCGGCGTACCGAGCGTCCCGCCAGGACGTCCGTGCGGCGCCCGTCCCGCATCACGAAGCGGCCGTCGATCAACACGTGCGGAATGCCGGCGGGAAGCGCGCGCGGCTTCTCGTACGTGGACCCGGCGGCGACCGTGTCCGGATCGAAGAGGACCAGGTCGGCCCGGTGCCCGACGCGGACCAGCCCCCGGTCGGGCAGGCGCAGCCGGGCCGCCGGGCGGCCGGCCAGGTGCGCGACGCACTCCTCGAGGGAGAGCACGCCGAGCTCGCGGACGTAGTGGCCGAGGTAGTGCGGGAAGGTGCCGTGGGCCCGCGGGTGCGGCTTCGCGCCCTGGAGGATGCCGTCGGAGCCGCCGGTGTGGACGCGGTGGCGCATGATCGCCCGGACGTTCTCCTCGTGCCCCACGTGCTGGAGCACCGACGGCGCGAGCCGGTCGCCGATCAGCAGCCGCCGGGCGGTGTTCCAGCCGTCCAGGCGTGTGCCGACGTACGGGGCGAAGGCGGGGTCGGCGGTGCCGGCGATCTCGATCGTCGACCAGTCGACGGGGACACCGTGACAGCCGTCGGCCCCCGTCACCTCCAGCGCGTACCGGATCCGCTCGGCCTCGGCGTCGTCGCGCAGCCGGGCCAGGACCGCCTCCGGGCCGCCCTCGTTCGCCCAGCTCGGCAGCAGGGCGACCAGCGTGGTGCAGCCGGGGGTGTACGGGTAGCTGTCGAGGGTGACGTCGCAGCCGTCGGCCAGGGCCGCGTCGAGCAGGGCGAGCAGCTCGGGGGCCCGGCCCCGGTTCTCGCCGAAGTTCATGGTGGCGTGCGCGAGGTGCAGGGCGCAGCCGGCCTCGCGGGTGAGGGCGACCATCTCGGCGTAGGCGGCGAGGGCGCCTCGGCCGTACGAGCGGTGGTGCGGGCAGTAGTAGCCGCCGTACCGGGCCACCACGCGGCACAGCTCGGTCAGTTCGGCGCCGGAGGCGTACATGCCGGGGGTGTAGGTCAGCCCCGAGGACATGCCGACGGCGCCCTGGGCCAGGCCCTCGGCGACCAGCTGCCGCATCCGGTCCAGCTCGGCCCCGGTCGCCGGGCGGTCGTCCCAGCCCACGGCGTAGGCGCGGACGGTGCCCTGGGGGACGAGGTAGGCGGCGTTGACCGCGCAGCCCCGGCCGCCGTGGGCGCGGTCGAGGCGGTCCAGGTAGCCGCCGACCGTGCGCCAGTCGAAGTCGATGTCGTCCCCCGGGCCGTTCCAGCCCGCGATGGCGGCCCGGACCCCGGCCAGGGTGCGCTCGTCGGCCGGGGCGTACGAGAGGCCGTCCTGGCCCAGCACTTCGAGGGTCACGCCCTGGGCGGCCTTCGCGCTGTGGTCCGGGTCGCGGAGCAGCGCGAGGTCGCTGTGGGCGTGCATGTCGACGAAGCCGGGGGCGAGGGCCAGGCCGTGGGCGTCGAGGGTCCTGCGCCCGCCGGGGAGCCTGCCGATCTCGGTGATCCGGCCCTCGTGCACGCCGACGTCGGCGGTGTACGAGGGCCCGCCCGTGCCGTCGACGACGCGGGCCCCGCGGATGACCAGGTCCACGCCCCGGGCCTAGAAGAAGGTGCGGACGTAGTCGCTGACCGTGCCGTCGGACTCCACCACCGGGATCAGCGGCCACTTCTCGAAGATGGTGCAGGGGTGGGACATGCCGAGGGCCACCCAGTCGCCGACCTGGACGTCGTCGGGGGAGTCGGTCTCCAGCCAGGCGTGCTGGTCGGAGAGCTTGACCACGCGGACGCCGGCGGCGGGCCGCTCCTCGCCGGTGAGGGCGTCGCGGACCAGTTCGGCGGTGGGGAGGCCGAGGTCGTAGGCGATGTCGCGCTTGCCCGCGTTCACGAAGGCCTGGGCGGGGGAGGGCCGCGAGACGACCTGCGTCCAGAGCCGGAACGCGGGGCGCAGGCCGCCCTCTTCGGGGTGGCGGTTGAAGGGGGTGAGGCGGGTGTACCAGCCGTGGTCGTGGGAGACGTACGCGCCGGAGCGGAGCAGCTTGAGGGTGGGGTGCGAGAGCTCGGGCATCTCGGCGAACACGTCGGCGACGGCGTCGAACCAGGCGGAGCCGCCGGCGCTGACGATGATCTCCTCGAGGTCCGGGTACGCGTCGAACCGGCCGGCCTTGTCGAACTCGACGGCGAGGCCGGTGAGGCGGCGCAGGTACGCGTGGACGCGGTCCGGGTCGGCGTCGGGGACCTCGGCCTCGTAGCCGGCGATGCCGACGAGGCGGAGGGTGGCGGCGTCGGCGACGGCGTCGGCCACGGCACGGCAGTCCTCGTCGCTGCGGGCGCCGGTGCGGGCGCCCTCGCCGGCGCCGAGCTCGACGACGACGTCGATGACGGCGGGCGCGTCGCGCAGGGCGCGGTCCATGAGGTGGACGCCGCGCACGGAGTCGACGTAGCAGACGAAGCGGAAGCCGGGGTCCGCGGCGACCTCGGCGGCGACCCAGCGCAGGGCGGCGGGATCGACGAGCTCGTTGGCGAGGAAGATGCGCTGGATGCCGAAGGCGCGGTAGACGCGGGCCTGGTGGGGGACGGCGGCCGTGATGCCCCACGCGCCGTGGTCCAGCTGGCGGCGGAAGAGCTGCGGGGCCATGCAGGTCTTGCCGTGCGGGGCGAAGGCGAGGTCGTGGCGGGCGGCGTACGTGCCGAGGGCGGTGAGGTTGTGCTCCAGCGCGTCCGCGTCGAGGGTCAGGACGGGGGTGGTGAACCCGCCGGTGTGCAGGTCGCGGCGCTGTGCGGTGAGTTGGCCGACGGTGAGGCCGGCGGTGTGGGCGTCCGGGGGGAGACCCTTGAACCGGTGGTCGACGGGTTCGTCGGCGAGGTTCTTGACGGGGTCGCTGGCCATGGGTTGCCCTCCCGGAGTTGCGCTGTCTGCAACGGTCGTTGCGTATGCCGCTGCATGCTGTCTAACATCCCGGGTGACGGTGGGTCAACGTGCGGCGCCGGGGGGTCGGGGCGGAGCCCGGCACCGGCGCAGCCGGGGGTCGCCGTGGCCGTACGAGAGGACGAGGGATGAGCCAGTCCGTGGAGCGGGCGCTCGGAATCCTGCCGCTGCTGGCCAAGGGGCCGGCCGGCCTCGGCGAGGTCGCCGGCGAGATCGGCGTGCACAAGAGCACCGCGCTGCGCCTGCTGCGCACCCTGCACGAGCGCGGCTTCGTGTACCGGCAGGCCGACGGCCGGTACCGGCTCGGCGCGCAGCTGTTCGCGCTCGCCGCCGAGGCCGTCGAGAACCTCGACGTACGGGAGATCGCGCACCCCCACCTGCGCGCGCTGAACAAGGCCACCGGGCACACCGTCCACCTCGCCCTCCTCCAGGACGACGAGGTCGTGTACGTCGACAAGGTGGAGAGCCGCTACCCGGTCCGCATGTACTCCCGCATCGGCAAGCCCGTGCCCCTCACCGTCGCCGCCGTCGCGAAGCTGCTCGTCGCCGACCTGCCGGAGGCCGAGCGCAGGAGCCTCGCGGAGCGGATCGACTATCCGCGCTACACCGCCCGCTCCACCCCCGACGCCGCCGCCTTCCTGCGCGAGCTGGACCTGGTGCGGGCGCAGGGCTGGGCCGCCGACCTCGGGGGGCACGAGGAGTCCGTCAACTGCCTCGGCGCACCCGTGTACGGGCCCGACGGGCGGGTCGTCGCCGCGCTGTCCGTCTCCGCGCCCAGTGTGGTCGTCACGGCCGACGGGCTCGTCGGACTGCTGCCGCTGGTGCGCGCCGCGGCCGAGGCCGTCAGCCGGGACTACTCAGGATCGCCGGAACAGGTGCAGGAACCCGGACCGGAACAGGTGCGGGCACAGGTACAGGTACAGGTACAGGAAGAGGACTCGTGAGCGAGAAGACCGCCATCACCCCCGACACCCACACCACCCCGCCCGCGCGCTTCTCGCACGGCGTGCGCAAGGGGAACATCCTCCAGGTCGCCGGGCAGGTCGGCTTCCTCCCGCACGTCGAGGGGCAGCCGCCCACCCCCGCCGGGCCGACGCTGCGCGAGCAGACCCTCCAGACGCTGGAGAACGTCCGCTCGGTGCTGGAGGCGGGCGGCGGCGGCTGGGACGACGTGATGATGATCCGCGTCTACCTCACCGACACCGCGCACTTCGCCGAGATGAACGAGCTGTACAACACGTACTTCGAGGAGCAGGGCCTCAAGGAGGCCCCGGCGGCCCGCACCACCGTGTACGTGGGCCTGCCGGCCGGGCTGCTCATCGAGATCGACGCCCTGGCCGTCCTCGGCTGAGCACGCGGAGGGGCGCCCCCCTGGCGGTGGGGCGCCCCGGCTCGTGCCGTGCGGGGGATCAGGCGGTGCAGTACTGGGCTTCCTTGCCGATCGAGCGGTACATGCAGTCCGCGTTCTCCAGCAGCTGGAGCACCGCGTCCTTGTTGCGGGCGGTCTCGCGGTCGATCACCTCGTCGGGCGGGTAGAAGCCGCCGCCGCCCGAGCTCGCCGGGTACATCTCGAAGGTGTAGGAGAAGATCTTCTGGTTCCCCCACAGCCAGTCGTCGATCGTGCCGTCCGTGATGTAGAGGTCGCTCGACTGCTCCGGGGTGTAGCCGTTGCTCGCCGCCATGCTGGTGCCGATCTTCTTGAAGACGGCGAGGTCGTCGGCGGTCAGGCCCGGCGCGGTGTCGTTGTAGGTGTACCCGAAGGGCCACAGCACCAGTTCGCTGTACGTGTGGAAGTCGATCGAGGCCTTGATCTGCTGCTTGCCGCCGACCACCCGGCTGCGCACGAAGTCCGAGACGGCCTTCACCTCGGGCGCCGACTCGGCGGCCGCGCCGCGGTAGGTCTCGGAGCTCTTGCTGCTGCTGGAGCCGCCGCAGCAGCCCCACTTGTAGTTCCAGTTCCGGTTCTCGTCCGTGCCGACGTACGAGGAGCCGGAGTTGGGCTGGCGGTTCTTGCGCCAGGACCGGTAGGACCCGGTGGCGATGTCGTACTCGCCGCCGTCCGGGTTGAGGTCCGGGATGATCCAGATCTCACGGCCGTTGACGGCGTTGGTGATCCGGGACTCGGTGCCGTACTTGGAGCCGAGCTCCTTGATCAGGTACAGGGCCATTTCCACGGTCAGGTGCTCGCGGGCGTGCTGGTGGTGGGTGAAGAGCACCTCGGGCTCGGCCTCGTCCGTCGCGACGTTGTCGCTGATCTTGATGGCGATGAGGTCCCGGCCCTGGTACGACTTCCCGATCACCCGCTTGCTCATGATCCCGGGGTACTGGGCGAGGCGCTGGTCGATCTCCGCGTTGGCCTCGGCGTAGTTGTGGTAGCGCGAGTCCGCCGACGGGAAGTCCATCGGGCCCGCCGCGATCCCCGGCAGGGAGCGGTCCGGCGGGCCGGGCAGCGCGGTGAGCTGGTAGCCCAGTGAGCGCAGGTTCTTGGCCTGCATGGTGTCGGCGCTGACCACGACCGTGTGGTCGTCCACCTCGTCGATCGACACGCCCGTGCGGAGCAGGGCGGTGCGGTCGGTCGCCGTGGCGGGGCCGTGGATCCGGTACTGGACGATGGCCTCGTCCTGGGTGGCGGTGGAGGGGGTGGGCGGTGGCGAGGCCGTCGCGCTCATGCCGTAGGCGGGTGCGCCCAAAGCGAGCGCCAGCAGGGCCGCCGTGACGGCGGCCCTCCGGCGGTAGTGGAGCCGCATGCGTTCTCCTGGGTGGGGAGTGTGGGGGTAGCCGTGCGGACGCGCACAGCGTGCTCTCGTGGCATGTCCAGGTCAAGACCGCACCGTGTCCGCCGACCTGAACCGGCCACCCCCACACCTACCGCCTAGGGGAGGCTGTGGACCTTGGGACCCACCGCGTTGGACCAGGCACTACCCGCCTTGGCGTCCCAGTTCGTCGACCAGGTCATCGCACCGCGCAGGCCGGGGTAGGTCTTGGAGGGCTTGAAGGACCCGCAGCTCGTGCCCCGGGTCAGGCAGTCCAGGGCGTTGTTGACGACGGTCGGGGAGACGTAGCCGCTGCCCGCCCCGCTCGGCGAGGCCGGGACACCGATGCCCACCTGGGAGGGGTCGAGGCCGCCCTCCAGCTGGATGCAGGCGAGGGCGGTGAGGAAGTCCACCGAGCCCTGCGAGTAGACCTTGCCGTCGCAGCCGTTCATCGAGCCGCTGTTGTAGTACTGCATGTTGACGACGGTCAGGATGTCCTTGATGTTGAGCGCCGTCTTGAAGTAGCCGCCCTGCGTGGACTGCATGTCGATGGTCTGCGGGGCCATGGTGATGACGAGCGAGGGGCCCGCCTTCGCCGACAGGGCGCGCAGGGCCTGCGTCATGTAGGTCGGGTTGAGGCCGTTCTCCAGGTCGATGTCGATGCCGGAGAAGCCGTACTCCTGCATCAGCGCGTACGCCGAGTTCGCGAGGTTGGCCGCGGAGGCGGAGTCGTTGACCGTGATGGTCCCCTTCTCGCCGCCGATGGAGAGGATCACCGACTTGCCGGCCGCCTTCTTCGCGGCGATGTCCGACTTGAACTGGGCGACCGTGTAGCCGCCGAGTCCGGCGGAGTCGAGGTTGAAGGCGATGGCGCCCGGCGTGGCCGTGGCGTCGGCGAAGGAGACGGCGATGATGTCGTACTGCGCGGAGACGTCGGAGATCTTCTGGACGGTCGCGCCGTTGTTGAAGTTCTGCCAATAGCCCGTCAGCGCGTGCCGGGGGACGGCCGGATTCGGGTTCGGGTCCCCGCCTCCGGTGGTGGTGCCGGTGACGGCCGCGGACTTGGGGCCCTCGCCGGCCGCGTTGTACGCGCTGACCTGGAACGCGTACGAGGTGGAGGCCGCGAGCCCGGTGATCTGGGCGCTCGCCGAGGACACCGTACGGACGCGGACGCCGTCCTGATACACGTAATAGCCGGTGGCCCCGCTGACCGCGTTCCACGAAAGGGTGAGTCCGCTCGAGCTCTGTCCGGAAACAGCGGTACCGGACGGGGCGCCGGGTATGGAGGGGCCGGGGTCCGTGCCGCCCCCGCCGTCCGGGCCGAAGACGCTGAACTCGTCGACGAAGTAGGCCGGCTGGCCGTACCAGCCGTGGGTGTAGACGGTGACCTGGGTGGTGCCGGGGCCGGTGGTGAAGGTGGTGGAGAGCTTCTGCCAGCCCGAACCCGAGCCGGGGGTCCAGGTGGAGACGTCCTGGGTGCCGGTCCCGGTCGCGCCGAGGTAGACGTAGCTGCCCTGGACCTGGGTGCTCAGCGTGTATGTGGAGTTCGGCTTGACCGTGACGGTCTGGCTGCAGCGGGCGTTGTCGGACCCGGCCGGCGTGGCCTTGAGGGCGCCGGCGCCGGCGTGGACCGGCGAGGAGACGGAAGCGCCGCTTCCGCCGGAACAGGACCAGTTGGCGAGCCCGGACTCGAAGCCGCCGTTGCGGGCGACGTTGACGTCCGCGGCGTGCGCGGTGCCGGTGGCGAAGGCGGTGAGGCCGCCCGCGGTGAGGGCGGCGGCGGCCAGCAGGGCGAGGGAGCGTATGCGGTTCACGTGGGCTCCGGTGGGGGGAGGAAGGGGATGAGGAGAGCGCGGGGCAGGTGGGGGCGCCCCGGAAAAGGCCTGGCGGAGCCAAGTTGGTCCAGACCAATCCCCATGTCAAGAGTCTTTGCAATGTGGCTGGAAATGCTCGATCGTCCGATCCCTGTTGTCCGGGTTTCCCGCCACCTGTGACCTGTGCGCGCAGCACGGGAATTTCCAAGCCCCTGCCCTGCCAGCGGTGACGCGGTTATGGTGCTGAGGCAAGGGGGGAAGGGCGTCGATCGTTTGCGGTCGCGCAGGGTGTGCGTGTGTGCGGCGGCTCCGCGAACGGCCGTGGCACACGGGGTGAACGGGGGGATTCGCGTGCCGACCGCCATCGCTGTCACCAGCGCCGATCTGGTCCTTCCGGCCCCTGACCGGCACACGCCCGGGGCCGCCGTACTGCCGCCGCCCGAGGAACTCGACCTCGCGGGCGCGCTCGCCCAGACCAGCGCCCTGCTGGAACGCCACGGCCATCTCGTGGCCGTCGTACCCGACTGGCTGCCGCGGGCCACCGTCCAGCGGCTGCACACCGTACGCGCCATCCTCGAAACCGACCGGATCGCGCTCCTCGGCGTCGATCTGCCGCCGCTGGGCACGGCTCTGCTGGTACGTCAGCTCCGCCAGCTCAGCGTCTGCGACTTCAGCCCCGGAGTCATCGCCTCCGCGGCCCGGCTGCTGTCCCACTACATCTACGCGGGCGCCCTGCTGGGCTCGGTCGCCAAACTCGACCGGGTCCCGGTCGGGCTCAAGGCCCACGCCCGGTCCTGGTCGCCGAGCGCGCAGTTCGCCGTACTCGCCCATCCGACGCCGCACCTGGCCAGGCTGGGCGGCGCCGGGGGCTCGGGGCGTGCGGGTGGTGCGGGTGGTGCGGGTGGTTCCGGCGGCGCGGGCGGTCCCGGCGGTTCTTCCCGCCCCGGCGGGGTGCACGGGGGCGGGGCCGGGCTGCCCGCCGGGCCCGAGTTCGCCACCCACCTCACCTTCGCCCGCGGCCAGCTCGCCTCCGACTGGGTCGCGGCCGAACTCGGCCCGGCCTGGCAGGTGCACGGCGTCATGGAGAACCCGCTGCCCGCCGCGTCGCCCGCCTGGTGGGGCACGCAGAAGCTGGTGGAGTTCGCCGCCGGCATCCCGGACCTCTCCGTCCTCTACCAGCTGGTCGGCTCGGTCCGCCGCGAGGAATGCCGCTGGTGCGGCTTCGAACTCATCGGCGACCGCTGCGGATTCTGCGCCGCGCCGCTGAACGCACCGCCACCGCCGGCCGCACCGGCGAGCACCGCCCGCTCCAGACCCTGACCGATCCGGCCCGACGAACGAACGAAGAACGGCGAGGTAGTACGGACCATGAACTCACGCCAGCGCCGCGGCGTCATTCTGCTGCTCCTGTCGGTCCTGTGCGCCCTGGGGGCCTTCGCCGGAGTCCTCGTGGTGATCGGCGACGTCAACTCCAAGGTCGGGTCGGAGGTCGTCGCGTACCGCGTCAAGGGTGACATCGCCCCGTACAGCCCGCTCTCGGCCGGGCAGTTCGAGGAGGTCTCGGTGCCCGAGCGGTGGCTGTCGGAGACCGCCGTCACCGACCTCGGCGCACTCAAGGACAAGATCGCGCTGACCACCCTGAAGAAGGGCTCCCTGCTCCAGGCGGACATGTTCGTGGACCGGCCCCAGCTCCAGCCCGGTGAGCAGGAGATCGCCATCATGATCGACGCGGCGACGGGCGTGGCCGGCAAGATCACCTCCGGTGCCAAGGTCAACATCATCGCCACCTTCAAGGGCGCCAAGGACACCGACCCCTCTCGCTCGGTGATCATCGTCGCCAACGCCCGGGTGCTGGGCGTCGGCAAGCTCACCGCCCTCGACAAGGAGACCGACCGCAAGGGCCCGGCCGAGGCCGTCCCCATCACCTTCGCCCTGAACACCAAGGACACCCAGCGCGTCGCGTACGCCGAGTCCTTCGCGGAGCACGTCCGCCTGGCCCTGGTGGCCCCCGGCACCGACTCGGCCCCGAGCCCGGGCGACCGTACATACACCCTCGACGGGGACAAGTGAGGCGGCCCGGATGACCACCCGAATCCTCCCCGCGGCCGGCGACCCGGACGCCGCGCGCGCCCTGGTGACCCTGCTCAGCCAGCTCCCGGACTCCGAGCCGGCCGTCCCGGTCCCCGACTCCACCACCCTGCTGGACACCCTGGGCCGGCTCGCCGCCGAGTCGATCGACGAACTCCCCGAGGTCGTCCTCGTCCACGAGCGCATCGGCCCGGCGCCCGTCCTGGAACTCATCCGGGAGGTGGCCCTGCGCTTCCCGGCCGTCGGCGTCGTCCTGATCACCTCCGACGCCGGGCCGGCCCTCTTCTCCGCCGCCATGGACTCGGGCGCGCGGGGCCTGATCGGCCTTCCGCTCACCTACGAGGAGCTCGCGGCCCGCGTCCAGGCCGCCGCCCAGTGGTCCGTGGGCGTACGCCGCCACCTCGGGCGGGGCGCGGTGGAGACCCCCTCCGGGCCGGGCGGGCGGGTGGTCACCGTCACCGGCGCCAAGGGCGGTGTGGGCACCACCTTCACCGCCGTGCAGTTCGCGCTGGCCGCGGCCGCCTCGGGGCGGCGTACCGCACTGGTCGACATGGACCTCCAGGCCGGCGACGTGGGCTCGTACCTCGACGTGCAGTTCCGGCGCTCGATCGCCGACCTCGCCGGGATCCAGGACATCTCCCCGCGGGTCCTGCAGGACGCGGTGTACGACGACCGCACGGGCGTGGCCCTGCTGCTGGCCCCGGCGGACGGGGAACGCGGCGAGGAGGTCGACGAACGGGCCGCCCGGCTCGTCATCGCCGCCCTGCGCGCCCGCTACGAACTCGTCGTCATCGACTGCGGGACCCAGGTGACCGGCGCGAACGCCGCCGCGGTGGAGTCGGCCGACGTGGCGGTGCTGGTCACCACCCCGGACGTGGTCGCGGTGCGGGCGGCGAAGCGGATGGTCCGGATGTGGGAACGGCTCCAGGTGCGCAAGGCGGAGGACACCGCCATGGTCGTCAACCGCTGGACCAAGCACACGGAGATACAGCCCGCGCTGATCGAGAAGATCACCAAGACCCGGGCCACCCGCACCCCGGTCCCGGCGGCCTTCAAGGAGCTCCAGGCGGTGGTGGACGCGGGCCGGGTCCAGGACCTGGACAACCGCTCCACGGTCAAGCAGGCCCTGTGGGCCCTGGCGGGGGAGCTGGGCCTGCTGTCGGCCCCCGAAGCCCCGGGTCCGCAGCCGGCCGGCGCCTCCCTGGCGGTCCGCGCCGCGGGCCCGGTGGCCCGCCTGCGCCGCGGCCGGGAGGGCTGAGCCATGTCGCCGCGGAGAGGGGTGCGGGGCCGGGGGCGGGACCGGGGCCAGGTGGCGATCGAGTTCGTCGGCACGGTGCCGCTGATCCTGCTGCTCGTGGCGGCGGTGTGGGAGTGCGTCCTGATCGGCTACGCGTTCTCCCTGGCGGGCAACGCGGCGGACGAGGCGGCGCGGGCGGGGGCGGTGACGGGAAAGCGCGCGGACTGCGAGACGGCGGCGGCGGAGCACATCTCGGCCGCCTGGGCCATGCAGGCGGAATGCGGCCGCTCGGGCGACATCTACAAGGCGACGGTGACGCTCAAGATTCCCGTCTTCTACCCGGGGCTCAACTTCGGCTCGATCCACGGCACGGGCGGTGCGGCGATGGAGAAGGAGGAGTGACATGAACCGGGAGCGGAAGTGGCGCTCTGACCGGGGCCAAGTAGCCATCGAATACATCGGTTTCGTGCCGATCCTGCTGTTCGTCGCGCTCTGCGGGATCCAGCTGGGCTGGGTGGCGTACGCCGAGGAACAGGCGGACACGGCGGCCCGTACCGCCGCGCGCGTCCAGGCCCAGAAGGGCCAGGGGGGCGAGGCGGCGGGCCGGGCGGCGATCAGCGGGGGCCTGGCCTCCACCGCCGCCTTCGAGTGGTCCAACTCGGCCGACGCCATCAGTGTGAAGGTCACCCTCACCGCCAACTCCATCGTGCCCGGACTCGACGCGCACACGGCGTCGGCGACCGCCGTCATGCCCAACGACGACCCGAAGGGCCCCCGACCATGAGCCTGCGCTCCCGGGTCAACACCCCCGACGACCGCCACAGCCCGCGTGAGGACGGCCGCCTGGTCTCCTCGTACCGCGCCAAGCTGCTGGAGGAGATCGACCTCGCCGAGATGTCCGCCCTCGCGCCCGCCGAGCGCCGGGCGCGCCTGGAGCGCGTGCTGGGCCACATCATCAGCCGCGAAGGGCCCGTCCTCTCCACCGTCGAGCGCGCGCAGCTGATCCGCCGCGTCGTCGACGAGGCCCTCGGCCTCGGGGTGCTCGAACCGCTCCTGGAGGACCCGTCGATCTCCGAGATCATGGTCAACGGGCCCGACCAGATCTTCGTGGAGCGCTCCGGCCGCGTGGAGCAGCTCCCGCTGCGCTTCGCCTCGCACGAACAGCTGATGCAGACCATCGAGCGCATCGTCTCCACGGTCAACCGCCGGGTCGACGAGGCCAATCCGATGGTCGACGCCCGGCTGCCCAGCGGCGAGCGGGTCAACGTCATCATCCCGCCGCTCTCGCTGACCGGCGCCACCCTCACCATCCGCCGCTTCCCGCGGGCCTTCACCCTGCACGAGATGATCGCCCTCGGCTCGCTCGAGGAGCAGATGCTCCTGCTGCTGTCGGGGCTGGTCGCGGCGAAGATGAACCTGATCGTCTCGGGCGCCACCGGCACCGGCAAGACGACCCTCCTCAACGCCCTCTCCGGCCTGATCCCGGAGGGCGAGCGCATCATCACCATCGAGGACTCCGCCGAGCTCCAGCTGCAGCAGGCGCACGTCATCCGGCTCGAATCCCGGCCCGCGAACGTCGAGGGCAAGGGCCAGATCACCATCCGTGACCTCGTACGCAACTCCCTGCGCATGCGCCCCGACCGCATCATCGTCGGCGAGGTCCGCGGCGGCGAGACCCTCGACATGCTCCAGGCCATGTCCACCGGTCACGACGGGTCCCTGGCCACCGTGCACGCGAACAGTTCCGCCGACGCCCTGATGCGCCTGCAGACCCTCGCCTCCATGTCGGAGGTCGAGATCCCCTTCGAGGCGCTCCAGGACCAGATCAACAGCGCCGTCAACGTGATCGTGCAGCTCACCCGCTTCGGCGACGGCTCGCGCCGCATCACGGAGATATCCGTCCTCGAATCGCACGGCCGCGAGGCCTTCCGGATCACGACGGTCTGCCGCTTCGCGGCCCAGCCGATGGGGCCGGACTCCCGCGTCCACGGCTACTTCGAGTACTACCCGCTGCCCCGTTTCGTCGCGGAGCGCCTCTACATGAACAACCAGCCCGTCCCGCAGGCCTTCGGCGTGGCCCTGCCGGACGACGACCCCCTCACCGGACCTCTCACCACCCCCCGCGTCACCCGGACCGCCCTGTGAACCCACTCATCCTCCTCACCCTCGGCACCACGCTGCTGGCCTGCCTGTTCACGGTCCTCGGCGTCCACGCCTACGCGGCGGGCCGCGCCCAGCGCGCCGCGCTCATCGAACGGCTCTCGGCGACCGGGGGGCCGGCGGCCGCGGGCCGGCGGCGGCGCTTCGCCGGCGTCGACCGGCGGCTGCGGAAGACGACGCTGGGCCGGCGCATCGAGATCAAGCTCGCGGTGACCGGTCTCGACCTGACGGTCGGCGAGTTCTTCGTCTACATGTGCGCCGCGGTCGCCGGGACCTGGCTGGTCGCCGCGTCCTTCCTGGCCCCGTTCTTCGGCCCGGTGGCCGGCCTGATCGGCCTGTGGGCCGCGAACGCGTTCCTCAACTGGCAGCGGACGCGCCGCACCGAGCGGTTCATCAACCAGCTTCCCGACCTGGCCCGCATCCTCGCCAACGCCACCCAGGCCGGGCTGGCCCTGCGTACGGCCATCGGCATGGCGGCGGAGGAGCTGGAGGCCCCGGCGGGCGAGGAGCTCGCGCGCGTCGCCAACCGCCTCGCCGTCGGCCACTCCATCGAGGAGTCCCTCGGCGAACTGACGGAGCGCCTGCCCTCCCGGGAACTGGTCGTCCTGGTCTCCACCCTCGTCCTGTCGGCCCGCGCGGGCGGCACGATCGTGGAGAGCCTGCGCAACCTCACGGTGACCCTGGAGCAGCGCAAGGAGACCCGCCGGGAGATCCGTACCCAGCTGTCCCAGGTGACGGTGACGGCGTACCTGGTCCCGGCCATCGGCCTGGGCTCGCTGCTCCTGGTGGACATGATGATGCCGGGCGCGCTGGACCGCATGACGGGTGCCTTCGTGGGCCAGACGGCGGTGCTGGTCTCGCTCGGCCTCTTCGCCCTCGGCTTCATCCTCATCCGCCGCCTGTCCAAGATCGACGTGTGAGGGGGCTGCCGTCGTGATCGCTCTCCTCCTGGCCCTGGCCGTGGCGCTGTCCGTCCTCGGCGCCTTCCACGGGATCCGGCTCTACCGGGCCGACGTCAAACTGCCGACCGACCTCGCGCTGGCCCTGGAGGTCGGTGCCACGCGTACGACGGCCGTCGGCTCGCTGGTGGACCGGCTGGGCATCCGCTGGGCCCCGGCGGTCCTGCGGGCGATGGGACCGGGCCGGGTGGCCCGCAAGCGCCGCCAGATCGACATGGCGGGCAACCCGGCGGGCCTGACGATCGACCGCTACGCGGCGCGCCGCGCGGTGTACGGAGCCCTCGGGGCGCTGGGCGCCTTCTCGATGCTGATCAACGGCCAGCTCGTACCGGCCCTGCTGATGGTGGCCTTCGGCCTGTTCTGGATCGAGGTCGGGCTGTGGTCGGCGATCCGGGTCCGCCGCGACCACATCGAGCGGACCCTGCCGGACTTCCTGGACGTGCTCGCGGTGGTGGTGAGCGCGGGCCTCGGCTTCCGGCAGGCGCTGGAGCGGGTGGCGCACAAGTACGAGGGGCCGTGGGCGGACGAGATCCGGATCACCCTGCAGCAGATGGACATGGGCGTGAGCCGCCGCCAGGCCTTCGACGAGCTGCGCCGCCGCAACGACAGCGAACAGGTCGCGCAGTTCGTGACGGCCCTCCAGCAGGGCGAGGAACTGGGCTCCCCGATCGTGGACACCCTGATCGCGATCGCCGACGACATGCGGCGTACGGACGCCCAGAACGCCCGGCGTCGGGCGGCACGGGCCGTCCCCAAGGCCACGTTCGCCGTCACCATGTTCATGCTGCCGGGCACGCTGATCCTGCTGGTCTGCGGGTTCGTCTACGGGGCGAACGTGGACTTCGACGCGCTGTTCGGGGGTGGCTGAGCCGTGGCCGCCCGACTGAGCGTGCTGATCGCCGATGACAACCCGGTCATCAGGGCGGGGCTGGCGGCGATCCTGTGCGCGGCCGAGGACATCGAGGTCATAGCGGAGGCGTCGGACGGCCGCGAGGCCCTGAGCCTGACCCGCCGGCACGCCCCGGACGTGGTCCTGCTGGACGTCCGGATGCCGGGGGTGGACGGCATCTCGGCGCTGCCGCACCTCGTACAGCTGGCCCCCGTACTGATGCTGACGTACAGCCGGGAGTCCGAAGTCGTCCGCGAGACGCTGCTGCTGGGCGCCGGCGGCTACCTGGTCCACGGCGAGTTCACGGCGTCCGACCTGCTGCGCGCGGTCCGCGACGCCCCCGAGGGCCGCCCCCACTTCACCCCGACGGCGGCAAGCGCCCTTCTCTCCGAACTCCGGACCTCTTCGCAACAGCAACGAACTGTGGCACCCTCGTCTGAGCGGATGCACAACTCTGTTGTCTTCGGGCTGAGTTCGCGGGAGGTGGAGATCATGGACCTGATCGCGTCCGGGATGAACAACCAGCGGATCGCCGCCGCCTGCTTCATCAGCGAGAAGACGGTCAAGAACCACATCAACCGCATCTTCGCAAAGCTCCACAGCACCACGCGCAGCGAGGCCATAGCCCGCTGGCTGGGAACCGCCCGTCCAGGAGTGACCGGTCATGGGTAGACGGAGTGCGCAATGGGTCCGTATTTGGGCCCCGGGACCCTTGGTTACGACCGGTGACTCGCCGTACCGTCCGCAAACCAGCAGTGGCACCGGCCCGGGAGGGAACTTTCATGTTGCAGAACACCCTGGCGAGGATGCGGAAGCGGTACGCGGGGAGAGGTGCGGCGGATCGCGGCCAGACGGCGTTCGAGTATCTGGGGATCATCCTGGTGGTCGTGGTGATCATCGGGGCGATCGTGGGTACGGGCATCGGCCAGAACATCACCACCAAGATCAAGGATCAGATCACAGGTATCACCGCGGGCAAATGATCGCACGCAGGTTCGGTGATCGGGGGCAGGCTTTCCCCATCTACATTGTGGTGGTGGCGGGTCTGCTCTTCGCCGCGCTCGCATTCTTTGTTGTCGGGATGGCTGGCACCACACGCAGCAATGCGCAGGGTGCTGCTGATGCTGCAGCACTGGCCGCCGCGCGTGATGCCAGGGATAGAGTTTTCGTGGGGCTCGACCTGGGCGCTCTCAAGCCGAGTGATTGGGAGGCGATCCTTGATGTCGAGCGCCTCGATGTAACCGGAGCCTGCATTACGGCGGAGCGCTTTGCAGCTCTGAACGACGCCACGGCGGAGTGCGAGGAGGCTCTACCGCGCTTCACCGTCAATGTGAAGACGACCGGCGCGGTTGGGGATTCGGTGGTCCCTGGGAGTGGCGAGACCTACGGATTCGCCAAGGCAACGGCCGTGATCGAGTCACGCTGCTCACTGGGTGCCGTTGTGACCCCTTCCTCACCTCCTCTCCCCCCGCCAAGCCCGACTGCTACCCCTGGTGGGCAGCCGAATCCGGGCTCCGTCAACTTCGTGTGCAAGGGCGTCGAGCCCATCAAACTTGACCTCTTGAACCCCGGCCCGTTGCCCCAGCTGGCGAGGAAGCTCTTCAGCGTGCGACTGGTCGTCTGACAGCGAATATCAAAGTGAGGAAGCGGCGTAGATGAGCATGCGGCACTTGGTGAAGGTCCGCGGGGGAGCGGCCGTTGCGATTACGGCCGCTTTGGCCCTCACGCTGGCCGGATGTGGGGGCGGCGACGACAAGAAGCCGGCACAGCCTCAAAAATCGTCCACGCCACAGGCTGGTGGGGGTGCCTCGGCCCCTGCGCCGAGCAGTAGTCAGACTGCAGAGCCTACCCAGGTGCTCGCGACGGTTAACGGGGAGAGCGGCATCGTCATGGTGATCAACTCTGTAGCTCGTGATGCCGGAGGCTTCGTCACAGTCAATGGGCAGATCAAAAACTCTGGCGACAAGGACTTCAACGGTACTGCCGCCTGGCGGGGCAACGAGTTGACTGGCGGAGGCGAGTCAGTAGCCGGAGCGACTTTGGTAGACCGAGTGGGGAAGAAGAGGTACTACGTACTGCGCGACACAGAAGGCCGGTGCCTGTGCACCACGGGAGTCTCCCTTGTAAAGGCAGGCGGCAGCATTCCCTTCTTCGCACAGTTTCCGGCTCCGCCCGCCGACAAGTCTGAAGTCGACTTCACACTTCCCACCTTTGCCACGGCGACCATCAAGATCTCCGGGTGACCCCATGACGAAACACCACCGAACCGCCGCCGTCACCGCTGTAGCGGGACTCGTCATCGCCGGTGCACACTTCGTCGGCGCGACCACCGCCCACGCCGACGAAGTCAAACCGTCCGTACCCCCCGGCGCAGAGCCATCCGCCTCCGCCCCCGTCCCCATCGACTCCGCCTCCCCCGGCCTGAAGATCCCTCAGGGCGGCACCCTCGCCCCCGCCAAGGTGCTCGACATCGCCGAGGTCGTCGAAGACCTCGGCGGGGAGCAGCGCCGCCAGGAGACCAACCAGACGGTCATGATGGCGCTGCAGTCCGAGGTCCTCTTCCCCGAGGACAGCGCCGTCTTCAACGCCCAGGCCGCCGCCCGGATACAAGCCATCGCGGCCGAGATCAACACGCAGAAGGCGACCCGCGTCCGCGTCTTCGGCTTCACCGACGACCAGGGCAGCTACGAACACGGCAAGGAGCTCTCCAAGAAGCGCGCTGACGCCGTCCAGGCCGAGCTGGCCAAGACCGTCGCCAACCCCGGCGTCGTCTTCGACGTCCGCGGTTACAGCGAGGACTACCCCATCGCCGACAACGGCACCGAAGAGGGCCGCAAGAAGAACCGCCGCGTCGAGATCACCTTCCCCCGTACCTCGGAAGGCTGAAGCCGACACGACACGCCCTGGCACTTCCGCTTCGCCGCCCTGCTGACGCTCCAGGACCAGAACGTGATGGGGCGTGGGATGGTCGGCTTCGGCCTGGCCGAGCTCGACTGGGGCGACACGCCGCAGGAGCGGGCCGCTGCCAAGGACTTCCTGCTGCGCGTCCTCGATCTGGCGCTCTCCCGCCACCGGTGGGAGGAGCTGACGTACGAGCCGCCCCGCGCCGAGGGGTACCTGCGCACGTACCGGGCGATGGTGGCGGAGTTCGACCCTGCGACCGCGAGGGCCGGCGCAGGCCGCCTGCCCGGGCCGGCCGAGGCCGCGATGGCCTCCTGCGTGCGCCACAGGGTGCTGGGCGCGCTGCCGTTCTGGGAGGCGTGCGTGTTCTGCACGGCCGGGGTCATCTGAGGTGCTCGTCCCGGCACCCGCGGTGTGTCATAGGTACGTCACAACTGACTCGTTGCTCGTTGCAGGAGCGATGTAGGTTGATCGAAGTAGGCATACTTAAGATCATCCAAACGTGCGGGGTGTGGGATGAAGTTCGACATGGGGACGCAGGTTCTGACGAACCTGATGTCGGGGTCGCGTGGCTCGAATACGGACCTGGGTTCGCTGATCAAGCAGCTGGTGGCCGCGGCGCAGCCGTTGGAGGGCAAGTTTCAGGGGCAGGGCAAGGTCGCGTTCGATTCGTTCAAGCTGCGTGCGGATGGCATCGCGAAGGAGCTGAACGCTTCGCTGGCGGCGATCCTGGGCGGTCAGTCGGGCATGGAGCAGGCGTTCGGGTCGGGTGACCAGGAGCAGGGTGAGAACGCGCGGCAGACGCAGGGTTCGGCGAACTTCGACGCGGCCCGCTTCCGCGGCCGCTAGGTCTTCTTCTTTACGTTCAACGTTCACGGGGAGTGTGGTTGTGGTGGCTGGTGGGACGGATCGTCGTGCGTATGACCTGGGTGCCTCGACGGAGGTGCAGGGCGGTATCAAGGCCGTGATCGGTCAGTTGGAGCAGGTGATCGCGGCGCGTGAGGCGCAGGTCGCGGCGGCGATGACGGACTTCGCAGCGGATGGTGTGGCGGATGACTACCACGCCAAGGAGCTGCGGTGGAAGAACGCGTCGCAGGAGGTCAAGAACATCATCCAGCTGTTGAACACGACGCTGGAGAAGAACGACGCGACGGCGCAGCAGACGCTGCAGCGGGCGAAGGCAGCGGTCGACAACATCGGCTGATCTGCAGGTCGGTCGGAACGGTCATGACACGGGGGAAGTTCGTCGATGACGGCGTGGGACATCAAACCGCAAGGTGTACAGGGCCAGTTGAAAACGGTCGGCACGAACGCCGGTGAGCTGGAGAAGGCGTTGAACGACCTGCTCACGGCGATGTCGGAGGCGGCCCAGGCCGCGGGGACGGCCGTGCCGGGCTCGGCGTCGGGGATGACGCCGCAGGGCCCCTTGGCCCCCGGTGCGACGCCGAATCGCGGCGTGCCCTATCTGGCGCCGCAGAAGGCGATGGGTCCGGTCGCGGCCGCGCTGGGTGAGTATCTGACGACCCGCAAGCCGGAGTTCAAGTCGATGGCGGAGCGGATCGAGGCGTGCATCCTCGGTGCGGTGAAGGCGACGAACGAGTACCTGGAAGGCGACCTCGACCAGGCCAAGGCGGCGCAGGACGCGGCCAAGTCGGTCAATCTAGAAGTGCTGCGTGAGAAGCCGGGGGGCAAGAAGTGAGTGGGGACGCGCCGGTCGATCCGGCCGAGGTGCCGGTCTTCACCGGGAATCTGGCGACGCTGGACGAGAAGGTCAAGCTGATCTCGTCGGGCGGTGCGGTGGTCGCGACGAAGACCTCGGACGTCCACACCAGCTTCGGCGGGGTCCGGGCCTTCTACCAGGCCCCCGAGGCCGACCAGCTGTTCGCGACGACCAAGCCGGTCTCCGACCTCGGCCTCAAACTCAGCTCCGACATGTGCACGATCGCCGGCGCGCTCGGTACGTACTCCCGTGATGCCGCACCCGTCATCAAGAAGCTCGAAGCCCTGAAGGCCGAAGCGGCGTCGTTCCGTGAGAAGACCGACAAGGACGACAAGTGGCGTGAGGACGGCGATCTGATCGACGAGAACCTCGAGCGCCGCAACAAGATCGCCGAGGTGTGGGCCGAGTTCCAGGACGTGGAGAAGGCCTGCCACGCCAAGATCGTCGCCCTGGTCGGCGGCAAGCCCCTGAAGACGGACGACGGTTCGCACGGCGAGGGCATGTACGGCTACGACGCCGAGGTGCTCAAGCAGTCCAAGTCCCTGCCGTGGGGCGACGCGGTGGAGGAGTCCATACCGGGCTGGCAGATCTGGGAGCACGGCTGGGAGTTCACCAAGGGCTTCTTCGTCGACGGCGTGTGGGGCACCCTCAAGGGTCTGGGCGGCCTCGTCGGCCTCCAGGGCTGGGACACCTTCAAGCAGTCCTGGACGGGCCTGGCGAAGCTGGGCACCGGCCTCGCCATCATGTCGATCCCCGGCGCCGGCGCCGTCTTCCTTTCCGCCCCCGACGACAAGCTGCCCTCCTGGCTCCGCGAGTCGCGCACCGCGATGAAGGAGACCGGCAAGGCCCTGCTCGCCTGGGACCAGTGGGGCTCCAACCCGGGCCGCGCGGCGGGCGCGGTCACCTTCAACGTGATCACCACCATCGCCACGGGCGGTACCGGCGGTGCGGTCTCCGGCGCCGGCAAGGCCGGTGCAGTAGCGAAGGCGCTGTCGCTGGCCGGCAAGACCGGCCGGGTCGTGGACCCGATGACGTACATCATGAAGGGCGCGGGCGCGGGCATCACGAAGGCGGGCGATGTGATGGCCGGCCTGAAGGGCCTCGGCAACATCGAGGTCCCGAAGATCGACACGGACGGGGCCTTCGCCCTGCCGGAGGGCTCCCTCAAACTCCCCGACGGCTCGATCCAGCTCCCCAAGGGCGCGGCGATCCCGGACGGGGCGGTCAAGCTCCCCGACGGCAACATCAAGCTCCCCGAGGGCACCGCCACCCTGCCGCCGGGCACGGTCAAGCTGCCGTTCGACGACAGCGCGGCGAAGTACGTAGACGGCGACGGCAACCTGTACAAGGAGGACGGCAGCGTCCTCCAGCGCGGTGACGAGTCGCCGGTCGAGCAGCCGGGCAAGCCCCCGGCAAAGCCGGACACGGACGCTCCGCTCCATGCCACCCCGGGCGGTAACCCCGCGAAGCCGGACACGGACGCGCCCCTGCACGCCACGCCGGAGAAGGCCGAGAGGCCCCCGGGCGGTAACCCCGCGAAGCCGGACACGGACGCCCCCCTGCACGCCACCCCGGGCAAGACCGAGCCGCCGATCAAGGTCGAGGCACCCATCAAAGTCGAGGTCCCCGAGCGCGTCCTGGCGGGCGTCGGCGGCCGCGCGGACGCGGGCGTCCACCTCGGCTCCGAGGTGTCCACCCCGCTCCACCAGGCGGACCATGTCCCGGGGCCCCATGCGGACATCACTCCTGGCGGTATGGCCGACAACGGCATCCACAACAGCCACACCCACCCCGCCCCGACGAGTGGCGCAAGCCACGCCGCGGACACCACGCCGACCGGCGCCGCCACCCACACGGACACCCCGTCCACGGGCGTGGGCCACGGTGACGGCCCCTCCACTGGTGGCGGCCACGGCGGCGATGGAGGTACGGGCGACGGCGCGGGCGGACCTGGGGCGGGTGCGACAGACGGGGGCGAGCCGAACCGACTCGGGGCGGCGACGGACGACAGCATCGATCTCGACCAGCTGGGCATGCCGGTCGTCTGGCGTACCGACGACGCTCCCTTGTACAGGAGCGACAACAGGAAGCCTGAGGACATCTTCGAGAGCGGCTTCGAGCCCTTGGATCCCTCACGGGTCGACCTTCGTCACTATGTCGAGGAGAGTGACGAATCGGCGTTCATCAGCACCTCGTACCGTGATGACATCGGTGAGGACTTCGGCGGAAAGTACACTTACGAGCTCGATCTGCCAGGTGGCATCGATGTGAACACCTCCATGGGGCCTCACCCCCTCGACTACGAGATGGAGATCGCCTTCCCCGGAGGAATCCGACCCGAATACATCAAGGGCGCCCGACCCTACAACTACGCGACGGGTGAACTCGGTGACCTGATTCCCAACCCGAACTACCGCCCCGGGGGTGAACGTGTCCGGTGAGATGGAAGTGCTGCATGACTCGGAGGTCGCTCTCGTCTCCGAAGGCGGGTCCGCGCCGGGAAGGCTGGTAGCGGAATTCTCGGACACCGAATACACGGTCCGGATCTCCTACTCCGGCAAGGTAGTGGAGGCCACTGCGTGGAATCTCTTCGAGGCTCTGGCGGATGTCCGCCGGGAGCTTGAGCGGGAAGGGTTGAAGCCCGCGGTCGAGGGTGCCTGCCGTGATGTGTATCCCAGTAGGATGGCACTGGAAATGGGAGGCGGCAGGAAGGCCTACCGCTGGCCTCTGGCGGACCGGCCGGTCACCGTCGGGATCTTCGACGCAGTGCCGGACGACGAGTGTGGTCGTCTCGCCTACGTGGGTGAACAGAGGGACTTCGTTCGCAGACTCGGAAGCAAGGGACATGAGTGAATCACTGACTCCGGACCCGGCCCGCTGGATCACGGAATCCATGCGTGCAGAGGCGGCTAAGAACCCCGGCTCATGGGTCTATGCGATCGACCCGTTCGTCGACCCGGACGGCCGGGTCCCCCCTTACGCCATCATGGGTGCCTGGAAAGTCGACGACGACGGTGTGATCACCGATGAGTTCAAGGGCAACGCGAAATATCGCCCTTCGCCGCGCACCATGGGAATGCCCGAGCCGACCGACGCGGTGGACGCGGCCATTCAACTCGCCGTCACCGGGTACGGGCCCGAGGCCGCCATCTGCCAGGCACTCGCGAAATCCAGTCTCTACTTGGTCCCCGAAGCGACCGTCGGCCTCGGGGAGGACCGTGCGGCGGCAGGCGGCCACAGGGTCGTGGAAGCCTTCACCGACGTGAGCCACGCCCCGGGCACGGCTCCTGATCTGCGGAAGATGGACGCTCTGCGACTCGCAGCCAGCCTGCCGGTCGACGCCCACCTGAAGCTGAACCCCGGAGGCACCGTCTCCGTGCACGTTCCTGTCGCCGATCTGCTGAGCTGACCTGATACCGCGTTGCCGACGGCGGGGGCCGCGGTCCGGAGCGCCGCACCTCCGCCGTACCGGCCGGAAGGGGGTGCCGGACCAGCCGGTGAGGAGCAGCCGCGGCTGGCGGAGTTCCGTGAGCGGCGCCCTGACGCCCTCCCGGCCCTGCCCGACCGAACGCGCCGCGCGGTAGCGTGGTGATCATGGGGGACTGGGACATCAGGCCGGCCTCGGGGTCGGACGTCGAGGCCGTGGCCGAGTTGCGTGCGGTGGTGCTGCGGGCGGATCTGGAACGGCTCGGCCGGTACGACGCGCAGCGGGTGCGCCAGCGGCTGCGGGACGGGTTCGACCCGGCGCACACCTGGGTGATCGAGGTGGGCGGTGCCTTCGCCGGCTGCGTGGCGCTGCGACCGGCCGAAGGCGCGCACTGGCTGGAGCACTTCTACCTGGCCCAGTCCTTGCAGGGCAGCGGCATCGGGTCGGCGGTGCTGCGGCGGCTGCTGGAGCGGTGCGACCGCCGCGGGGTCCTCGTCCGGCTGAACGTGCTCCAGGGGAGCGCGGCCCGACGGCTGTACGAGCGGCACGGCTTCTCGGTGGAAGCCGAGGACGCGGTGGACGTGTTCATGGTGCGGAAGGCGGGCTGAGGCTCAGGAGGCGTTCCGCCACCTCGCGGGCCCGGTGGGCCGGGGCCGGGCCCGGGTCCAGGGCGGCGGTCACCGTCGCGCCCTCGACCAGGAGGAGGAGTTGGTCCGCCAGGGCTTCCTCGTCCGGGCCGGCCAGGCCGGCCAGGAGGGAGCGCAGCCGCGCCTTGTGCCGGCGTACGACGTCCAGGACGGCCGCCGGGCCGCCCGCGCCCAGCTCCCCGTAGGCGTTCAGGAACGCGCAGCCCCGGAAGTCCGGCTCGCAGAACCAGGCCGCCAGCCAGTCGAAGACCGCGAGGACCGGTGCCGTGGAGCGCGCCGGGTTCGCCGAAACCTTGGGGTTCCCGGTCTCCGCCGCGGCCGACACCGCCTGGTGCAGGCTCCTCATCCAGCGTTCGTCGCGGCGGTCCAGATACGCCGTGACCAGGGAGTCCTTCGCCGGGTACAGCCGGTAGAGCCGTTTGAGGGGGACGCCCGACTCCGCGCGGATGCGGTCCATGCCGACCGCCTGGATGCCGTCGGCGTAGAACAGCGCCTCTGCCGCGTCCAGGAGTCGGGTGCGGGCCTCTTCGTCGTCCATGGGGGGAAGGGTAGTCCAGTTCCGATTGTCTGGAGAACGAGCGTTCTCTATCGTGAGAACGAACGTTCTCCCCTGTTGAGCACGAGAGGGACCGCCATGACCGCAGCCGCCGTACGCCCGCCCCTGCCGCCCTTCACCGAGGAGTCCGCCCGCGCCAAGGTCCAGGCCGCCGAGGACGCCTGGAACAGTCGGGACCCCGAGCGCGTCGCGCTCGCCTACACCGAGGACTCGGTCTGGAGGAACCGCGACCG
Organism: Streptomyces sp. NPDC048270; assembly: GCF_040652335.1. Taxonomy (NCBI): domain Bacteria; kingdom Bacillati; phylum Actinomycetota; class Actinomycetes; order Kitasatosporales; family Streptomycetaceae; genus Streptomyces; species Streptomyces sp. NPDC048270. The sequence goes on from NZ_JBEZLV010000057.1 coordinate 28,584, forward strand.
GTTCCTCACCGGGCGCGCCGAGATCCGGGAGTTCCTCGCCGAGAAGTGGCAGCGCGAGCTGGACTACCGGCTCCGCAAGGAGCTCTGGGCGTACACCGGCAACCGCATCTCCGTCCGCTTCGAGTACGAGTGGCACGACGTCGACGGACAGTGGTGGCGCAGCCACGGCAACGAGCAGTGGGAGTTCGACCTCGACGGGCTGATGCGGCGGCGCGAGGCCAGCATCAACGACGTCCCCATCGCGGCCGGGGACCGACGGCTCGTCTGATCGGCCGCGCCACAGGCCGGTTGGGGGGCGGGCGCGCGTCGGTCGTGACCGGTGACCGGTGGCCGGTGACCGGTGACCGGCTGCCAGTTGCCTGCGGGCGACAGCCAGTGTTGCTGGGTGACCGGTAACCGGCTGCCAGTTGCCTGCGACCGACGGCCAGTTGCTGGGTGGCCGGTGGGCGCCTGCCGGTTGCCGGTGGCCCGCGCGACCGCACGGCCGGCGGACCCCCCCCTTCGTCCGGCCGGCACTCCCTCGCTACGCCGCCTGGTGGGCCTGCGTGATCAGGTCCGTCGCGACCTCCAGGGCCGCCAGGCGGGTCTCCTCCGGGTCGCCCTCCACGTGCTGGAGGTACATCAGCCCCGCGTGGAGGGTGAACAGCGCGCTCACGCACCGCACCTGGTCGGTCAGCGGGCCGTCCTTGGTGCGCAGCAGCTCCACCAGCTGGAACATCCAGTTCTTCATGGTCTCGCCGATGCTGAGGTCGCGCATCGTGGCCTGGTTCTCCTGCATGAAGCGGAACAGCGAGGCCCCGGCCCCCATCGACTCGCTGTAGCGGCGCAGTACTTCCCGCTTGGTCTCCAGGGTCGGCGGCTGCTCCTGGGCCCAGACGATCAGTTCGTCGATCGGCCGCGTCAGGTCCGCGAAGACGCTGACGATGATGTCCTCCTTGGTCTTGAAGTGGTAGTACAGCGCCGCCTTCGTGACCTCCAGCCGCTCCGCGATCTCGCGCAGCGAGGTCTTCTCGTAGCCCTGCTCGACGAACAGCTCCAGCGCCACGTCCTGGATGCGCTGACGCGTATCCCCGCGCCGCCTCTGCGTAGTGCTGCTGGACATGGAATCTCCTCGGCTTGCGAACTTACTTGACGCCCGGCTAGTTACGGGTCTACCTTAATGACGAACTAGCCGGGCGGCAAGTAAGTGCCTACCGGCGAGCTGTGCATGGGGAAGGTCAGGGGAGGGGACATGGTGGACACTGCCAATTCTGCCGGGACTTCTGAGGAGGCGAAGCCGCGCAATGTGCGGCTCGTTCTGACGGCGGTCATGATCGCGATGCTGTTGGCCTCGCTGGACACCATGATCACGAGTACGGCGATTCCGACGA
>NZ_JBEZLV010000058.1:0-27789 GCF_040652335.1 Streptomyces sp. NPDC048270
GCGATGACCGCGGTCTTCTCACCCGCCGCGAACCGCACGCCGGCCTGAAGCCGGATTCCCTCACGAAACGCCCGACGCTCAGCGGTCAGGCCCCCACCCTCCGGATAACGCATACCAACGGCATACCGCAGGGATCATGAACCGTCACCACCCGACGACAACCCGAAAACCTCAGTAGTCAGCCAGGCCCCGGCCGAAGCCTGGCAACGGCTCTCCTGCGGCAACGGCGCCAAAGGACCACGCATCCACGACTGGGCCGCCGCCCGACTGCCGGCTGTCTGGGAATTCAACGGCGACGAACCCACCCGCCAGCGGTGGATGCTCGCCCGCCGCAGCATCACCAAACCGGACGAGCTCGCCTACTTCCTGGCCGCGGCACCTCTGCAGGCAACCCTCGCAGACCTCGTGCGGAGCGCCGTCTGCCGCTGGAAGATCGAGGAATGCTTCCAGAACGCGAAGAACCAGTGCGGCCTGGACCAGTACGAAGTCCGCTGCTATAACGGCTGGCACCGGCACAACTCTCGCGATGCTCGCCCACGCGTTCCTTGCAGTCACCACCGCCCACGCGAGGGAAAAGGGGGAACGGAACGGGACACGCCCGACCTCGTGGACCTCACGCCGGCCGAGATTCGCCGTCTGCTGGCATCTGCCCGCCACCATCCCGCCGCGCGGGGCGATCACTCGATGAACTGGTCACGATGGCGCCGCCGGCACCAGGCCAGAGCCCGCCGATGTCACTACATGCGCCGCGGGCACTCGTTTGCGGGACGGGCCACGCGAACCGCCCCGCACCCGGCACGCCCCGCTACGCTCCCCACACCCAAGCCGCTGACCAGGCAAAACATCAAAGTTCGACTGAGTATTGCCCATTACCGGCGGGACGGGACCTCAGGATCGTCGCCGGTCCTGAGTTTCTGATGCACCTCATTCTCCAAGGCTCGCTGAACTTCCGAGAGTTCGACGCCGTTGGTGAAGGTCTGCTCCTTGCCTGTGATGTCCGTCAGCAGTCGTCCGGTGTCGGCCCGCAGTGCGGCCAAATGTCTGGGGCTGGAGTTGGCAGGTACGCCTTCCGCGCCCTCGAAATCCGCGATCTGCCGCTGCGCGTCCTTGTACTTTTGTGTCCGCTTGCTCTTGGAAGCCCCGCGCCTCTCCATGAGGTCGCCGAGGAGATGCCTGGCCGCCTCCAGGCGGTCGATGTCGCATTCGACCTTGATCTCGCCCTTGCTGCCGAGCTTCACTCGGCGTAGGCGCTCGATGACGCCGCCTTTAGCATGCATCTGAATCTTGCCGTGGAAGGACCGGTCGTAGTCCCAGGAGCAGTGCTCGAACAAGACGTGCTCAGCACCTGCGAGGGCCAGGACGTTGCCCGCGGGCGTGAGGTACACGGTGAAGTCGACAATGTCGCTCACCCCTAGGCCCTTCAGCACCCGCCGGTTCTCGGCGCGTAGCGCCTCGGAGTCGAAGGAGTTTAGGTCGTGCTCCGTTTCGAAAGACCGCTTGGAATACTCCGACCATCCCTCGCCATTCCCGGAGAACCGGCCGTCCTCTTCCTTGGCAGCCAACGGACGGGCCTCGGAGCGGTCAACGAGGAGGGGTTCGTCCTCGGTCGAGTAGCGTGTGAATTCGGAGTCCTGGCGCCAGGACACATGCTTAGTGTGCGCGTCGGCGCCGGGTGCCGCAATGCCGGGCTTCGGCCCGGCGAGCTTTGCCGTGTGTCGGCGTAGCCGCTCATCCTCCGGCAGGGGCTGGTCGTGGTCGGCGTCGTATTTGGTGTACGCGATCTCCCACTTGCGCCGCCGAGGCTTACGGGTTAGATGGCCTCGCTGCGCCGTCCAGTGCACGGCCACGTCGTGAGCCATTTGGTCGATGATTCGCTGGATTTCATCGTCGATTTCGGTGCAGGCGGCAGGTTCTTGCACGCGCCGGACGATCAGGTCTAGGAGCTGCTCGCCGTAGGGGGAGTCGATGACTGCTTTCCACTGGAGCTGCTCGCTCCAGACGCGCACTCTCTCCATTCTCTGCGGGTCCCAGATGTCGAGGTGGGTACCCAGTTCGCGGACGTTGTAGTGGAGTTGCGTGCGCAGGTGCTCGAAGGCCGACACCTGATCCTGGATAAGGGACACGTATGCGGTGTCGAAGCGGGAGATCGTGTGGCTCATCGCCGCGACAAAGTGTTCTTGGACTTCCGTTACCAGCTCCTGCATCGGGCACACCTGATTCTCGTGGAGGTCTCACAGGTCTCTGTTCGGACCCGCACGTTCCATTGGAAGCGATGTGGGCGGGGTATCACAGCCTGTCAGGGGCGGTCTGCCCGGCGGGTGGCACAATCATGCCCGACTGGGCGGCAACCCTGATGCTGAACTCTTCCCGCTTGATAGGGACGCCTTGAGACGACGTAGGAGCCGTAGAGCTCGTAACACGATCGTGAGTCGGGCTTGGCGGCCAGCCGGGTCCGCTGACGGCCTGCCAGACCAGGGACTCGGTCACTGAGCTTTTCAACTTGGGCTTCCACTCTGCAACTTGAAGGCCCGTGACCTGCGTGGACACAGGCACTCCGTCACCCGATCGGTGGGCAAGTCGAAGAAGGTCACTGCTCCCTGCGTGCGGGGCCCGCAAGAACTGGCGGATCCGCCGGTGGGCGGCGAAGAACAAGTCGAGCTGTGCATCACCTCAACCAACACACCCTGGGCCAACCCCACTTCGACCCCCTATGGCAGTTCACCCTGGCCAACTCCCACCACCCCAACCACACCGTACAGAACCCGTGAACTGCACAGATACCTCCGCTGGCGCAACCAGAACGCACGCCACCCTGAGCCGTTCCGACTTCTCTGCCCCTCCGTTGTGAGCCATCAGAGAGGATGGGTCTCGTGCCCAAGGAGATTGACGCAGCCCTTCGTAGCCAGGCCGTGAGACTGGTGACCGAGCATCGTGCGGCGTACTCCTCCGCGTGCACTGCACATCCAAGTCGCCGAATCCCTGGGCGTTCCCGGGAGTCGGTGCGGCTCTGGGTGATGCAGTACGCGGTTGACGCGGGCCAGGCGGCGGGCGTGAGCACTGACGAGCGGGACGAACTGCGGCTGATCCTGCGGCTGATCCCCGGGAGTTGACACCGGTTTTCATGCGATGAGTGACAGCGTACGTGTCGTGATCAGTTGCTGTTCGAATCTGGGTTGGTGTGAGGTAGCCGAGTGCGGAATGTCGACGGCGCCGGTTGTAGTACGACAGCCAGCGGAACAGCTCGAACCGGGTCTGCGCCTTCGAGGTCCAGCGTCGTCCGTGGGGCGATTCGCGCTTGAGGCCCTGGAAGAACGACTCTGCGAGGGCGTTGTCGTAGCTCGAGCTGTGCCCGGCCCATGCTGTGGCGGATGCTGTGCCGGCGGCAGACCTCGGCGAAGGCGGCCGGGCTGTACCGGGCGCTCCTGTCGGTGTGGAAGACGAGGACGCCGTGGCCCCGGCCGCCCCGGGCGGTCACAGCCATCTCGATCGCGTCGGTGACCAGCGAGGTGCGCATGTGGTCCGTATGGACCAGCCCACCACCCGCCGCGAGCAAATACCGATCACCGTGCCGAGGCAGAGCCACGTCGGGCCGGCGGATATGCGGGTAATGTCGCCATACCACTACCTGGTGTTCAGCGTGTCCGCGGTGAAGTCTCGCGTCACCAGGTCCGGCACGGGCGGCGCGGCCCTGTGCGCGATGGTCGTCCGCGTCTTCTTCCGCAGGTGCCGGCCGACGATGTGATTGATCCGCATCAGCCGGGCGACGCGCTTGCGGTTGATCCTGCGTCCTCTCGCACGCAACTCGGCATGGACGGGCGGGGCGCCGTAGGCGCCATGGTGCTCGGCGTGGATAGCGCGGATCTCGCTCACGGTCCGGTTCTCCTCGGCCTGGCGCTCGGCGCGGGCCTGCTTGGTGGCCAGGTGCCGGTAGCAGCCGGCGCGGGATGCTCCGACCACCCAGCAGATCCGCTGGACGCCGAAATCGGCGCGGTGGCCGGAGCGACTCCGCTGTAACGCCGAGATCCCCTGCCGCCGCCGCGTACGTCCGCTTCCCAGCCGCGGCCCGAAAAAGCGCGACTGCGTCCCTCCTGAACTCCTCCGAATACGGAGACCTGCGTCCCACTTGGACAGCCCTCCCTGGACCATCAAGATCCATTGTCAGGGTGTCCACTCCAAAGAGCTCGTACCAGGATCTGTCGAGATGTCCTGGTGGGGCGTGACCGGTGTGATGATTCGGCCGTTCGTGGTGGTGTGAGTACTCGGCCGTGGATCGTGGACGACGGCTTGTGGGCACTGATCGAGTCGCTGCTGCCGCCTTGGCCGGCGAGGTCGCCAGGGCCGCGGCCGGTGGCAGACTGGCTGTGCCTGCAGGGCATCTTGTACGTGCTCTGCAACTACATCGCCTGGCAACTCCTGCCTGCTGAGCTGGGCTTCGGCTCTGGGTAAATCTGTTGGCGGCGCCTGGAGCGGTGGCAGCAGGCCGAGTCTTCGACCAGTTGCACCGCATCCTGCTCGCCGAGCTGCACGCGGCCGGCCGCCTCGACTGGTCGAGGGCGTGCGTGGATGGCTCCCACATCCGCGCGAAAAAAAGGGGGGGTCGCCGACACCGGTCCGTCGCCGGTCGACCGGAGGAAGACAGGCAGCAAACACCACCTGATCTGCGACGGACACGGCACCCCGCTCAAAGTCATCACCACCGCAGCGAACGTCAACGACGTCACCCAGACCCCCGCCCCAATCGACGGCATCCCACCGGTGGCAGGCCGCCCCGGCCGGCCCCGCCGACGTCCCGAGGCCCTGCTCGGGGACAACGGCTACGACTCCAACCCCAACCCCAACCGCGATGAACTGCGCAAACGCGGGATCCTGCCCGTCATCTCCCACAAAGGAGCCCCGAACACCAAGGGCAGGGGCAAGCTCCCCTACGTCGTCGAGCAGACCTTCGCCCTGCTCCACCAGCTCAAACGCCTCGCCGTCCGCTGAGAACGCCGCACCGAACTCCACGACGCCCTCGTCTCCCCCGCCTGCAGCCTCATCTATTGGCGACACCCCAACAAGGCAGCGATCATGATCGTGTTACGAGCTCAAAGAGGTGGTGAGTTTCACGCCGGAAGCTCACCAGAGACCTCCCCAGTGCAGATCGCGGGGCCTACCCCACGCGCGTGCCGACCCGTTGGGAACTGGTGTGCTGTGGGTCCGTCCGCATGGCCGCACGGACCCTTGCACCACCCAACTGGGCACCATCATGTGCTGTTCGAGCAAAGAGTATGCGCGAAGGAGCACGTTCTGCCTGGATTAGTGGTCACCGCGTGCAGGGCGGATGTTCCATATGGAACATCCGCGGGTCTCAACAGTAGGACCTGTGCGGGAACGAAGGGTGATCAGCTGATGCAGTTCCTTGAACATGCCGCAACCGGCAACTGGGATCTGGCCGCCGCTGTGGCCAGTGGGGAAATGCCATCGAGGGCATGGAACAAAGAGGAACTGCGGCGCTTCGTGAATTCTCTGGCCCCGGGAGATCCGCGGGACGCACAGCACATCGCGAAAGAAATGTACGAACGTGCTCAAGCCGGTGAACTGACGGCGGACCGGTGCCTTGAGGCATTCGAAGAATGGCATTGGCTCGCGCTGCGAGCAAATGACAATTGGGTCGAAGCCGTTGCGGAGGCCAAGGTTGCCCTGCAGTGGCCCTGGTGCACCGGTGAATGGCTCGACTACTTCCTCGGGTGCCTGCAGCCCAATGTCAACGCCCGGCAAGCCGCGAAGGACATCTACTGGTGGGTGCTGGCCGGCCACCTCACCCGCGACCAAGCTGCAGAGACCCTTTCCCTACTCCTCGCCCCGACCGCTTCCAAAATCCCGCCGCCACAGACTGCCACCATGGGGGAAGTGGAAACTAGGGAAACCGCAGTACTGGGGCCGATGAACTTCCTTAGAGTTGCCGCAACCGGCAACTGGGATCTGGCCGCCGTTGTGGCCAGTGGGGAAATGCCATCGAGGGCATGGAACAAGGAGGAGCTGCGGCGCTTCGTGAATTCTCTGGCCCCGGGAGATCCGCGGGACGCACAGCACATCGCGAAAGAAATGTACGAACGTGCTCAAGCCGGTGAACTGACGGCGGACCGGTGCCTTGAGGCATTCGAAGAATGGCATTGGCTCGCGCTGCGAGCAAATGACAATTGGGTCGAAGCCGTTGCGGAGGCCAAGGTTGCCCTGCAGTGGCCCTGGTGCACCGGTGAATGGCTCGACTACTTCCTCGGGTGCCTGCAGCCCAACGTCAACGCCCGGCAAGCCGCGAAGGACATCTACTGGTGGGTGCTGGCCGGCCACCTCACCCGCGACCAAGCTACAGAGACCCTTTCCCGACTCCTCGCCCCGACCGCTTCCAAAATCCCGCAGCCACAGACTGCCACCATGGGGGGAGTGGAAACCGATCGTGCCATCCTCGTCGAGGCTCACCAAGTGGCTATGGTAGTCAAGGTCCCGGCTGACCAACTGGTCAACAATTCCACTGAGGCCCCCGGGAGCATAGGTGCCGATATCAGCGAGCAGCGCCGCTCTCGCAAGGATTCCGCTAAGAAACAGGCGGACAGTGCTCTGGCGGAGCTGCAGAGTCAGGGCGTCACTATCCGACTGAACAACAAAAATCGCTACCAATCATACAAGGATACTCCGACTGTTCCGATCCGTTTCGCCGTCTACGGTGGCGATACCCGGAATCCAGTGCTGGTCTTCGACAATACTACGGTCCCGGACGGCGCGGCTAAAACGTACGAGGGTTCGCTGAGTGTGTTGGAGAAAGCAGGCGGTGTCGGCGCCAAGGCGGGGCGGTTTTTCAAAGCCAGGGGGACAGACAAGCTCTCCAGCGGCACTATCGCCGGCGTGATGACTGTCACCCAGATCGGGCAGAAAGCTGTCGACTTTGGCCAACTGGAGCATCTACTGAAGAAGAGCGGCATCACCAAAAAGAAACTCGTCAAACAAGATTTCTGACATGTCGAATGGCGTGCGCCAGCTCCGGAGAACCGTCACGCCAAAGCGACCAACATCAGGGCCCCTCCAGTGAGCCTTACTGATCGTTTTAAAAGTGAGGTTCGCAGTCGTCATAAATAGATGATGCTGCAGGCGAGTTGCAGCAGGCCGAGGTGGAGGTCGGCTCGTATCTCGTAGCGGATCCGGAGCCGTTTGAACTGGTGTAACCAGGCAAAGGTTCGCTCGACGACCCACCGGGTCCTGCCGAGGCCGGAGCCGTGAAGGGTGCCGCGTCGGGCGATCTTGGGTGTGATGCCGCGGGCCCGGATCAGGCGCCGGTTGTCGAAGTCGTGGCCGCGGTCGGCGAGCAGTCGCCTGGGGCGGTGGCCTCGCAGGCCGCGCTGGTCAGGGAGATGGCGAGGGGGGTGCCGTGCCGGTCTACGATGAGGTGGCGCTCGCTGCCCGGGCGGGCACGGTCGACCGGCGAAGGTCCGGTGTGAGCCCCCTCTTTGAGGGCCCTGACATGCGTGGCGTCGATCGCCGCGTCGTTCATGTCCAGCAGTTCGGCCGCCCGCAGCTCGGCCAGGAGGACTTCATGCAGTCGGGGCCACACGCCGGCCTCGGTCCAGTCCCGCAGTCGCCGCCAGGCCGTCACACCACTGCAGCCGACCTGCTCGGCGGGAACATCTCGCCAGCTCACGCTCTTGCACAGCACGTAAACGATGGCCCTCAACGCCGCTGATCGTCCACCGGGAGGCGTCCGGAATACCGGAACCGCCTGGCCGGACGCTCCGGCAGCAGCGGGGGCACACGTTCCCACAGGTCATCAGACACGAGATCAGCATGCACGTCACAAATCCCTGCCTACACCACGCCCAACTGGCAAGCCTCTGAATGAATATCATTCTGAAACGATCACTACTGATCCTTTATAGGCCGACCTGTGGACCGGGGAGCGAGTCGGCGCGGTCGTCACCCGGGCAACGGGGGTGGTGTTGTCGAGGGCGTCGGTGTGGCGGCTGCTGACCGGCCGGCTCGGATGGAGCCTGCAACGGCCCGAGCGGCGGGCGGTCGAGAGGGACGAGTCGGAGATCGCCCGCTGGATCGCGCACGAGTGGCCGCGCATCAAGAAGGGGCCGTGAACACACGTGCCTGGATCGTTTTCCTCGACGAATCAGGCGTCTCCCTGCTCCCTCAGATCCGCCGCACCTACTCGTCCCGGGGGGACCATTTCGACCACGATGAGCTACAAGGCGGTCTACCGGACTGAGGCGATCGAGGCCCACCGGGCGTTCATCGCCCGCCGCAGGGCACTGCGGCCGAGCGAGGAGTACCGCACGCCGACGAGCGAAGAATGGGCTGCCCTCCTGGCCCACTTTGAGACGCGCAAGCTCTCCGTCGGTGCATGCGCCCGCGCCTTCGGCACGCGGTGCGCGGTGCGTCCACGAGCATGTCCCGTTGACCGAACTAGATTGGGCTCCCTTCGAGGTCAACTCATAGTGACGACAAGGGCGTTGTGGCTCTTGCTGGCGGTCTCCGTGACCGTGCGTGTGGTGGTGGATCTGGTTTCATCGCGTGTCGCCGAAGGTCGGCCCGTGGTGGTATGGATGCCAGAGCACAGCACGACGGTCCGGGACGTGGCGGCGCTGAAGGTGGCGAGGGACGGCCGCGTCGAGAAGAGCGACGACCCGCTGCAGCCGTTCCGGCTCGTAGACGCTGATGGCACCGAGGTGGCGGCGGTCAGTGAGTTCCTGCACCACATGCTCGCCGACGACGCAAGTCCGACGTCGCTGCGGTCCTACGCCTATGAGCTATTGGCGTGGGTCCGGTTCTTACGCGCCGTGGACGTTCCCTGGTATCTGGCGAGCCGGGTCGAGGCCCGTGACTTCGCGCTGTGGCTGAGACGACGAAGAAGCCGCTTCGGTGGCGCCGTCCTGATGCGCCCGCTGCGGGTTCGGTGAACCCCATCACGGGGAAGGCCGCGCCCGGCGAGAACTATGCCGCTCGGACCAGGCGGCACGCTCGCGCGGTGATCCGGTCGTTCTACGAGTACCACCGCGAGACCCACGGCCGGCCGCTGATCAACCCGTTCCCGCAGGGCGGGGCTGCTGACGAGGGGAGTCCGAATGCGCATCACGACCCGATGCAGCCGTTCTGACGGCCCTCGCGCCGGGGCACTTATCAGCCCAAGGAGCCCAAGCCGACCCCGCGGATCATTCCTGACCAGGCGTTCAACGACCTGTTTGCTGGGTTGAAGTACAACCGGGACAGGGCTCTGATCGCGTTCTACATCTCCACCGGCGCCCGCGCCTCCGAGCTGCTGGGTGTCCCGCAGGGCCTGGTCGCGCCCGGAGACCAGACGATCGGCGTGGTCCGCGAGGGCAGTCAGGTCTTGCAGCACCTTCCCGCCTCCGCCGACGCTTTCGTGTGGCTGCGGCTCTACCAGCAAGAACTGCGCGGCATGGTCCCCAAGCACCCGTCGGAGCCGCTGTGGTGGACCCTGCGACGGCCGTTCCGCTCGCTGGAGTACGACGCGGCCCGGATGGTCTTCACCCGTGCCAACCAGTTGCTCGGCGCGAACTGGACTCTGCACGACCTGCGGCACAGCGCGGCCAAGAGGATGGTCCGCGATCCGAACCCGACCCTCGCGGACGTGCAGTGGGTCATGGGGCATGCCCACATCACCACTACGGAAATCTATATCGCTCCCACTCCCGACGAGGTCGTAGCCCACGTCCTGGCCCACCATGAACGGCAGCGCACCGTGCAGGCCAAACCGCCGGCCCCGCCGGCACCGGGTTACCGCCCTGAGGTCCTGGCAGCGCTGTTCGGCACATCAACCGCCAACGGGGAGAGCAGGTGAACGCGACCGTGAACGTCGACGTCGCCAGGCCCGTCGAGCCACCTGAGGTGGGGAGGAGCTGGAGTGGGAACCGCGAGTCGGCGGAGCGAACTGGGGGCAGCCTGAACAGAGTAGGGAGAGCCTGGTCGAGCGGCTGCTGGGATTGTTCACCGATCCGGGTGCGGGCCTGACCCGCGACAAGACCCGGCGGCGGGGCTTGAGCAAGCTGTTGGACTGGCTCGAAGGCCAGCCCGGAGAGACCTGGCAGGATCGCTGGATGGCCAGCGGGGCAGACGCCGCAGGCTTCGAGTGGACCGATCTGCCTTTGCACGGTCGCGGCACACCCAAGAGCCACCGGCGCGATGAGCTCGCCACGGGGCTGGTGCTCCTGGTCGCCGGGCAGGTGATCCGCCCCAGCTACCCGTGGCTGCTGCGACAGCGCGTGACGGTGATGCTCACCGAGGCCCGGGCCGCCAGTGACCCCGTTGCCTCCCAGCGGCTCGAACAGCTGGCTCAGCATGCGACCCCGACAGCGAGGTCCGACGCCCTGAACAAGCTCACCTGGATCGTGATCCGCAAGGGTGGCCTGGTCAGCGACATCACCGTCGGCGACTGCATCGAGCTGACCACCGCGCTGGAGGAATACCACTTCCGGGGCAGCGCGGGTCGGCCGCTGTTCTACGCCCTGCTCAAGGAGACCGGAGTGCTCCCCGCCAGCGCACCGCTGCGGCTTCGGGTGCTTCGCATCGAGGGCCGCCGCAGCGCCGAGCATCGTCGACGCGTACGGCATCGAGTGCCGGGCCGTCCGTGACCTACTGGTCGAGTACTTCACCGAGCGGGCTCCCGAGCTCGACCACGTCTCGCTCCGTTCCATCGCCCGCAACCTGTGCCGGTTGTTCTGGCGCGACCTGGAAATCCACCACCCCGGCATCGACTCATTGCGACTGGCACCCGAGGTCTCACAGGCGTGTAAGGAACGCCTGGCCTACATCCGTGACACCCAGGGCCACCCGGTGCGGCCGCGGGTGAACTTCCGCAGCGAGCTGGTGTTCGTCCGGGCGTTCTACCAGGACATCGCCCGCTGGGCCGCTGACGATCCGGCGCGGTGGGCACCCTGGGTGGCGCCGTGTCCGATCAACGACCTGCGGCTCGCTCGGTGCAATCCGCAGCTGGGCGTCCTTCGCGCCGCGCGGCTTGTTCATCTCGTCGATCGGGCACTCGATGACCCGGCCGGTCATCCGGTGCAGTTCGACCTTGTGCACAGCTCCAGGAACATGAAGTACGTGCTCAGCCCCTGGGGCCGGGGCAGCCGGGTGCCGCTAGGCGAGCCACGCAGCACCTTGCCGAAGTACGCGTCGGCGTCGGCTGGCTCCATAGCCCACAGCGGTCGGCCGAACCAGTTTCTGATCTGGTCCAGGTGTCCGACATCCCCGCGGATCGTGCCGTCCGCCAGTCCTGGCGAGGCGCGTGCGAGGACGAACCGGGACAGCGCGTCGGTCTCGAACTGCTCCAGTTCCTCCGCCGACGCGGGCGCCCAGTGCTCCCGCATGTCCCGTACAACTGCCAGCGCCGCCAACCCGAGCCCCCTTCACCTTCGGCCCGACTGCGGATCGGTCGGACACGAGAACGCTTCAAGTATCCCGAAGTTACGTCACGCGACCACAGAGCACCGAAGGAGGAGGAACCCCCGGCCACAGGGGCAGAGACTCAGTGAGGCTCAGAAGAACTCACGGGATGTCGCACACACAGCGCGACCACGCGCACCACCTGCTGGTGGTGCCCACCAGCCAGTGGCTGCACCGCGGGCTCCGCGCTGCCATGGAAGGGGATCACGTCACCGCACGCTGCGACGATCGCGAGGTGAGCCATGGTTGCAGAGAGACCCGCGCGACCTGGGCCATCATCGGCCTCGGTCTGGACTTCCTTCACGCCGTCCAGGCCGCGGGTCCTGCGCCACCGCACCGACCTCAAGAGCGGAAAGTGCAGCCGCCAGACCATCTACGCGGTCACGGACCCGATCTCAGCAGGCCCCACCCCAGCAGCTCGCCAGGTCACCGTGCACCATCGAGAATCGGCTCCACTTCGTCCGCGACAGCACCTTCGGCAAGGACCCCTCCAAGATCCGCGCGGCCGCGGGCCCGAGGACAGCGGCCTCGCGCAACCTGGCGATCAACACCCTCCGGGAGCACGGGTGGCCGATCGGCCGATTTCCCGGGCAACGGTCCGGGTCACGAGCCTCGATGGCCTTTTGGGGACTCCCTGGCTGCACCAAAGGGCAGACAATCACCATCGGAAAGCCATACAGGTCAGTGAAATCGGGTTCCCGGAACACCCTGGCAGGAGTGCACTCCAGCCGTACTCCGAGGCGATTACGGAAGTCTCCAGCAGAATATTTCAGCCATATTTCGCCAGACGTCAGTGCTGCCTGCTGGAGTTTAGGCCAGGAGATCCCGACGGGAGGCACTGTGACGACGGGACGGCGGCATACATACCGGTCACGGAGGTGTCGGAGCAGAAACGCGGACCGTCCGGGCCGTCAGACCGCGGTCCGGCCCAAACTACTGGCGGCGTATTTCGGAACTGCGGTCGCTTCGGTAGCTGCGCCACGACACGATCCACCCGGATTAGCGCGCAGGGCACGCTCGGAATGTGTTTCGCAGCGTGATATCGGACTGCGCCACCGACTCCGGCGCACGGGCAGGAGGCCCCGTTCGGCCCCCGGGCACGCCACAGATCCTTGGCTAGGGTGTGCGATCCCGAGTCACTTGAGTCGCTTTGAGGGGTACGGCATGCCAGTCGAACCATGGCCGCCCACGAACACCACGCAACACCCGCAGGCCCCCGCAATCACGCCGCCGTCCCGGCTCGCCCTGTGGTGCGCCGAGCGGGGATGGCCGGTCTTCCCCCTCGCACCGGGACGCAAGACACCCGCCGCGAACTGCGTGGACTGCCGGAACCCCCGCCACGAACGGCAGAGCTGCACCTGCCTGGACGTCGGACGCTGGTGCCACGGCTTCCACGCCGCAACCCTGGTAGCCTCCCGCATCACGCAGTGGTGGGGCAGCAGGCCCGGTCTGGGCGTAGGGGTGGCCTGCGGTCCCGCCCGCTTGGTCGTCATCGACGTGGACGTCCGCCCGGCGGACCTGCCCGAGCGGCACCGGCTGCTGCCGGGCATCAGGATCGGGGAACGCATCGACCTGACCGGGGTGAGCACCGGATTCCACACCCTGGCCGTCCTCGCAGCCCTCAGGGGCGCCCCGTCGCCCGCCGACGACGAGGCGACCTTGCGTGTGCGGACCCCGTCCGGCGGCATGCACATCTGGTACCGGGCCACGGACGGCCGGCCGTGGCAGTGCTCGACAGGTTCGGGCGCCCGCCGGGCGCTGGCTTGGCAAGTGGACGTACGCGCCCACGGCGGGTACATCGTCGCCCCCGGCACCACGACCCGCTCCGGCAGCTACACCCGGGTCGGCACGGCGTTCCTGCCGGCTCCAATCCCCACATGGCTGGCCGACGAGTTGGAACGGACCGGTCACCTGCCGGGCACCGCCGCACCCGGCCCTCACCAGTCGGCGAAGCGCCCAGTGGCCGGTCGGGCCCGTGGTGGCCGCGAGGCGGGCCTCGCCGTCATGGCTCCCCTGCTGGCCGACGTCGCCGCGTGTGCCGGCACGCCGCAGGACACCGGGTTCAACGAGAAACTCAACCGTGCGGCTTACACCCTCGGCGGCCTCGCCGCCGCCGGACACCTCGACGCGGCGGAAGCGGAAGCGGTCCTGCTCGCGTGCGCGGTTGCGGCGCGGCCGCTCCGGGCCGGCCCGATCGCATCCGTCGTCCGCGCCGGCATCGCCTCGGGCGGCGCCCGCCCGCTCCAACTGGGAGGAACTTCGTGAACCGGTCACACGATAACGATGTCCTGTCCCTGTTCGACGCGGTGTCCCTCGCCTCTCAGATTCTCGGCCAGGCCACCGCACCCGCGGCCGCAGCAGCGGCCGCGCCCATGGAGCAACGGCTAACCGTCACGGACCAGGGATCCGCGACGGGTGCCGGGGCCATCACGATGCTGCCCGACACCCTGTCCGACCGCGGCAACGCGAAGCTGTTCGTCAGGCTCTACGCAAACCGGTACCGGCACGTCCCGGGGGTGGGCTGGTTCCGCTGGGACACCACCCGGTGGCGCATCGACGAGGACGACACCGTCGTCTGGGCCGCCGGGGACCTCGCGGAGGGGCTCCTCACCCGTGACCCCCAGGGCATCCACACCCCGCAGGCCCTGCTCAAGCACCGCCGGAGAGCCCTGAGCACCGCCGGCCAGAGCGCCATGCTCGGTCAGGCGAGGTCGGCACCGGGCATGGTCCTGAAGGCCGAGGACCTGGACGCAGACCCCTACGTCCTGTGCACCCCGGACGGCATCGTCGACCTGCGCACCGGCCTGATCCGCGAGGCGGACCCCGTGAAGGACTTCACGTCCCGCTCGACCACGGTCGGCCCGACACAGCAGCCGACGCCCCGCTGGGCCCGCTTCCTCACGGACACCTTCGGCGACGACGAAGCGGGCCAGGAGATGATCCGCTTCCTCCAGATACTGCTCGGTTACTCGATCACCGGTGATGTCGGCGGCCAGGTCATGCCGTTCCTCTACGGGTCTGGCAAGAACGGCAAGTCCGTCCTGCTCGACATCCTCGTGAAACTGCTGGGCGACTACGCGGACGCGGCGCCCCCCGGCTTCCTCATGGCCAAGCCGTTCGATGGCCATCCCACCGACCTGGCCGAACTGCACGGCCGCCGGGTCATCGTGTGCTCCGAGGTCAAGCCCGGAGACCGCTTCGACGAAGCCCGGGTAAAGCTGCTCACCGGTGGCGACCGCATCAAGGCCCGGCGGATGAGGCAGGACTTCTTCTCCTTCACCCCGACGCACAAGCTGTGGCTGATCGGCAACCACCGGCCGGAAGTCGGCACCGGCGGCTTCGCGTTCTGGCGCCGTATGCGGCTGCTCCCCTTCGAACAGGTCGTCCCCGATGACCGGCGGGTCGACAACCTCGCCGACGTCCTGGTGGCCGAAGAGGGAGCCGGGATCCTCGCCTGGCTGGTCGAGGGAGCCCTTCTCTATCTGTCGGGCGACCGCGACCTCAGCGGACCCAAGGCCGTCCGGATCGCGACCAGCGCCTACGCGGAAACTGAGGACCACACCGGACGGTTCTTCGAGGAACGCTGCCGGCTGGACCCCCAGCACCGCTGCGAACAGACGAGGCTCTACACCGCATACCGGAGCTGGTGCCAGGACGAAGGCACCCCGGCCCTGTCGTCGCGCGGCTTCGCCGCACGGGTCAGGGAACTGGTCAAAATGGCCTCGCCGCGCGAGATGATCCTTTCGAACTCCCGCAAGTACTACCCAGGAATCGGACTGCTCACCGAGGAGGAAGAAGCATGAGCTCACTCATCTCCCAGGACGAGATCCACCACGAGACCTCGTTCGTCTGGTTGGAGGACATCAGCGTCCTGGACTACGTGCGTCAATCACTGGACCGGCTACCCACCCGCAGGGGCAGGCCCCCGTACCACCGGGACGGCCGCATGGTCGGCTACGCGGTTCTCAGCGCCGGCGCCAAGGCGTCCCCCGGCAGCGGAACCTTCCGCCGCCGGGTGTTCTGGCTGCTCCCCCATGACCGCGACAGCGCACCCGAAGGGTTGTACGCCATCAGTACGCCCGCCGAGGCCATCGACCCCGGATCACTGGCACCCGGTGCCAAGGGGCTCAGGCCCCCGCGTGCGGCGAACCAACCCCGGCACACGGGCACGGGACGGCCCCCGGCCGACCGGGACGGGGCGGCTGTCGGTTGAGCCGTTGCGACGGGCCAACGGGCCGCTCACAGCCCGCCCGAGCGGTATCCCGAGAGGGCGCGCTTTCCGGTATCCCTTAGGGCTGCCCGAGAGGTCATGGTGCGAAAGCCCTCGCACGTCCCACAATCGCCCCTACCGGACATCAGCCGCCCAATTCGTAGGGGAGGCCCCCGTGGCAGAGCCCGTAGTACTCACTGGCATGTGGATTAAGTTGGAGTCCCTGGCTCCTTGGCACGCCGAGGGCCTCGCCGAGGCCGCACGGTTGGGCGCGTACGCGTTCACTCCCGTGCCGCACGGACGGCGCGAGGCCCTCGCTTACATCAGCCGGGCGCGCTCCGCTCGCAAGGCCGGGCGGTCGCTGGCCTTCGCCGTGATCGACCGGCGCGACGATCGGATCCTGGGGTCGACGCGGTTCAAGAACCTGTACCGCTGGACCCCGAGGAGCATCGCTCCCAACGCTGTGGAGATCGGCAACTCCTGGATCAGCGATGCCGCCCGCGGGTCGGGGACCAATCTGGAGGCGAAGCTACTGCTGCTCCGTCACGCCTTCGACACGTGGGGGGTGCGCAGGGTCTCGATGCAGGTGGACACGAGGAACGACCGCTCGCGCGCCGCCGTCGAGAAGCTGGGCGCCACCTGCGAAGGCGTCTGGCGCGCGCACTCCCTGGGGCTGGACGGCGAGCTCCGCAGTGTGGCCTCGTACTCGGTGCTGGCCGAGGAGTGGCCGGCGGTACGGGAGATCATCGAGATGCGGCTGTCTCTGCACCCGGCCCCGGCTTACCGGTTGAACGTACCGGCGTAGGCGTAGGACGGCGTCTGGGTCGGTTGTGCGGGCGCCGTTTCAGTTGAGCGTGGTGCGAAGAGGCAGCCATTGACCAGGTGGTCGCAGGCTGCCTCTGGCGTTGAGGCCGACCGAATTCGGGACGGCACGGCTCTTGAGTAGACAGCGAGCAACAGTCGGTCATCTGAGGTTGCCCTTTGGGGACGGATCCTCTTCCTTCACGGACCAGCCCGACGGATCGGCCTTGACGGGCGACAGGGTTGGGGACCCATAGTGCTGAAAACGGCGAAACTTGAGGCAAATCTATGCACTTTCCTCCGGAGCTGAGGAGTACAGGTCTCTCGCTGGCCCTGCCCGGTACGCCGCGGCCTGACGAAATCCAGCAGGATACGATCCACCAGGACGTGGGGGCCGTCGAGTACGAGGTGTCGCCAGAGCGCGTGCGGGTCCTCGACGTCCTGCCAAAGGCGAACCTCGAGGAGCTGCGCACCCTTCTCGTCGGCTCTTCGATCCGCTACAGCATTCACCTCGGGCCCGACGGCGAGGATGTCGTGGCCTTGGGGAGAAACGCATCCCACCCCAGCCTTGGACCCTCGCTGTACGCCAACTCCGTCCGCAGGGACACTCTGGGGGACCAGGTGTACGGAGACCGGTGGTGCGGGCTCCGTAGGACGGGTGAGATCACCGTGTTCTCCACCCTCACCTGGCGTGCCACGGCGGCCCGGCTCATCGGCCGTTTCACCGACTGCCGCGTCAACAGGTTTTCCGATGGCCAGGACCTTCGACGATCGGAGTGACCGAAGCGACTGGGCTGTCTGCATGCCAAACGGATTCTCCCCCCTCCGGGAGGGGATCGTCCAGGTGGGTCTCCCGGTCGCTTCGGTCGCTGTGTGACCCCTCCCCGCCATAAATGACGGGTCTTCCCGTTACGCCGGGTTGGCGTCACAGTGGGCCAGCCCGGCCCGGTTCATCACGTTGATCGCACCCACGGTGTCCGCGTTGGCCAGGTGGCCGTAGGCGACGCAGTGAAACTTCTCCTGGGTGTGCGGTTCTCCGCTGTGGTGTACTCACCTGGGCACTCATCACCCTCATGACCCGCAGAATCACCCGACGAGGACCCAGACGAAGTGGACGAAGAACAGCTGCGCTATGCGCCGAACTGATCGCCAAGGAGAGCGTGGTCTCCACCCTGCTCCTGCCACAGCACACCCCTGCAGTTTCGTCGGCCCGAGGTTCCCAGCAGGTCTGTGGTGCGCGCTGGGGCGGCCCACGAGGGGCGGTTCCACAGCACTAGCTTGACTCTGTCGGGGATCTTGGAGGTGCCGAGGTTAAGGGCTGTCCAGTCGGGCAGCTCCTCGCCGCTGCGGCGTCGATGGGGCATCACGAGCCCGGCGCCCGGATAGCCGCCATCGGCGATCGTCCTGGTCGTGCCGACAGCGGCCTTCGCGCCGGACTCCTGCCGCGCCTTGCAGTCGTTGCGGTTGCCGGGAAGGGGCCGGCCGACCACTACGACGAGCCGGGTGTCGGCGTCAATGACGACCTAGTGGTTGGTGGAGTACCGGTAGTTCTTCGACCGCTCGGCGACGGTGTGATCGCGGGTGGGCACCAGGGTGCCGTCCACGATCAGCACGGCGTCCTCGAACCCCTCCTCCCTATCCCGGCCTGCGAAACCGAGACGGGCGGAGCCCCCGAGAAGCACCCCAGGCGGGAGATCGTCGACGCCATCCGCTACGTCGTCGACACCGGCTGCAACCCTACGGTTCGGCCTTGCGGATCTGAGCCGGGGATCCGAACTGGTCGAGCAGTTTGAGTACGGTCAGGTGCTGGATCCGCGGACCCAGGACGCGTTCCAGGGACGGGTGGATCTGAGGTGAGGGGGCAGCGGAGCCGGTGGCGATCCGGGTGGACTCGCCCGCGAGATCGTCGTCGAACCCGGCGATCATCGCGCGCTCGGCAACGGTCTTGTCCGCGGGATCGATCGACGTCGCTTGGTGACCTTGACACGTCCCAAAGCGCCGCGGATGGCGGAGCGGCTGATCGAGGACGTCTTCACCGCACTCGACGAACAGACGGTCGTCGTCCCGGGAACGGATACCGCCGCGCTGATCATCCCCCCAGCCTCGCCAGCTCGCTCCAATCAGTGCTTGACCAGTGAAACTCCTCGCCTCGAGGATCGAGGAACTCCTGGAAGCCCACCCTCTTTCCCAACTCCTGATCTCGAAGCCCGGCATCGGGATCAGGACCGCCGCCCGCATCCTCGTCCACGGCGACGGCGACGGCGACGGCAGCGGCTTCGCCAGCCACCTCGCCGCGCCTCGCGCCCGTGACCGCATTCCCGGCTCTTCCATCCGAGACGAACACCCTCCAGGCGCGGCAACAAACAGCTCAAGAGAGCCTTCTACCTATCCGCGTTCGCCTCGCTCTCACAGCCCGAGTCACGCGCTACGACCGTAAACGCGGCGAGGGAAAACACCACACCGCCGCCCTCATCACACTCGCCCGACGCCGCATCCACGTCCCCTTCGCATTGTCCGCGACGGCACCTTCCAGGCCTTCATGCCGCGGGCGGTGGGGAAACGGCTGTGGTCGTCCCGATCTCAGCGAGGAGCCGGGCGCCGATCTGAGTTCCGAGCCCGGGGAAGCTCCCGGTGATCTCGGGGTGCTGGGGGAGAGCCTCCTCCACCGCCCGCAGCAGAGCGAGATCCGTTCACTCCCACTCCCAGCGCATCGCGTGAAAGCCGGCCACCGGGTCCTGGAAGACGGCGTGCGCACGCCCCGAGGCGCTGATCCACAATGGTTTGTCCGTCAGCACGCCCTGTGTCGGGCCAGTCGGGACCGAGTTGGAATATGCACCACAGCGCACCGGTATGCGGGCCGGATGGAAGAGCATTTCGAGGGTGTAGAGCCGCGCGGCGACGCGGAATCCGCGCCCGCATGCATCGGTGGGCGGCCGACCGGTCCCCTGATGGGTGTACGTGTACTCGATGATCGCGGTCTCGCCCGGGGAGAGCACATGGTCGAGGAGAAGCTCAGCGACCATCAGCGGAACGGATGGGTCACTGCGCACCCGGCCGATACGGGCGTTGCGTAGCTCGGTGAGTTCGGGGAGAGGCTGGTTGGGGCTCTCACCGCGGATGATGACCACACAGCGGTCGGCGCGCTCCCGGGTTGCCTGGAGAATGAGGGTGGAAGTCCATCTGACTTCCGCTCCGTGCTCGTCGAGTTCATAGCGGTCGTGCGCGACGAGCCTCCTCATGCCATCGTCGGCGTTGCCCAGCTCACCCAGAAGCATGGGGAGGCTCTTGTGCTCCTGCCAGAGCAGTTCGGTCTCCAGGACCGCAGGCGGTCGGCCGACCCAACGGCCACGCGGCCGCTGCGGACCGAGCAGGGAGACCAAGGAGTCCGCCGGAAGACGGAGCAACTCCTCAAGTAGGCGTACCCCTTGGAGGGAGTGAGGGCGCTCTGGCCGGCTGCGCCCGCGACGCCAGTAGCTGAGCGTTGTAACGCTGACCGTCACTCCTCTTGCCAGCAGATGCTGTTGTAGCCGTTGCAGGCTGAGCCCGCTGCTGCGAATCGCCGCGTCGAGAGCAGCCTCGAAGGGCCCGTTGCGCAGGGCGGCAGCTAAATCGGATCTGTGACGGCGGTTGGGAGTTCTGTCATGCTCGGCCAAGAGTGTCTCCAGATCGCGTCGTTCGGCAGATCCAGACATGGGGAGCGCCGTGACTGCGGAGGGGCTGAGATTCAGTCATGCCCACAACAGTTTTGAGTGCAGCACCCTCACGAAGGCCGGAACTCACCTGTCATGCACTGGTCGCAACTCTGCTTAATTAACAGAGTTGAGGGGCCGTTGACCTGCCGTTCCATTGACGGCCACGCTTCCGGCCCATGAGACTCCCACGCTACACACAATCTCTGGCGCTCGCCGTCGGTGGTCTGCTCGTGGCCGGCGCCATGGCACAGCCCGCCGTCGCCACCGCCTCGGGCAGCGCCACCGCGAGCGACCCAGGGCCCGCTCCCTCGAAGGTCACCCCCACCGAGGCTCTCCGCGATGCGAAGGAATCGATCGCCGGACACCCCCGCGCGGTCCGCGCGAGCGCCCAGGACACCTTCACCTCGGGCGCAGTCCAGATCGACAAAGACGGATCGGGTCACGTTCGTCTCAACCGTCAGTATCAAGGTCTGCCGGTCGTCGGCGGCGATGTGATTGTGCACTCCGCCCCCGACGGAAAGTTGCGCAACACAACCCTCTCCCTCGCAGCTCCGCTGTCGATTTCGACCAAGCCGAAGGTTGGTTCCGCTACCGCGCTGGCGACCGCGAAGAAGCTCTTCAAAGGCAAGCTAGCAAGTACGTCGGTCAAGCTCGCCGTGGACGCTCTCTCGGCGACGCCCCGCCTGGTCTGGCATGTTGAGACCAACGGCATCGCGCCCGACCAGTCCCCCAATGAGTTGAACGTTCTGGTGGACGCGATCACGGGCGAGATCGTACACAACTGGAACGGCTTCCATACCGCCGAGGGCACCGGCCGCGGCTATCAGGTCGGCACCGTGGGGGTGAGCACCACCCCGATCTCGGGAGGGTACGAGCTCAAGGACCCCCTCCGCGGCAACGGAGAGACGCGGGACGCGCAGAACCGCACGGTGCCCGACACCGAGGGAATCCCGTCTGGGTGGGGCAAGGCGTTCACCGACACGGACAACGCCTGGGCTGACGGCATGCTCACCAACCGTGCCACTGCGGCCGTCGACGCGCACTACGGAATCCAGCAGACGTGGGACTACTTCAAGAACGTCCATGGCCGCAACGGCATCCGTAACGATGGTGTCGGCGCCCGCTCCTTCGTGCACTGGGGGGTGAACTACGCCAACGCGGGCTGGTCCGACAACGACTTCGCCATGATCTACGGCGACGGCCAGCCCGGGTCGAATCCGTTCACCCAACTCGACGTTGCCGGGCACGAGATGGCACACGGCGTCACCGCCGCCACTGCCAATCTCATATACCGCGGTGAGTCCGGAGGCCTGAACGAGGCCACCAGCGACATCTTCGGCACCCTGGTCGAGTTCAACACCAACAACGCGGCCGACGCTCCCGATTACCTCATAGGCGAGAAGATCGACATTCGAGGCAATGGCACACCGCTGCGCTACATGGACAAGCCGTCAAAGGACGGCCGAGGCTCACAGGACTGCTGGACCACCGGCACCAAGGACCTGGACCCACACTATTCCTCAGGCCCGGCCAACCACTTCTTCTACCTGCTCGCCGTCGGTTCCGGCGAGAGCTCCTGGGGCAACAGCCCGACCTGCAACGGATCCACGGTCACAGGCATCGGCAACGCCGCCGCAGGCAAGATCTGGTACCGCGCGCTCACCACGTACATGACCTCCGGTACGACCTACGCCCAGGCCAGGACCGCCACCATCAAGGCCGCCAACGACCTGTACGGCGCGACCAGCGCCCAGTGCACGGCCGTGGAGAAGGCGTGGAGCAGTGTCTCTGTCGCCGCGACAGCCACGACCTGTGGTGGGACCCCTCCGCCGACCAGTGACAACCTGCTCGTCAACCCCGGATTTGAATCCGGCGCGAGCGCCTGGACCACTGCGGCCGGAGTGATCACCAACAGCGCTGGCGGTGCCCCATACGCCGGCTCGTACTACGCCTACCTCAACGGCTACGGCACCACTCACACTGACACGCTCTCCCAGTCAGTGAGCATCCCGCCCACCGCAGTAGCGCCCAAGCTCAGCTTCTACCTGCGGATCTCAACCGCCGAGACCGGCACGACGGTGTACGACACCCTCAAGGCCCAGGTCGTCTCAGGCACAACAACGACCACCCTGGCCACCTACTCCAACACCACACCCAGCGATTACACACTGCGGACGTTCGATCTGTCGGCCTTCAAGGGCAAGACCGTCACCATCAAGTTCCTCGGTGTGGAGGATTCCTCGCTGTCAACCAGCTTCCTCATCGACAATACCGCCGTGACCGGGATAACCGCCTGGCCGGTGCCCCGCAGCGTGTCTGCTCCCTGACAGTACCCGGTGTCTCGTGATTCCGCCGACGTTAATTGATCTTGTGTGACAGGGTCACTTGGTGTGGACCCCCTTGTAGAAAAGGTCTCCGTGTCCGGCCCGGCGGAGCCCGGGAACAAGTGCCGGCGCGGGTGCGGGCCCGCGTGATCGCGCTGACGCGTATGACGCCGCCGGACGGCACCGGCCTTTCGCACTGGTCCACGCACGAGTTGGCGAGGTACCTGAGGCGGATCGAGAACATCACCGTGTCCTGGCACTAAATCGCGCGGATCTGGCGGGAGGAGAACCTGAAGCCGCACCGCTCCGGCACCTTCAACTTTCGAAAGACCCCGCGTTCGCGGCGAAAGAGCCGATGTGATGGGCCTGTATCTGGCCCCGTCGGGCGGCGCGGTGGTCCTCTCGATCGACGAGAAGACGCAGATCCAGGCGCTGGACCGGACCCAGCCGGTGGTGCCAGTCGCCTTCGCGGCGAGCGAGAGGCGCGCCGCCGACTAGGGACCTGTCGTGAAAGTGGATCTTGTTCGTTCATGATCATGTCTCGTGGGACGTGGAGATCTGACGAACAGCCAGTGGGCCCGGCTCGAGTCCTTGCTGCCGCAGGGCATCAAGCCGGGCCGGCTGCAGGTGTGGACGCGGCGGAGTTGATAGACGGCATACGGTGGAGGACCCGCGCGGGCACCCGTAGCGTGATGCGCCCGAACGCTACGGACCGTGGGACCGGGTCTACGACCTGTTCCGGCGATGGCAGCATGACGGCACATGGCAGCGGATCTTCGAGCAACTGCAGACCGAGGCCGACGCGAAGGGCCTGATCACCTGGGGCCTTGACCCCGGATTTTGGACACCGGAGAGACTTGGATCTTGATGGTCCAGGAGAACGGAGTCCCCGTGGGGATGAAGCACTATGCCGCCGAGTTCAAGGCGGACGCCGTCGCGTTGTACCGCTCAAGGCCGGGAGCGACGATCAAGTCCGTCGCCGATGATCTCGGGGTGCGACGTTCCCCACCTGCGAAAATGGTTACGCGGGAACGGATCGGGGTCTGTATCGCACGCAAGGGCATCGAGTCATCGGAACGACTCGGCCAACGCCGGTGGGTGATCGAGCGGACCATGTCCTGGCTCACCGGCTACCGCAGACTCAACCACCGCTACGAACGCCACCCCCGCAACTACCTCGCCTTCCTCGGCCTCGCCGCAGCCCCCTGCTGCTACAAACGACGTACCGCCTCACCACATAGGACACGGCCTTAGAACGGACAGGCCGAGCGTCGACGCGTCCGACGCCGACGCAAGCTCCGTCTGAAGGAAGCCCAGCTCGGCAGGTCCCGTGGCGGACTGACCAGCAAGATTCATCTCGCCTCGGACCGTAGAGGCCGCCCGCTCGCGTTCATCCTGATCGCTGGACGGCACGCTGTTGCCGATCGACCGGATTCCGCCGACACCCCCTACTCCTCGGGAATACACAAGCGGCACGGCATGAACGTCCAGGTCCTCACCGACCCGTTCGGCCGACTACTCTGGGCTTCCCCGGCCCTGCCCGGAGCCACTCACGACCTGACCGCGGCCCGGAAGCCATGGCATCGTCGACATGCTCGGCGCCGTGGGCCTGAAGTGCTGGGCCGACAAGGCCTATCAAGGCGCCGACCGCACATCCGAGTTCCCTTCCGGGCCGCCGGCATAAACGCTGGAAGCGACGGAACAACAGCGGTCACGCCAAGATCCGCTGCGTCGGCGAGCAGGCCATGGCCGTGCTGAAGGGCTGGCAACCCCCTGCGGAAGCTCCACTGCAGCACCAGCCAGATCACCGACATCGTGAAGGCCGTCCTCGTCCTCCACCACGCCTCAACATGAGGCTGGAAAAGGCTCATAGCAAGAGCCGGTGGGCCAAGCTGGTGTGACGTCCCGTAGGGAGGCTCGCTTCCTTGACGTTGACGCCGAAGACACCCTGGAAGACCTCCCCCGGGCACAACGCCACCAGGCTGAGGTGGGCGATGGCGGGGGCTGCGTCGTGTGCCTGATCAGGTGGTTTCGCGGGTGCGGCTGGTCCGACATTCACGAACTCAAAGGATTCCTGAGGTCAGATGGGACATTGGTGCCTGTGCTGATCTTGTCCCCGATAGGTGAACATCCCTGGTGGGTCCCGGCTTCTGGGTGGAGTGAAGGGGATGTGCGGCGCAGGCTGGCGGTGTTCGCCCTGGCGGCCTGACGACTGCCAGGTTTTGAGGAGCGGGCGTGGATCACGCCTGCCGCGGAAGGAACACCCACCAGCGCTGAAGGCGGCAAGAAGGGAACCGCTCTGCTTCCCGCATCGCAAGCGAGGGCGAGCGTGCTCTGTCCCGGCTGAAGGACTGGAAGGTCTTGCGGGACTGCCGACCCTAGGTAACGGGGTCCACCAGGGCCATCCCCGACATAGCCCGACCGTCCAACATAACCCGCACCAGATGACGACACCCGATTCAAGTTAACCTCTAGGAGGAAATAATGACCACTCCTATAATCGCCGAGCCCTCGGTGCGAATTAGACCCAAGACTCCGACCTGGCCCCCAAATCAGGTAAGCGTCCGCGGGGCCATCTGGCGAAAGAAGCCAGGAGGCGGCGCTTATGCCGTATACGTGGGCGACTCGATCAATTTCCACATTACAGTACCCATAAATAACCTGGAGGCTACTCACGCGTCTCCTGAGGGTGGAGAACTTCACGGCGCCTCCCTACATGTATACGAGGTTGGGCCAATTGATTCCAACCTAGCGGCACACCATGCGTCTGCGCGAGAACTCTGGCTGCACAACGAGTTGCAGATGAGGGATACGTGCGGGGAATTCAAAAATGCCCTGCCCTTGCTATACAAGGAGGAGATGGAATCTTACCGACTGGAGGAAGATTCTTATCTCGCAGAAAAAGCCGCACGTGATGAATGGTGTCGCGTTCACGCGCCCACCGCGCAGCAGGAAAAGGAAATCAAGGAGGCTGCTTCACGAGCCCAACGTGAGCTAGTTGCGAACACAAATAAAGCCCTGGATGCGGCGCGCAAGGATCCCTTTACCCTGAAGTCAGTTGAAGGCAAGCCGAACCAATGGCTCACGAGTCGTGGGGGTGAGATGAGACATGTCCCAAGAGCGCATTTCATCAAAGCCGAAGACAGTAAGGGATGGCGGGATGACGCGCGGGCAGTGGCGAGCCATCCGTTCGTCATGGCCGCACATGGCAGCACTCTATACGTATGCTCAGGTGAACATCTACTAGACGTCCCTGTCTTCACTGAACGGTCACTGTGGACGGAATCCCTCCCCCAAGGTAAATACCAAAAAGGCAAGCCTCCCCATCCTTCCTGGATTGAATTTGACGGGGATGCTTATCCACTTCAGGCCGATGATGCCAAGCGCCTACGAAAGAGTGGCGAGGAACTCGCAATTGGGACGCCGGGTTGTTTCACTGTCGATCTTGGAGGCCTAGGGCTCACCGTAGTATTGCCTAAAAATCCAGCATCACCGCTGCTATCGCACGGGGAAGCTTACGGGCAGTGGCTGCGTACGCTCCGAAGCGCACACCTTTCCGCCGACGCGCGAGTCCTGCGAATTGAATTCGGATCCTCGTCCTACTATTATGGCTCCGGGGACACTTCCGAAGCCCCCATTTGGTCTCCCCATTGCTACCGAGTGGATCTCGATGGAATTGAATACGCCGTCTCTCTGGAAAATGGCTGGGCCCCCTTCTCTCTGGGAAAATGCGCCATTCTCGCCTACACCCCCCAGCCCAATGTGGTTCTAGTGCAGGACCGTAGCGATCCATCCTGGGATGGGATCAAGCTGGTCGAACTAGGGGAACTGAACTCCAGCTCGGAATTCGAATTGCGCGACCCGCGAACGGGGAGGACCATGTTCGCCTACGGTGCAGTGCAAACTGGAAGGAAGGCATGGGAGTGTACGCTGGATTATCATCCAAACATGATTTACGAGTTCCACCCCGACTCGCATGCCGAATTTGCACGTGACGTCACTAGTGGAGTCGCCTACCCAGTCTCTGCGGCATTCGAAAATCCAAGCGTGGCGCTCAATTCTCCTGCATTTCTAATTTCCGATGGTGCTGGATCATTCCAAAGTGTCACCCTTTTGGGTTCTTGATGAGCTTCGGGTTGCGCTATCACATTAAATGAGCTCTCGAACAAGGGTGGGTAACCCGAAGCCTTCGGATTCGGGCGCGTTCGCGTCATTGAGCGTCTTTCATCCTGCCGTTGGAGTGTGGTGGCACGGCGGAGTTCCTCGTCGTTGGTTGTGGTGATTCTCAAAACGCCATCGGCCGGGGGCTCTGTTGGTTCCGAATCATGCCATGCTCGACGTCCTGCAAGAGCTGGTCGAGCAGCTCTCCCGGCTCATCAATGACCGGCGGTGCGAGGTGAAGTCGCGCTGGCGCAAGCTCGATTAGAATTCGAGCAGTCGCTGATCTTGTGATGTCAGAGGGCACTTCAGCCCGTTGTTTCATCCCGAATTACCGGGTTAAGTGTGATTCATAGACTATGCCAGGTCGGGGTGGATTCGGCGGTGAGTCTGCGGGTCATGAGGTTGATCATCGAGCGGTGGATCATGGCTTCGGAACGGGGGCATCGTCCGGTTGTCGGCGCGGCGGCGGAGGTGGGCGATTACTGAGGTTTTCAGGGTGGGGTCGGTGGGTCGATGGTCAGGTTGGTGGTGGTGAGGCTGCCGTCGATCAGGCGGGGCTGGAGCTGGATCCGGCGTAATTCGCGGCGGAGTATGTGGTCGAGGTCGTCGGGGGTGTTGAAGGCGGTGTTGGCCATGGCTCTGCGTACGAGTGACCAGACGGCCTCGAGAGGGTTCAGGTTGGGCGCATATGACGGGTAGCAGGACGGTGGTGAGCCAGTCGTGCTCGGCTTCATACCGTTTCAGCCGGGCGGTCAAATGGGTGTTGAGGTTGTCCCAGACGATCACGATCGGTCCTCCGAGCTGGATTCGGGCCCTCGCCAGCAGGTCGTGATAGTCCTTCCAGGAGGAGCTTTTGCGGGCGCCCTTGAGGAGGAGGTGGGTGAGGGGCCGGTGGATGAGACGGCTCTTCTCGCCGGGTTTGTAGCAGCACAGGGCGGCGACCGAGGTCCGGCGGAGCGGCCGCGGACGCGGATGACGGGGGTCTCTGTCCGCGCCGGCCCCGGGTGCGGGCGCGGGGCGGCGTCATGGAGAATCCGGCCTCGTCCTCGAAGACGATCCAGCCCCCCCACGCCGCCGCGAGGCTTTCACCTTCGGCCACACCTCCCGCTTCCACAGCTCGACGGCCTGCTCGTCGCGTTCGAGTGCTCTGCGGGCGGGCGCC
>NZ_JBEZLV010000059.1:0-26582 GCF_040652335.1 Streptomyces sp. NPDC048270
CCGCTACGACAAACGCGCCTACGTTTTCCACGGCACCATCACCACAGCAGCCATCAGACTCTGGCTCCGCGAATGATCCGCCGGACAGAACCTAGTT
The DNA here is from genome assembly GCF_040652335.1 of Streptomyces sp. NPDC048270. NCBI lineage: Bacteria > Bacillati > Actinomycetota > Actinomycetes > Kitasatosporales > Streptomycetaceae > Streptomyces > Streptomyces sp. NPDC048270. The sequence continues at coordinate 98 of NZ_JBEZLV010000059.1, forward strand.
CCGCGCTGCGGAACGCTCTCTCGGGCAGCATGATCACGGGTTTACACCGGCCGTGGCGACCCGCGCAACAAAGCCGGGACCCCGGAGCGGGCGGCGGGGCGACTCTCCGTCAAGACGCTGTGTACGCCAGGCCAATGCGCGGTGCTCCGGAGCTTGGCAGAGTGGGCGACGCCGGAGGGCCGGCGAGGGGACGGGAAACCAGAGCCCCCGCCGACGACCAGGGGCCTCTCGCGGTCCCGGCACTGAGCTGACGCCGCCCGAGGACGGGGGTTTCGGGCGGCGTTGGCTCAGTGCCGGGACGACACACCGCCGTCCTGGCCCGGCGCCCGGCCGAAGGCCCGCTCGAACGCCTCCCGGGGCTCCGGCTTGCGGTCCAGGATCCCGAACACCACTCGGTCGAACACCCCGGCGAAACGTCCGGCCAGCAGCGCGCGGAAGGCCTCGGCCACCACCGCCGGGTCGTTCTGGAACACCCCGCACCCCCATGCTCCGAGCACCAGCCCCCGGTATCCGTGCAGCGCGGCCACCTCCAGGACGAGCCCGGCCCGCCGCGCCAGCGCCCCCGGGATCTCGCCGGCCCGCTCCGGCTCCTGGCGGCGGATCGTGCCCGCGTTCGGGGCCGGGGAGGTGAGGAAGCCGACGCGGAAGGGCTCCTCCAGCAGACCGCCCCGGTCGTCGCGGAAGACGGGGACCCCGGGCGAGTGAATCACCCGGTCGGTGTAGAAGGTGCTGCGCTCCGCGCGGTGCGCCTCGTAGTACTCCGGAGCCTCCAGCAGGGTCTCGTACAGGGCCGAGGCACGGCACAGGGCCTCCTCCTGCGCCTTGGCCCCGCGGACGTAGCCGCCCCCGGGATTCCGGGCCGAAGCGAAGTTCAGCACCGCCACCGCAGCGGCCTGCGCCACGAGCCTGCGGGCCGCCGCCGTACTGCTCTCCCCGGTGACCTCGACGGCCGTCCCGGCCCCGCCACCGGCGATCCCTTCGCCTGGAATCGTGTGGTTTGGTCCATATATCCTGGTTCCTGCCTTGGCTTCCGCCAGGGCGGCGGCCAGCTCGACCCGCCGTCCCGACCGCGTCCGGTAACCACCGGCCGCCACGATCTCGGCGTTCTCCCGCGCGATCTCACGCAATCTGCTGCTCACACCGAGCATCCTGCGCACCGAAAGCGCCAAAGGTAAAAGGATTTTGCACCCGACAGACGGGTAGGCACGGGTGATGTCACGACCGATGTCACGACCGACGACAGGAGAAGAGGACCGGTCATGCCCCAGGTCTCACCCGCTCCCCCACCCGCGCCCCTGACCGAGGGGCAGGCCGAGGACCTCGTCCACGGCATCTGTTTCAAAACCGGTCCGCCCCGCTTCCTCGGTGCCGAGCTCGAATGGCTGGTCCTGGACGCCGAGCGGCCCGGCCGGCCGCTGACGCCCGAGCGGCTGCGGGCCGCGCACAGCGCCGCACACGCCCTGCCCCTGAACTCCGGCGTGACCGTCGAGCCGGGCGGCCAGCTGGAGCTCAGCTCCGCCCCCGCGACCTCCCTGAGCGGCTGCGTGGACGGCCTCCAGTCCGACCTCACCGCCGTACGGGCCGCCCTGCGCGCCCAGGGCCTGGTCCTGGAGGGCCACGGCCAGGACCCGCGCGTCCCCCACCGCCGGCTGCTGGCCAGCCCGCGCTACGACGCGATGGAGACCTTCTTCGACCGCACCGGCCCGGCCGGCCGCGCCATGATGCGCGCCTCCGCCTCCGTACAGGTCTGCGTCGACGCCGGATACGAGGAGCCCGGCGTGCTCGGCCACAGCCGGCGCTGGCGGCTCGCGCACCTGCTCGGCGCGGTCCTGGTGGCCGCCTTCGCCAACTCCCCCGCCTACGAGGGCCCGTACGCCGACTGGCGCTGTGCCCGGCAGGGCAACTGGGCCGACATCGACAGCCGGCGCTCGCTCGCCCCGCCGCTGGACGGCCCGCCGCGCGCCGGCTGGACCCGTCAGGCGCTGGACACCGAGGTGATGTGCGTCCGGTCGTACGACGGCGAGCCCTGGTTGATCCCGCGGGGCCTGACCTTCCGCGACTGGCTGCGCACGGGCGGCGACCCGGTGTACCCGGGGCTGCGGCCCCCCACCGCGGAGGACCTGGAGTACCACCTGACCACGCTCTTCCCGCCGGTACGGCCGCGCGGCCACCTGGAGCTGCGCATGATCGACGCACAGCCCGGCGACGACGGCTGGCTGGTGCCGGTGGCCGTCGTGCACGCGCTGTTCGACGACCCGGAGGCCGCTGAGACCGCCTACCGGGTGACCAAGGCGCTCGCGGACGCGTACGGCTCCGCACCCGCGCCCCGCAATCCGCTGTGGCGGGCCGCCGCCCGGCACGGTCTGACCGACCCGGAGCTGCGGGCCGCCGCCAAGACCTGCTTCCGGGCCGCCGCCGAGGCGCTGCCCCGGCTCGGGGCGAGCGACCACGTCCGGGAGACGGTCGGCGCCTTCACCGAGCGTTTCGTGCTGCGCGGCCGCTGCCCGGCCGACGACCCGCCCCGGCCGCTGTCCGCCGCCGGAAAGGAGGCCCGCCGATGACCACCGGATCCCAGCCCGGCCTGCGGGAGCGGGCGGCCGCCGCGCTGACCGCCGCGCGGGCCCGGACGGCCGCGCTCACCGACCCGGTGACCGACCGGGACCTGACCGCCCAGCACTCCCCCCTGATGTCCCCCCTGGTCTGGGACCTGGCGCACATCGGGAACCAGGAGGAGCTGTGGCTGCTCGGCCGCGTCGCCGGACGCGAGTCGCTGCACCCCGAGATCAACCCGCTCTACGACGCGTTCCAGCACCCCCGCTCGGAGCGGCCGCAGCTGCCCCTGCTGGGGCCCGCCGAAGCCCGCCGGTACGCGGCCGAGGTGCGCGGCCGGGTCTTCGACCTGCTGGAGAGCACCCCGCTGGAGGGCAGCGCGCTCCTCGACGACGGATTCGCCTTCGGGATGATCGCCCAGCACGAGCAGCAGCACGACGAGACGATGCTGATCACCCACCAGCTCCGGCGGGGCGAGGCCGTGCTGACGGCCCCGGAGCCCGATCCCCCGTACGAGGCGCCCCCGGCGGCCGAAGTCCTGGTCCCGGGCGGTCCGTTCACCATGGGGACCTCCGCCGAGCCGTGGTCGCTGGACAACGAGCGGCCCGCGCACACCCGGGACACGGAGCCGTTCTGGATCGACACGGTGCCGGTGACCAATGCGGCGTACCAGGCGTTCATCGCGGACGGCGGCTACCGCGAGCCCCGCTGGTGGGCCGCGGCCGGCTGGGAGCAGATCCGCGAACACGGCATCAAGGCCCCGCTGTTCTGGCGCCGCGAGGCGGGCCAGTGGCTGCGCCGCCGGTTCGGGGTGACCGAGCCCGTTCCCGACGAGGAGCCGGTCCTGCACGTCAGCTGGTACGAGGCGGACGCCTACGCCCGCTGGGCCGGGCGCCGGCTGCCCACCGAGACCGAGTGGGAGAAGGCCGCCCGGCACGACCCCGCCACCGGCCGCTCCCGCCGCTACCCGTGGGGGGACGCGGATCCGGGCCCGCTCCACGCCAACCTCGGCCAGCGCCACCTGCGCCCGGCCCGCGTCGGCAGCTATCCGGCCGGGGCCTCGCCGCTCGGGGTGCGCCAGCTGATCGGCGACGTGTGGGAGTGGACGGCGTCCGACTTCCTGCCGTACCCGGGGTTCCGGGCCTTCCCGTACCGCGAGTACTCGGAGGTCTTCTTCGGCCCCGAGCACAAGGTGCTGCGCGGCGGCTCCTTCGCCGTGGACCCGGTGGCCTGCCGGGGCACCTTCCGCAACTGGGACCTTCCGGTGCGCCGGCAGATCTTCTCGGGCTTCCGCACCGCGAGGGATGCCTGATGTGCCGTCATCTCGCCTATCTGGGACCGATGGTGGCGCTCGGCCGGCTGCTGAGCGAACCCGAGCACTCGCTGGTGCACCAGTCCTGGGAGCCGCGCCGTCAGCGCAGCGGCACCGTCAACGCCGACGGCTTCGGCGTCGGCTGGTACGCGCAGGACGACCCGGTCCCCGCGCGCTACCGCCGGGCCGGGCCGATCTGGTCCGACCTGACCTTCACCGACCTCGCCCGCGTGGTGCGCAGCGAGGCCGCGCTGGCCGCCGTGCGCGATGCCACCCGGCCGGGGGCCGACGGGGAGGCCGCGGCGGCCCCGTTCGCGGACGGGCCCTGGCTGTTCAGCCACAACGGGGCGATACGGGACTGGCCGCAGGCGGCGGCCCCGCTGGCGCTCGGCCTGCCGCCGGCGGAGCTGCTCCAGCTGGCCTCGCGCACCGATTCGGCGCTGGTCTGGGCGCTGGTCCTGAACCGGCTGCGGGCCGGGGCGGAGCTGGGCGCGGCGCTGGCCGAGACGGTCGTGGAGGTGGCCTCGGCCGCTCCGGGCTCGCGGCTGAACCTGCTGCTGACGGACGGTGCGGCCATCGCCGCGACGGCCTGGGGCGATTCGCTGTGGTACCTGGCGGATCCGGAGGCGGAGCGCATGGTGGTGGCGTCCGAGCCGTACGACCAGGACCCGCGCTGGTGCGAGGTGCCCGACCGGACCCTGCTGACCGCCACCCGTACCCGGGTCGAGCTGACCCCCCTCAAGGAGACCCCGCTGGGGGAGAAGGAGCGAGCGTGAGTGACTTCCAGATGACCCGGACCCTCGACGAGCACACCGCGGAGACGGCGCTGCGTGCGGACGTGCTGCACGGGCTGACGCAGACACCCAAGGTGCTGCCGCCGAAGTGGTTCTACGACGCGCGGGGCAGTGAACTCTTCGAGCAGATCACCCGGTTGCCCGAGTACTACCCCACCCGGGCGGAGCGGGAGATCCTGTTGGAGCGGGCCCAGGAGATCGCCTCGGCGAGCGGGGCGCGGACCTTGGTGGAGCTGGGCTCCGGCTCCTCGGAGAAGACCCGGCACCTGATCGAGGCGATGCCCGCGCTGGACACCTACATCCCGGTGGACGTGAGCGAGAGCGCCCTGGCCGGAGCCGCGCGGACGCTCCTGGAGGAGCATCCGGGGCTGCGGGTGCACGCCCTGCTGGCCGACTTCACCCGCGCCCTGCGGCTGCCGCGGTCCCCGGGGCCGCGGCTGGTGGTGTTCCTGGGCGGCACGATCGGGAACCTGCTGCCGCCGGAGCGGGCGGTGTTCCTGGCGTCGGTCCGGGCGATGCTCTCGCCCGGGGACACGCTGCTGATCGGCACGGACCTGGTCAAGGACGAGGCCGTGCTGGTGGCGGCGTACGACGACGCCCAGGGGGTGACGGCCGAGTTCAACAAGAACGTACTGGCCGTGATCGACAGGGAGTTGGGGGCGGACTTCCACACCGCCGACTTCACGCACGTCGCGGTGTGGAACCGGGAGCAGGAGTGGATCGAGATGCGGCTGCGGGCCGGGTCGGATCTGCTGGTGAAGATCCGCGCGCTGGACCTGGTGGTGCCGTTCGCCGCGGGTGAGGAGATCCTGACGGAGGTGTCCGCGAAGTTCCGTCAGGAGGGCGTGCGCAAGGAACTGGCTTCGGCTGGGCTGGAGCTGGTCCAGTGGTGGACGGACGCGGCGGGCCGGTTCGCCCTGTCCCTGTCGGTCGCCGACGGCCCGGAGCGCTGAGCCGGGATGCCGGGGAGGGCTGAGTCGGAGGTGATCGCCCGCTGAGCCGCGGCCGCGAGGTCCCGCCGGTCCGCGTGCCGGCCCGGCGGGATCCGCGGCAGCAGGGTGACCTCGGCCCGCACCCCGCGGGCCCGCGCGATCCGCCAGAGCGAGGCGGTCAGCGGGTCGTCCCCGACGAAGGCGGGCTCCCCGGCCGGTTCCCCGTCGCACCGCAGGTAGGCGAGCCGGACGGGCTGTACGGGGACCCGTGCGTCCAGAGCCGACTGGAAGGCCGCCCGGCGGAAGGCGCCCTGGGCGCGCCCGCACCAGGTGGAGCCTTCGGGGAAGACGGTGACCCGGTCGCCGTCGAGCAGGGCGCGGGTGAGGGACTCGACGGTGGCGGGCAGGGCGCGGATCCGCTCGCGTTCGATGAACAGGGTTCCGGCCCGTCCGGCGAGGCGGCCGAGGACCGGCCAGGCGCGGATGTCGCTCTTGGCGAGCATCCGGCAGGGCAGGACGGCGGCCACGAGCGGGATGTCCAGCCAGGAGATGTGGTTGGCGACGATCAGGCGGCCGCCGCCCGGGCCGGGGGTTCCGTGCACGGTGATCCGGATGCCGAACGCCCTGACCAGCGCGGCCGACCAGGCCCGCACCACCGCGTGCCGGGGCCGGGCCGGCAGGAGCCGTACCGGCGGGGCGCCGAGGATCCCGGCGAGGATCAGGAGGACGGCGGCGGTGAGCCGGAGCACCGCGCGCGGGACGCCCGCCGTGCGGCCCCCGTGGCCGGCGCAGGCCTCGGGGGTGCAGGGCGAGGTGGGCAGCCAGCCGCTCATGCGCCCGGGACGAGCGAGAGGAAGTGCTTGAGGTAGCGCGGGTTCGTGCGGCGCAGGGACAGCAGTACGTACAGGTCGGCGCAGCCGAACTCGGCGTCGAGGGCGGGCTCGCCGCACACCCAGGCGCCCAGCCGCAGGTAGCCGCGCAGCAGCGGGGGCAGTTCCATGCGGGCGGGGTAGGTGATGCCCTCGGGGTTCCAGGGGAGGTGCGGGGTGACCCGGTACTCCTGGGGGGCGAAGGCGCGGGCCAGGGCCGCCTCGCGGGTGGCGGCGGCCAGCACCCCGCCGTCGGCGAGCGGTATCGAGCAGCAGCCGGCGAGCCAGTTGTGCCCGGAGCGGTCCATGTAGCGGGCGAGGCCGGCCCAGATCAGGGCGATGACGGCGCCGTTGCGGTGGTCGGGGTGGACGCAGGAGCGGCCGACCTCCACCAGGTCCGGGCGGATGGGTGCGAGGGCGGAGAGGTCGAACTCGCCTTCGGAGTAGAGGCGTCCGGCAATGGCGGCACGCTCGGGGGGAAGCAGCCGGTAGGTGCCGACGACCTCCTCGGTCTCCTCTTCGAGGACCAGGAGGTGGTCGCAGTAGGCGTCGAAGGAGTCGATGTCGAGGCCGGGCTCGGGCCCGTCCAGGCGGGCGCCGAGCTCGCCGGCGAAGACCTGGTGGCGCAGCCGCTGGGCGGCGCGCACCTCGTTCTCGTCGCGGGCGAGGCGTACGGCGTAGCGGGGGCCCTGGGCGGGGACGGGGGCGCTGCCGGCGGCGCGGCCCGTGGCGGTGCCGGCCGCGGTGGGGGGAAGGGGGGACGGGGACAGGGGTGCGATGGTCATGGCGGCTCCTGATCCGGGCGCGGAGGGCCGGGCCGGCAGGTGTGCGGCCTGGCTCCTCTACTTCTTCCGTGACCGGCTGGATTCGACATGACCGCTCAGCGGCACGCGGATGTGCGGACGCTGAACTCGGTGGTCGGGCAGGTGGTGGGGGCGGGGGCGGGCGGGTGGCGGAGCCGTGGGCGCACTGGGGCCGGCGGCCTCGCGGTCAGCGGTCAGCGGTCAGCGGTCAGCGGTCAGCGGTCAGCGGTCGGAGCTGAGCACCGTGCTGATGGTCGCGGAGGCGGTCCGGGCGGCCTGCTTCGGGTCCTGCCCGGTCAGGACGGCCGTCATGAAGGGCTTGATCGGGTTCTTCGCCTCGACCTCGGCCCAGCGGGCGGACTTGGGGGTGGCCCGGCCCTGGGCCGCGCCGACGGCCATGGTGGCGGCGCCCTCGTTGCCCTCGACCAGGTGCGCCAGGGTGGTCTTGTTGGGCACGTAGCTCATGGTGCGGGCGAGCTCGGTCTGCCACCTCTCGCTGACCAGGGCCGTGATCACGTCGACCGCGTCCTTCCGGTGCCTCGTGCGCTGCGGGATGATCAGGTCCGAGCCGCCGGTGAACACGGCGCCCGCCTTGTCGGAGGTCTTGCCGGGGATGGGGAAGAAGCCGAGCTTGCCCTTGAGCGCGGGGTTGGCGGCCTCGATCTCGGCGGCCTGGCCGGGGGTGGCGATGATCTGGGCGACCCGGCCGCGGGCGAAGACCTCCGATTGCGGGGGCGTCTCCTCGTCCGCGTCCTTGGGGCCGTCGCCGAGCGCCTGGAGCTGCTTGTAGAACTCCATGCCGGCCAGCGCCTTCTCGTCGTCGAGGCTGCCGACCCACTGGCCGCTGGACTCGACGGCGAGTTCCCCGCCCTCGTCCCAGATGAAGCCGGCGAGGACGTACCAGTTCTGGCCCGCCAGGTAGATGCCCTGCTGCTCCGGCTTGTCGAGCTTCTGGGTGGCCTGGACCCACTCCGCGCGGTTCTTGGGGGCGCTCTTGATCCCGGCGTTCGCGAAGAGCTCCTTGTTGTAGATCACCACCCGGTTCGCGGCGTACCAGGGGACGCCGTACTGGGCGCCGTTGACGCTGCCCGGGTCGGAGAGGCCCTTGAGCCAGTCCTTGCTGCCCCAGGCGCGCAGTCCCTCGAGGGTGAGCTCTTCGACGCCGCCGGTCTCGACGTACTGGGCGACCTGGGTGTTGCCGACCTCGATGACGTCGGCGCCCTCCTTGCTCCTGCCCTCCAGCACGGCGTTGACCTTCTCGCCGATGCCCGTCCACTCCTGGATCCTGACGTCCAGGTCCACCCCGGGGTGCTCCTGCTCGAAGGAGGCGGTGAACTTGCCGATGAAGTCCTCCGAGGCGCTGCCCTTCATCAGCCAGAGCGTCACCTTCTGCGTGCCTCCGGCCGGGTCACCCGACTGGCCGCAGCCCGTCAGGGCGGTCGCGGCGGCAAGGGCGGTGCACACGGCAAAGAAGCGCATCTTCACGAAAGGTCACCTTCTGGGGACGGATCTCGGATGGCTTGAAATTGGCATAGACCAATGGGCCGGTCAAGAGCCTTTCGCTCGGGACTGTTCACACAAAGTTCGCGGAGCCGGACTTACTGGGGCACCGTAGAACGAGGCAAAAGCCACCCAGCATCGGGAGACCCCATGTCCAACCACACCTACCGGGTGACCGAAATCGTCGGCACCTCCCACGAGGGCATCGATCAGGCCATCCGCAACGGGATCGCCCGTGCGGGCCAGACCGTGCGCAATCTCGACTGGTTCGAAGTCGTCCAGGTGCGCGGGCACATCGAGAACGGAGCCATCGCCCACTACCAGGTCGGGCTCAAGGTCGGCTTCCGCCTCGACGGCGAGGAGTGAGCCCCCGGCCGCAGGCCCCGCTCAGGTCCGCCCTTCACCCTCCTGGGCGGCCTTGAGCTCCGGTGCCTGTGCCGCCCAGTCGGCGAGGACCACCCGGAAGCCGGCGCCGCGGGCGGCCTGGCAGACGAGTTCGTCGTCGTCCACGAGCATGCGCACCTCCCGGCCCCGGGCGATCCGCTTCAGCACCTCCAGCTTGGTCGTCCGGGCCGGGCGCCGGTCCTGGTTCCCGCGCATCCACACCCGCCCCTCGGGCAGGCCGTGCCGGGCGAGCCAGTCCTCCGTGTCCGCCCGGCAGCGCTCCGGGCGCCCGGTCAGGTACACCACCTCGCAGTCGGCCGCGCTCTCCACCGCCAGGGCCACCCCGCGCTCCAGCGGCGGATCGGCCGGCGCCGCGCCGAAGAAGCCGCCCCAGTCCCGGGGGCGGCGCTCCAGGAAGTGCTGGCGGTGGCCGGTGTCCGCCAGGGTGTTGTCGATGTCGAAGACGGCCAGCGGCCTGCGGGTGCTCTCGCTCATCCCGCAACCCTAAGGAATGCCCGCGGGCTCCCGGTGTTGAGACCCTGTGTGATCCGAAAACTCTCCCTCCTCGACCGGTCCCGGACCCGCGAGGGCCACCCGGCCCCCGAAGCCCTTCGGGACACCGTCGACCTGGCCCGGACCGCCGAGGAGCTCGGCTACCACCGCTTCTGGGTCTCGGAGCACCACAGCGTGCCCGGGGTCGCCGGCTCCGCCCCGACCGTGCTGGCCGCGGCCGTGGCGGCGGCCACCCGGCGGATCCGGGTCGGCACGGGCGGGGTCATGCTGCCCAACCACCAGCCGCTGGTGATCGCGGAGCAGTTCGGGGTCCTGGAGGCGCTGTTCCCCGGCCGCATCGACATGGGGCTCGGCCGCTCGGTCGGCTTCACCAACGGCATCCGCCGGGCACTGGGACGCGACACCGGGGACGCCGACCGGTTCGAGGAGCAGCTGGCCGAGCTGCTGGGCTGGCTCGACGGCAGCCAGCAGGCCCATCCGCAGGTGCACGCCCGCCCCGCCGAAGGCCTGCGGATACCGGCGTACGTACTGGCCACCGGCGAGGGCGCGGGGATCGCCGCCCGGGCCGGCCTGCCGCTGGTGGTGGGCGACCTGCGCACGCGCGGCCGGGTCAGGGAGGTCATCGAGACCTACCGCGAGGAGTTCCGGGCCTCGGCCCGGGGCACGGAGCCGTACGTGGTGGTCTCCGGGACCGTGGCGGTGGCCGCCACGGCCGAGGAGGCCCGGCGGATCCTGATGCCCGAGGCCTGGTCCGCCGCGTACTCCCGCACCCGGGGCAGCTTCCCGCCGCTGCGACCGGCCGGGGAGGTCGAGGCCCTGGCCATGACCGCGAAGGAGCGGGAGCTGTACGAGGGCGCGCTGGCCGGGCACGTGTACGGCACGGAGGAGCAGGTCGCGGCGGAGCTGGCCGAGGTGTCCGCGCTGACCGGCGCGGACGAGCTGCTGGTCACCACGTCCACCTACGACCGCACCGCGCTGCTCGACTCGCACCGCAGGCTGGCCCGGATCGCGGGACTCTAAAGTAGGGCGAATGCACCAGTCCAGCGATCCTCTGCCCGCGCCTGACTCCCGCGTACGCGTCCGGGGTGCCCGGGAGCACAACCTGCGCGGGGTCGACGTGGACATCCCGCGCGACGCGCTGACCGTGTTCACCGGCGTCTCCGGATCCGGTAAGAGCTCGCTCGCCTTCGGCACGATCTACGCCGAGGCCCAGCGGCGCTACTTCGAGTCCGTGGCCCCGTACGCCCGCCGGCTCATCCACCAGATCGGCGCGCCGAAGGTGGACTCCATCACCGGGCTGCCGCCCGCCGTCTCCCTGGAGCAGCGCCGGTCCTCGCCGGGATCGCGGTCCTCGGTCGGGACGGTGACCCTGCTGTCCAACTCGCTGCGGATGCTGTACTCCCGGGCCGGCACCTACCCGCCGGGTGCCGCGCGGCTCGACTCCGACGCCTTCTCCCCCAACACCGCGGCCGGGGCCTGCCCTTCCTGCCACGGCCTGGGCCGGATCCACCGCACCAGCGAGGAACTCCTGGTTCCCGACCCGGGGCTGTCGATCCGCCAGGGCGCCATCGCCGCCTGGCCCGGCGCCTGGCAGGGCAAGAACCTGCGGGACATCCTGGAGGCCCTGGGCCACGACGTCGACCGGCCGTGGCGGGAGCTCCCGGCGAAGGACCGCGAGTGGATCCTGTTCACCGAGGAGCAGCCGGTGGTCACCGTGCATCCGGTGCGCGACGCGGACCGGATCCAACGGCCCTACCAGGGCACGTACATGAGCGCCCACCGCTATGTGATGCGGACCTTCTCCGACAGCAAGAGCACCACGCTGCGGGCCCGCGCCGAGAGCTTCCTCGCCGACTCCCCCTGCCCGGTGTGCGGGGGGCGCCGGCTGCGGCCCGAGGCCCTGGCGGTGACCTTCGCGGGCCGCGGGATCGCCGAACTGGCGGCCATGGCGCTGACCGCGCTGGACGACGTGCTCGCCGCCGCGCCGCCGGCCGACGAGGCCGCGCGGGTGCTCGCGCAGGACCTGCGCTCGCGGATCGGGCCCGTGGTGGAGCTCGGGCTCGGCTACCTGAGCCTGGACCGCTCCGCGCCGAGCCTGTCCGCGGGCGAGCTCCAGCGGCTGCGGCTCGCCACGCAGCTGCGGTCGGGGCTGTTCGGGGTGGTGTACGTACTGGACGAACCGTCGGCCGGGCTGCACCCGGCCGACACCGAGGCGCTGCTCGGCGTGCTGGACCGGCTGAAGGAGTCCGGGAACACGGTGTTCGTCGTGGAACACGATCTGTCGGTGGTCCGGCACGCCGACTGGCTGGTGGACGTGGGACCGCTGGCAGGAGAGCACGGCGGGCAGGTGCTCTACAGCGGGCCGCCGCAGGAGCTGGCCGGTGTGGAGGGGTCGGCGACGGCCCGGCACCTGTTCGCGGCGCCGGAGCCGGCCGCGGCCCGGCGCCCGGTGCGCACGGCCACCGGGTCGGTGCGGCTGAGCGGGGTCGACCGGCACAACCTGCGGGACGTGCACGTGCCCTTCCCGCTCGGCGTGTTCACCGCCGTGACCGGGGTGTCGGGGTCGGGGAAGTCCACGCTGGTGGGCCAGGCGCTGGCCCGGGAGGTCTCCGAACGGCTGACGGAACCGGAGTTCCCGGTACGGCGGCTGGTGGAGGTGGACCAGAAGCCGATCGGCCGCACCCCCCGGTCCAACCTGGCCACCTACACCGGGCTGTTCGACGTGGTGCGCAAGCTGTTCACGGCGGCGCCGGAGGCCAGGGCGCGCGGATGGAAGGCGGGCCGGTTCTCCTTCAACGTGCCGGGCGGCCGGTGCGAGACCTGCCAGGGCGAGGGCTTCGTCTCGGTGGAGCTGCTGTTCCTGCCGAGCACGTACGCCCCGTGCCCGGAGTGCGGGGGCGCGCGGTACAACACCGAGACCCTGGAGGTCCGGTACGGGGGGCTGAACATCGCGGAGGTGCTGGGGCTGACGGTGGAGGCGGCGGCCGGCTTCTTCGCCGGGGTTCCGGCGGCGGCGCGCAGCCTGCGGGCGCTGGAGGACATCGGGCTGGGCTATCTGCGGCTGGGGCAGCCGGCCACCGAGCTGTCGGGCGGCGAGGCGCAGCGCATCAAGCTGGCCACGGAGCTGCAGAGGCTGCGCCGGGACCACACGCTGTACCTGCTCGACGAGCCGACGACCGGCCTGCATCCGGCCGATGTGCGGGTGCTGCTGCGGCAGTTGCACGGCCTGGTGGACGCGGGGCACTCGGTGGTGGTCGTGGAGCACGACATGGCGGCGGTGGCGGGCGCGGACTGGGTCATCGACCTGGGCCCGGGCGGGGGCGCCGAGGGCGGCCGGGTCGTCGCCTCGGGCACCCCGGCGGAGGTGGCCGAGGCGGGCGTGGGCCGTACGGCGCCGTACCTGGCGCGGGCCCTGCGGGGGTAGCCGGCCCGGTCAGGCGTCGCCCGACAGCAGGTGCTGCGGGAGTTCGCGGAAGCTCCACTGCCCCTGGCGGCGGGTGAACATCCAGACGAGGTCGTGGCGGTCGGGCCAGGTGGCGGGGACTCCGAGCACCTCGTGGGCGCCGAGGGCGCGGACCAGGCCGGGGATGCCGCTGTGCTCCCAGCAGACGAGTACGGGCATGGGGGCGCGCAGCACGGCCTGGGCGAGGGCGGGCTCGGCGCCGACGGCGAACTCGCCGCGTACGGGAGTGCGCAGGGCGGTGGCCAGGGCTGCGACGGTCTGCCGGCACCGGGCGGGCGGCGCGCCCTTGCCGCCGGCCGCGAAGACCGCGGCGGGGCGGGGCAGGGAGGAGCCGCGGGCCGGCGGGAAGAGCCGGGGGAGCTCCTCGGCCCGGCGCCAGCCGCGGCCGGCGAGCGAGCCGGGGTCGTCCTCGCCCTCCTCGTCCGAGCCGGTGTCCCCTGCGTACGGCTTCTCGGCGTGCCGGATCACCATGATCAGGGCGTCCCCGGCCCCGGCCTGCGGGCCGGGTGCCGGCTGCCGCGCGGGTTCCTCCCCGGAGCAGCCGGCCGCGGCCAGCGGGGCGAGGGCCGCGGCCAGTACGGCTCGGCGGCGCGGTCCGGTCCCGGCGGGGGCGTGTGGCATGGGTGCACTGTCCCCCACGGCCGGGACCGAGCCGGTGCGCGGCACGGCGTGGGGCCCGTACGAGCGCCCGGTCGGCGCAGCCGCCCTCCCCGGTCGGCGCATCGGGCGGGGCCGGGCCGCGGAGGCGGGGGCGCGGGCCGGGGCGGGCGCGGGGCGGGGCGGGCGCGGGGCGGGCGCGGGCGCGGGGCGGGCGCGGGCGCGGGCGCGGGGCGGGCGCGGGGGGGCGGGTCAGCCCTTGCGGATCGCTCGGAGCCACTCCTTGTTCATGGCGGCGATGGACGGGAGCGGGATGCCCTTCGGGCAGGCCGTGGCGCATTCGCCGGTGAGGGTGCAGCCTCCGAAGCCTTCGTCGTCCATCGCGGCGACCATGTCCAGCACGCGGGACTCGCGCTCGGGTGAGCCCTGCGGGAGGACGCCCAGGTGGTTGACCTTGGCGGAGGTGAAGAGCATCGCGGAGCCGTTGGGGCAGGCCGCCACGCAGGCGCCGCAGCCGATGCACTCGGCGTGCTCGAAGGCGAAGTCGGCGTCGGCCTTGGGCACGGCGGTGGCGTGCGCCTCGGGGGCGGAGCCGGTGGGGGCGGTGATGTAGCCGCCGGCCTGGATGATGCGGTCGAAGGCGCCGCGGTCGACGACGAGGTCCTTGACCACCGGGAAGGCGGCGGCCCGCCAGGGCTCGACGTCGATGGTGTCGCCGTCGGCGAAGGACCGCATGTGGAGCTGGCAGGTGGTGGTCCGTTCCGGGCCGTGGGCGTCGCCGTTGATGACGAGGCTGCACGCGCCGCAGATCCCCTCGCGGCAGTCGTGGTCGAAGGCGACCGGGTCCTCGCCGCGCAGGATGAGGTCCTCGTTGAGGGTGTCGAGCATCTCCAGGAAGGACATGTCCTTCGAGATGCCGTCGACCTCGTAGGAGGCCATGGCGCCGGGGGCGTCGGGGCCGTGCTGGCGCCAGACGCGCAGGGTGAGCTTCATGCGTAGCTCCGCTGGGTGGGGTGGACGTACTCGAAGACGAGGTCTTCCTTGTGCAGGACGGGGGCGGCGCCGGTGAACTCCCAGGCGGCGGCGTAGGAGTACTCCTCGTCGCGGCGGGCGGCCTCGCCGTCCGGGGTCTGGGACTCCTCGCGGAAGTGGCCGCCGCAGGATTCGGCGCGGTGGAGCGCGTCGAGGCACATCAGCTCGGCGAGCTCCAGGTAGTCGACGACGCGGTTGGCCTTCTCCAGCGACTGGTTGAACTCCTCACCGGTGCCGGGGACCTTGATCCGCCGCCAGAACTCCTCGCGGATCTGCGGGATCCGGCCGAGCGCCTTGCGCAGTCCCTCCTCGGTGCGGGCCATGCCGCAGTACTCCCACATGAGCTCGCCGATCTCGCGGTGGAAGGAGTCGGGGGTGCGGTCTCCGTCCACGGAGAGCAGCCGCGCGAGGCGCTCGCGGGTCTCCCGTACGGCTTCCCGGGCCTCGGGGTGGGTGTCGTCGACGGCCTCCTGGTGCGGGTGGCGGGCCAGGTAGTCGTTGATGGTGGCGGGCAGCACGAAGTAGCCGTCGGCGAGGCCCTGCATGAGGGCGGAGGCTCCGAGCCGGTTCGCGCCGTGGTCGGAGAAGTTGGCCTCGCCGATCGCGAAGAGGCCGGGCACGGTGGTCTGGAGGTCGTAGTCGACCCACAGGCCGCCCATCGTGTAGTGGACGGCGGGATAGATCCGCATGGGGACCTCGTAGGGGTTCTCCGCGGTGATCCGCTCGTACATCTCGAAGAGGTTGCCGTACTTCTCGGCGACCTTGTCGCGGCCCATGCGGCGGATGGCGTCGGCGAAGTCGAGGTAGACCCCCTGGCCGCCGGGGCCGACGCCGCGGCCCTCGTCGCAGACGTTCTTGGCGGCGCGGGAGGCGATGTCGCGGGGTACGAGGTTGCCGAAGGAGGGGTAGATCCGCTCGAGGTAGTAGTCGCGCTCCGCCTCGGGGATGTCGGCGGCGGGGCGGGTGTCGCCCTTGGCCTTGGGGACCCAGATGCGGCCGTCGTTGCGCAGGGACTCGCTCATCAGGGTGAGCTTGGACTGGTGGTCGCCGGTGCGCGGGATACAGGTGGGGTGGATCTGGGTGAAGCAGGGGTTGGCGAAGTACGCGCCGCGCCGGTGCGCACGCCAGACGGCGGTCGCGTTGGAGTTCATGGCGTTGGTGGAGAGGTAGAAGACGTTGCCGTAGCCGCCGCTCGCCAGCACCACCGCGTCGGCGTAGTGGGTGGAGACCTCGCCGGTGACGAGGTCGCGGGCCACGATGCCGCGGGCCACGCCGTCGACGGTGATCAGGTCGAGCATCTCGGTGCGCGCGTGCATCTCCACGTTGCCCGCGGCGATCTGCCGGGAGAGGGCCTGGTAGGCGCCGAGGAGGAGCTGCTGGCCGGTCTGGCCGCGGGCGTAGAAGGTGCGGGAGACCTGGACTCCGCCGAAGGAGCGGGTGTCGAGGAGGCCGCCGTACTCGCGGGCGAAGGGGACGCCCTGGGCGACGCACTGGTCGATGATCTCGACCGAGATCTGGGCGAGGCGGTGGACGTTGGACTCGCGGGCCCGGAAGTCCCCGCCCTTGACGGTGTCGTAGAAGAGGCGGTGCACCGAGTCGCCGTCGTTGCGGTAGTTCTTGGCGGCGTTGATGCCGCCCTGGGCGGCGATGGAGTGGGCGCGGCGCGGGGAGTCGGAGAAGCAGAACTGGACGACGTGGTAGCCCTGCTCGGCGAGGGTCGCGCCGGCGGAGCCGCCGGCGAGGCCGGTGCCGACGACGATGACGGTGTGCTTGCGGCGGTTGGCCGGGTTGACGAGCCTGGCTTCGAAGCGGCGGCGGTCCCAGCGGTCCGCGATCGGTCCTCCGGGGGCCTTGGTGTCGGTGAGGGGCCCGCCGGCGGTGTAGCGGGTGTAGTCGTGTCCGAGGTCGCTCATGGTCAGTTCACCACTCCGGTCATGACGGCCACGGGGACGGAGACGAAACCCGCGAAGAGGACGAGGGCCAGGGCGTTGGCCAGGAACTTCAGCGACCGCTCGCGGCGGGCGCTGCCCGCGCCGAGGGTCTGGGCGGCGCTCCAGAAGCCGTGCCGCACGTGCAGGCCCAGGGCCGCCATCGCCACGATGTAGATCGTGTTCCCGTACCAGGTGGAGAAGGTGGAGAGGACGTTCTCGTACGGGTGGCCGGCCCAGGCGCGTTCGTTGACGGTGAGCGTGGTGAGGTCGAGCAGGTGCCAGACGATGAACAGGCCGAGGATGATGCCGCCCCAGCGCATGGTGCGGGTGGCGTAGCTCGCCCGGCGGCGCTTGTGGGCGTACTTCACGGGCCGGGCCTGGATGCCGCGGCGGCTGAGCTGGTACGCGGAGACGGCGTGCGCGACGACCGCGGCGAGCAGCACGACGCGGACGATCCACAGGGCCCACTCGTGGTGCAGGAAGGGCGAGCCGAGGGTGCGCAGCCAGTGGGCGTAGCCGTTGAACTCGTCCGCCCCGAAGAAGATCTTGAGGTTGCCGAGCATGTGCACGACCAGGTAGCCGAGCATGATCAGGCCGGACACGGCCATCACGGACTTCTTGCCGACGGACGAGTCCCAGATCGTGCGCGTGGTGGACGGCCGTCGACCCGTCCGCGTTGCCAGTGCCATGCCCTCGACCGTAAGGACCAAAGTCCTGACAGGTCCAAGACATGATGAAGCTGATCTCCATAGGCGGTTCCTATGCATGGCCCTATCCTGGGGTCCATGCAGTTCCAGCAGCTCCTCTACTTCGTCGCCGTCGCCGACACCCGGCACTTCACCCGGGCCGCGGAACGGGTGCACGTGGCACAGCCCTCGCTGTCCCAGCAGATCAAGGCGCTGGAGCGGGAGCTGGGCGCCGAGCTGTTCAGCCGGGCGCGCGGCAACATCGCGCTGACGGACGCGGGCGAGGCGCTGCTCCCGCTGGCCCGGCGGATCCTGGCGGACGCGGACACCGCGCGGCTGGAGGTGCAGGAGCTGGCGCAGCTGCGGCGCGGGCGGGTCCGGCTGGGGGCCACGCCGAGCGTCTGCACGGGCCTGCTGCCGGACGTGCTGCGCGCCTTCCACCGCGCGCATCCGGGGATCGAGCTGCTGATCGAGGAGAGCGGTTCGCTCGATCTCGTGCGGGAACTGGCGCGCGGCGCCCTGGACCTGGCCCTGATCGCGCTGCCGCTGCCGCCCTCGGCTCCGGCCCTGACCACCGTGGAGCTGCTGACGGAGGACCTGGTGGTGGTCTCGTCCGCGGAGCTGCCGGCGCCGGGCGGGGGCGGGGCGCTGACCATCTCCGGGCTGCGCGACGAGCCCATGGTGATGTTCCGGCACGGGTATGACCTGCGGGAGCTGACGGTGGCGGCTTGCCGCGCGGAGGGGTTCGAGCCGGTCTTCACGGTGGAGGGCGGCGAGATGGACGCGGTGCTCGGCTTCGTCCGGGCGGGGCTGGGCGTCGCGGTGGTCCCCGCGATGGTGGTGGACCGCGCGGGTCCCGGCCTGCGGGCCACCCCTTTGGAGGGCTCCCCGCTGCGCCGCACGATCGCGCTGGCCCACCGCACGGACGTGGCTCCGCCGCGTGCGGCGCGCGAGCTGAAGCGGATCCTGGTGGGCTGACGGAGCGGGCGGCCCCGGCAGTCCGCCGTCAGCCTTACGACGCGGCGCCGGTGCGTATGGGCAGCACCTGGTCGAGACCGCCGGCCAGCATGCCGAAGGCGGAGTCGGCATCGGCCACGGCCGCCGGATGGGCCTCGTCGGCGCTCTGCCCCGCTTCGATCCGGCGCCAGTTCTCCCGGCCCAGCTCCTGGCGGGCCGTCACCAGGTGCAGCGCCGCCAGCCGGGCGGTGAGGGGCGGGGTGGATTCGGCCTCGAGCGCGGCGGCGAGCAGCTCGACCTCGCGTGTCGTGTAGCGGGCCAGGCGGGTCTCCAGGCTGGCGGTCGTGAAGACCAGCCGCTCGAAGGCGAGGACCGCCGGGTGGTCGCAGAGCCCGGTGATCGGGTCGCGCCGGTCGAGGGCCGCCAGGAAGTGCTCCCGGAGGGCGCCCACGGGCCGCCGGCCGGCCGGCCGCTCGCGCACGATGCGCGCCACCTCGTCCTGGTGGTCGGCGAACCGGTCCAGCACCAGGTCCTCCTTGCTCGGGAAGTACCGGAACAAGGTGGGCTTGGAGACCTCCGCCGCCGCGGCGACGTCCGCCGCGGAGACGGCGTCGAAGCCGTGTTCCAGGAAGAGTTCGAGCGCCGTGGCCGCCAGCTTGTGGCGCGTACGGAGCTTCTTGTTCTCGCGCAGACCCGTCGTGTTGTCGTCCATGCCCCCACCATAGCACAGATTCGTTACCCGGTTATTTTTTTGTCCTGGTTAATTTCGTGACCGGGTTGCTTTTTGCTGCGGGAGCCGCTTTCCTTGAGGCATCGACGCGATGAGAGGACTTCCGATGACCGACGTACTGATCGCGGGCTCCGGCCCGACCGGCCTCACCCTGGCCTGTGAACTGGCCCTTCGCGGCATCTCCGTCCGGATCCTGGAGCGGCGGGGCGAACCCCACCGCGAGTCCCGGGGCAAGGGCCTCGATCCGGGCGGCCTGGAGGTCTTCTCCCGGCTCGGCGTCGTCGAACCGGTCCGCGCGATCGGGAGCTCCGAGCCGGTCCTGCGCAAGTACTTCGACGGCGCCCACGTCGAGGACACCCGGGCCGCCGGCGGCGGCCTCCTGATCGGGCAGTGGCAGGTCGAGGAGGTCCTGCGCGAGCGGCTGGCCGGCCTGGGCGTCCGGATCGAGTACGGGGCCGGGGTCGCGGGGATCTCCCAGGACGCCACCGGGGTCACCGCGCGGCTGGCCGACGGCCGTTCGGTCCGCGCGGGCTACGCCGCGGGGTGCGACGGCGGCCGCAGCTCGGTCCGGGAGCTCCTCGCGATCCCCTTCGAGGGGCACACGGAGGAGAAGCCGTCGATGGTGCTCGGGGACGTGAGGGCGCCGGGGCTGAGCCGGGACTACTGGCACCAGTGGTTCACATCGGACGGCGGCGGGATACTCCTGTGCCCCATACCGGGGACGGAGGTCTTCCAGCTCCAGGCCGCGCCCGAACAGGACGAGCGGGGAGAGCCGCTGCCTCCCTCGCTGGAGGGCTTCCAGCGGCTGTTCGACCGGTATGCAGGGGTGCCGGGGATCCGGCTGGCGGATCCCACCTGGCTCTCGTCTTGGCGGTCCAACGTCCGCAAGGCCGCCCGGATGCGCGTGGGCAGGGTCTTCCTCGCCGGGGACGCGGCCCATGTCCACCCGATAGCCGGCGGGCTGGGCATGAACACCGGGATCCGGGACGCGGCCGCCCTCGCCAGGACCCTGGCCGCCGCCGTCACCGGCCCGGTTCCGGACGGGGTGCTCGACACGTACGAGGCCGAACGCCTGCCGGTGGCGGCCGAGGTGCTGGCCGACACCACCCGGCGGATGGAGAGGGCGATGGCGGCGGTCCGCGAACCGGGGCGCGGGACGGAGGCGGGCATGAACTGACCGGCGGGCATCGGCGGGCGGGCACAAGGCGGGCATCGGCGGGCAGGCACGAGGCGGGCGCCGGCGGGCAGGCACCCGAGGGCGCCGGCGGGCGGGCGGGCACAAGGCGGGCGGGCCCGCTCGCCGGGGGCCGCCGCCCCCGCCCCGGACGGTGGGCGGCGGGCTGCCGGGGCGGGCTGCCGGGGCGCGGGCTGCCGGGCGGCCGGGGTCAGGACGCGGTGGGTATGGCGTCCGAGAGGGAGAGGGTGTGGATGCGGTCGGGGGCGCCCGGGCGGGCGTAGTACCAGCCCTGGGCGGTGTCGCAGCCGAGGTCGCGCAGCTGGGCGGCCTGGGCTCCGGTCTCCACGCCCTCCACGGTGACGGCGAGTTCGAGACTGTGGGCCAGGGCGACGATCCCCTCCACGATCTTGACGTCGACCGGGTTGGCCGGGCTCTGCTGCATCCCCTGCGTGAAGGAGCGGTCCAGCTTCAGGACGCTGACCGGGAGGCGGCGCAGGTTGGCCAGGTTCGAGTAGCCGGTGCCGAAGTCGTCGAGGGCGATGTCCACACCGATGGCGGCGAGCCGGCGCAGCGGTTCGAGGAGCTCGTCGTCGGCGCCTATCAGGGCCGACTCGGTCACCTCCAGGCACAGCGCGCCCGGCGCCAGGCCCGACTTCTCCAGCACGGCGACGGTGTCGGCGACCAGGCCGGGGTGGTGCAGCTGGGTCGGCGAAAGGTTGACGTTGATCCGCAGGGAGGAGCCGCCGTGCTGGCGCTGCCAGTTGCGGGCCTGGCGGACGGCCTCTTCCAGGACCCAGCGGCCGAGCGGCACGATCAGCCCGGTCCGTTCGGCGAGCGGGATGAAGCGGTCCGGGCCGAGCACCCCGTACTGCGGGTGCGACCAGCGCACCAGCGCCTCCGCACCGTGCACGCTGCCGTCGTGCATGTGGACCAGCGGCTGGTACTCGATGAAGAACTCGCCGCGCTCCAGCGCCGCCGGCAGGGCGTTGGTCAGTCCGTGGCGGGTGATGGCCCGGGCGTCGGCCTCGGCGTCGGCGAACTCGAAGCGGTTGCCGCCGGCCGCCTTGGCCCGGTACATCGTGATGTCCGCGCTGCGCAGCACCTCCGCGGGGGTGCGCTCGCGGGCCGGGCCCTCGACGATGCCGATGCTGCCCCGGACCGTCAGCTCGCGGCCCTCCAGCCGGATCGGCGTCGACAGCGCGGACAGGATGCGGACCGCCAGGTCGGTCACCTCCTGCTCGGTGTCGGGGCCGGTGGTCAGGGCGACGAACTCGTCCCCGCCGAGCCGGGCGACCACCTCGCCGGGGCCGGTCGCGCAGCTCTGCAGCCGGTCCGCGACCTCCACCAGCAGCCGGTCGCCCGCCGAGTGGCCGAGGCTGTCGTTGACCGCCTTGAACCCGTCGAGGTCCAGATAGCACAGGCCGAAACGGCTGGCCCCGGCCCCGCTCAGGGCCTTCTCCAGCCGTTCGAAGAACAGCGTCCGGTTGGGCAGGCCCGTCAGGGCGTCGTGGGTCGCCTCGTAGCGCAGGCGCAGGTTCAGCAGCCGGCGTTCGGTGGTGTCCTCCATCAGCGCCAGCTGATAGCGCGGCGCCCCGTCGGCGTCGCGCAGCAGCGACACGGTCAGGTTGGTCCAGAGCACGGTGCCGTCGTGCCGGTAGTACGGCTTCTCCACGCGGAAGTTCTCGCGCTCGCCGCGCACCAGCTCGCCGTACATCCGCCACACGTGCGGGGTGTCGTCGGGGTGTCCCCACTCGCTGACCTTGCGGCCCCGGACGTGCCCCTCCAGGCCGCCGAACATCTGCAGCAGCGCGTCGTTGACCTCGAGGATGTTCCCTTCCAGGTCGGCGATGCCGATTCCGACGGCCGCGCCCTCGAAGACCGCCCGGAAGCGCTCCTCGCTCGCGTGCAGGGCCTGCTGCGCGTCGATGCGGGCCGTCAGCGCCGAACGGGCGATGGCCTCCTGCTCCTTGAGGGTGCGCTCACGCAGGGCGCGGGCGAAGCCCGCGGCGATCCCGTGCTGGAGGCGGGCACAGCGGGACCGGTACTCCTCGGTGTCCTCCGTGCCGGAGCCCGGCCCCCCGGGCCGGGCGGGCCCGCAGTAGAGCAGCAGGTACGACTCGATCACCCCGAGCGTGCCCGACAGCGCCTCCGGGTCCGTGCAGTGCACGGCGACCAGCTCCGCGCCGACCCGCTGGCCGACGGCGGCGTCGAAGGGGCGGGCGTGCAGGGCCTCGGCGAGCGTCCGGGTGAGCGGGACCAGGTGCCGTTCGAACTCGGCACGGGTCAGCGAGGTCGCCGTGACCGGAAAGATCGCCCGCCCCCAGATGGTCGCGAAGCGGGCGATCCGGTCCTCGATACCGCCTTTGGGAACCGCCGGCGGCTCCGGAGCCGCTGATTTCGCCGCCCCGGCCCCGGGGGCCGGCGCTCCGGCGGACACCGCGGCGCCGTCCGGCGCGCCCGCCGTCTGTGCAGGAAGTCTCACGCCTTGCGTCCCACGCCGCCGTAGCCCGAGAAGGCGTACGGGTCCTCCGGAACCGCGCCGTCCTCCGCGGACTCGGCACGGTCCGGACGCCAGTCGGGCATGGACACCAGACCGGGCTCCAGCATCTCGAACCCGTCGAAGAAGCCGCGGATCTGGTCCCTGCCGCGCATCACGAGGGGGTTGCGGATGTCCCGGTAGACGCCGACGGTGCCGCCCGCGACCTCCTCCGTGAGCGGGATCCCCTCGAATGAGGCGTGCGTGAGGACCAGCAGGCTGCCCGGGGCCAGGGCCTCGCGCAGCTCGGCCACGGCCGCGTACGGGTCGTCCGCGTCCTCCAGGAAGTGCAGGACGGCGACGAGCAGGAGCGCGACCGGCCGGTCGAGGTCGAGCAGCCGGGTCACCTCCGGGGCGGCCAGGATGTCCTGCGGCTTGCGGAGGTCGGCGGCGACGACACCGCTGCGCTCGTCGTCGGCCAGCACGGCCTGGCTGTGCGCGACGGCCACCGGGTCGTGGTCGACGTAGACCACGCGCGCCTCGGGGCTGGCGGCCTGGGCGATCTCGTGGACATTGCCGAAGGTGGGGATGCCGGAGCCGATGTCGAGGAACTGCGTGACGCCCTGGGCCACCGCGTACCGCACGGTGCGGCGCATGAATGCCCGGTTCGCCTGCATGATCTTGGGCAGGCCCGGCATGAATTCCATGGCCCGGCGGGCCGCCTGGCGGTCGACCTCGAAATTGTGGGACCCGCCCAGGTAGTAATCGTAGATGCGGGACACGCTCGGCACCGATATGTCGATGCCTGGCGGGGCCCAGGCGGGGCGCTCCATCGGGGTCTCCAAGCGTTGTTCCTGCGGTGGTCCGTCAGCGGTCGGACTCCTGTCCGAGCCGAATGTACTGATCATTGCCCAACGGGGCGAGCAAAAGCGGAAATTGGCGATCCGTTCTTCGTCACACACCAAACACGTCTGCGGCACCTGTCCGGGAGAATGATCGATACCGACACATCCCTTTTGGGAATTGCGCGATGAGCGTCGGGACTCGCCCACCGGGCGACACGTGAGTGGCTCAAACCTTTCCGGTCGGCACTCCACCCGTTCAGGCGAACAAGGCCCGACCCTCGCGTGCGCGGGCGGGCGCGAGCCCATGCTCGCCGGGTGAACAAAGCCTGTGCCAGACGCCTGCTGGCGGTCCCGGTCCTGCTGTGGGCGGCCCTGTCCGTCACGCCGGCCGTGGCTGATAGCAGCGCCTACGCGACGACCGGCTCCGAAGACGGCGCCTCCGCCCCCACCGCGGTCGCGTCGGCCTCCAGCGGGGGCCGCGGAGGCGGCCCGGGTGGCGGACATCACGGCGGCCGGCGCGAGGGCCGGCCCGGAGGGACCCCCGGATGGGCCCCCGGAGGAGGCCGTCACGACGGACCCGGCAGCCATGGCGGACACGGAGGACCCGGTGGCCACGGAGGGCATGGCGGGCACGGCGGTCACGGCGGCCACGGCGGCCACGGCGGTCACGGCGGGCACCACTGCCCGCCACCGCCTCCGCCGCCCCCGCCCTGTCCGCCGAAGCCCACCCCGCCTCCGCCGCCCCCCAAGCCCACGCCACCGCCGAAGCCCACCCCGCCGCCCCCTCCGACGCCGGCCCCACCGCCCGCGCCGACGCCGCCCCCTCCCCCGCCCCCGCCCCCGCCCAAACCGGCGCCCAAACCCGTACCGAAACCGGTGCCGAAGGCCGTCCCGCCGAAACCCGCGCCGCCCGCACCCGCGCCGCCCCCGGCGCCCGAGCCGCCCGCCCCGCCCGCACCCGCCCCCGTGGCACCACCGCCCGCGATCAAGCCGGTGGCCCGTCCCAGCTATCACGCACCCGCCCGCAAGCCGGTCGAACGCCACATCTCGCCGGTGACCTTCACCCTGCTGACCGCGGCTCCGGCCGTCCTCGCGATCGTCGCGCTGCGTCCCCGGTAGCCCCTGCGCCCCACCCGTAACCGATTGGGAGTCATCTTGTCGGAATGGCTCGTCCTGACCATCGCGATGGCCGCGGCCTGCGCCGTGGTGCTGTCCATCGCCTTCTTCAACCACCGCAGGATCGGCGAGGACGACGATCCGAACGAAACCCCGGACGTCATCGAGTACATGACGATGATGATCGGGGTGATCTACGCGATCGTGCTGGGCCTGGCGATCGCCGGCGTCTGGGAGGGCCGCGGTGCCGCCCAGGAGTACGTACGCCAGGAGGCACAGGCCCTGCACGAGATCAGCGTCCGCTCCGAGGTCTACCCGGCCGAGGTCCGCAAGGCGATCCGCGCCGACGTCGACGCGTACGTGACGTACGTGGTGGACACCGAGTGGCGGGAGATGGCCGACCACGGCCGCCTCACGGAACGCGGCGGCGAACTGCTGGAGCGGATCCGCCGGGACGTCACCGACTACGAGCCGCAGACCGACCACGAGGGGCAGGCCTACCAGCCGCTGGTCGACCAGGTCGCCGCGGTGGACGACGCCCGCGGTGCGCGAGGCCTGGGGGCCGGAGCCACGATGCCGGGGGTGGTGTGGTTCGGGCTGATCGCCGGGGCCCTGGTGACGGTCGGCCTGATCTTCACCCTGCAGATCCGGCGCTCCTTCCGGGAGCTCTTGCTGGCCGGTCTGTTCAGTGCGCTGATCGCCTTCCTGCTGTTCCTCATCTGGGACTTCGACGCGCCGTTCGGACGGGGCATCTCGGCCACCGCCGAACCGTTCCTCTCACAGTTCCCGCATCTGGGCCTCAGAGACTGACGGCCCCCGGCCGAACAGCGCCGCAAGCCGCCCGCGCAGCACCCGCCGCAAACCGGGGACGGGCCTCCCGTCCCCGGTTCGGCCCAGGACCATGCCCCATTCGCCCGTTCCTGATCGCGGGCCCGGCCACCCGCACCTAGCGTGGCGGACATCGAGGCGCACGAGCCCCACGTGCGGAAACCCCTTCCGCGGCTGCTCCTCGGGGATCCGGAGAATCAACCATGGGTGCGATACGTACCTCCGCCACAGCCCTGCTGAGCGCCGGCGCCACGGGCGCCGTACTCGCGCTCGGCGTCCTCGGCATGTCTGCCGCGACCGCCGCAGAAGCCCGGCAGGTCACCTCGTTCGGCTTCTCCATCACCCCGTCCACGGTCGCTCCGGGCGGCCGGACGGTCCTGTCGGTCACCGGATGCAACGCCGCCTACGCCACCGCCTCCTCCGGGGTCTTCGACACCGTGAGCATCGCCCGCGGCCAGGCCGTACGGGTCACGGTGGACCGGGACGCCCGGCGCGGAGCCGTGTACTCCGTCTCCTTCACCTGCAACGGGGAGACCGGCTCGGCCGATCTGACGATCGCGGGCGGTACGACCAGCCCGACCACCAGTTCCACCCGGACGGCCACCCCCAACGCCCCCGCCGCCAGTTCCGCCCGGGGCGTTCAGGGCGGTGTCGGCGGCAGCGTGGCCGGCATGGATCCCGTGCAACTGGGCGCGGGCGCGGCCCTCTTCCTCGCCGCCGCCGGCGGCGCGGTGTACTCCCTGCGCCGGCGCGGCAGCCGCCGGAGCCACTGAGCCGGCCGCCATCCCCCCGGTCGCCATCCCCCCGGCCGCCGGGCCGCCCGCGCCCCGGCCGCCCCACGCCGCCCCTTCGTCATCCCGTTTCGGATCGCCGGCAGCCGGTCGCCCCGGGTCCTGGCCAGGACCCGGGGCCCGGAAACCAGTTGCACAGCCCCGGTAGAATGTCTCTCATGGCAAATCTCCTCGCGGATTAGCGGCGTCGAAGTCTCGC
>NZ_JBEZLV010000060.1:0-25953 GCF_040652335.1 Streptomyces sp. NPDC048270
ACAACCCCGACAATTCCCAGGAACCCGCGAAAGAAGTCTACATGTCAGTGTTGTGCGGATTCCTCACCCGCAGCCAAGCTGACGAGACACTTACCCAGATCGCCACCGAGGCTACTTCCAAAATCCCGCCGCCACAGATTGCCACCACGGATCTGGAAATCAAGGAAACCACGGTCCCCGCTAGTTCGATGCGGTTCCTTAAAGTTGCAGCAATAGGTGATTGGGAGCTGGCCGCCATTGCGGCTAATAGGGAAATGCCATCGAGGAAATGGGGCAAGGAGACACTGCAGAATTTTGTACATTCCCTGGCCCCTGGAGATCAACGGGATGCACAGGTCATCGCCGACGAGATGTTCGCATGGTTTAAGGCCAATCTTCTAACGGCTGAACGGTCCCTTCAAACCGTCGAAGAATGGCGTTGGCTCGCGCTACGAGCAAATGGCAATCTGGACGAAGCAGTCGCGGAGGCCAGCTCAGCCCTGCAGTGGCCCGAGTGCAGCATTAGATGGCTCGACTACTTCATCTACCGACTGCAACACAACCCCGACAATTCCCAGGAACCCGCGAAAGAAGTCTACATGTCAGTGTTGTGCGGATTCCTCACCCGCAGCCAAGCTGACGAGACACTTACCAGAATCCGCACCCAGTACCCTGCCGAAATCCGGCAGCAGGAACCTCAGGCCGCCACCTTTATGAGCGATTTCGATGCCATGGCACTCGGAATGAGTACGACGGTCAGCAGTAAAAGAGTACGGCAACAATCGGCCACGGATGCCCTAACGGATGCAGCGAATAAAATCGAGGCGCTCCGCGGTAAAATGAATATAAATACAGAAAACAAGCGCATACTCAAAAATCTCCCAGTCGGGCAGACGGTTAGCGCAGTTATCGTCCGCGACCGCGTGGCACTAGAGGGAGCCGGCACAGTTTACTCCGATGCAAAGCGGCTCCTCGAGTCAGCTACACCGTGGCCAAATGTGGGAAAAGTGATGGGACTGGAAATAACAACTTTCAATATTCGAATGAAACAAAAGGGATCGTTTCTAGATCCTGGCGAAATCGAAATATTCGACTATGCGCAGGGTCGGGAAGTCGCAATTCAGCGCGCTCTGTACCCAAACGTAACAAAGAAGGCCGTTACTACAAAAAAAT
Organism: Streptomyces sp. NPDC048270; assembly: GCF_040652335.1. Taxonomy (NCBI): domain Bacteria; kingdom Bacillati; phylum Actinomycetota; class Actinomycetes; order Kitasatosporales; family Streptomycetaceae; genus Streptomyces; species Streptomyces sp. NPDC048270. Next base: position 1,153 of record NZ_JBEZLV010000060.1, read on the forward strand.
ACAGGCAGTGACCGGAGATGGATTACGCCTGTCTTCGTAATTGGGATTATGTAGCGTTGCCGCTCCCAGGGTGAGGACAGCTTTGGGCGATTCCGGGGCTGAAGTGGCGGTCTACGTCCAGACATATGCGCAGGAGGTTCTTGCCCACGCCGGAATCAGCTCGGACAACCTCCCCCAACTTCCATACAGGAACAGCAGGGTGTACACACGCGAGCAGGCACCTCTTCGGGTCTGTCCAGTAGATGGTGTAAGCGTGGTCGGTTGGTAGGGTCATCTGCGGCCCGAACGCTCCCTCGCAGTCCCGCGGCACCTCGATCTCGCCGGACCGACATCAGTCACCACGGTCGCTGGTCACAGCCTGGGCGAGAGCGCGGGCGTCCGCTACACGGTGATGGAACGTCATCACACGGTCGAGTTGGTGGGTGGCCGCGGCCTTGAATACGGCCGTGGTCAACGCTTCCAGCTGTGCCGCGGCCACTTCCGTCTCCGAGCGCTCCTTGCTTGGGATCCCGCCCGACAGGGCCTGGTCGCGGATCTCCAGCACGATGATCTGGTAGCGGGCCAGCAGCCCGCGGGCGATGGCCTCGGCCAGCGACAGTCGGTAGACCACTGGGCCGAAGACCTGCTCGTCATCCATCGAGGCCACAAGCGTCGGCTCGTTCTCTGCCTCGTCGTGCCCGTCACCCGCGGCCGTCCAGGGATCGGCGACCCGCGGCGCCGCGGTCAGATACAGCCGACGGCCCGCCGGTAGCACTGCATCGTCATGGACCGCGGCCCACGGCTTGCCCCACGGGCCCGATGTGCGGTGCGCCTCATCCACCACCAGGTCCCACCGCCGAAGCCCCGCTCTGTGAGCCTCGGCGAGCACCGGCAGCGACGCGTACGTGGCGAACGCCGTTACTCGCGCCGCCCCACCAGCCCACTCCAGCAACCGCCGGGCATTGGTAGTGCAGCGCACCCCGGCCGCGGCCAGCTCCGCATCCGTGTGCAGTGAGTAGACCGCCACCATCGTCCCGGCCCGACCCGCCTCCCGCCAGGCGGCAAACGTCTGCACCAGCAGATCCAGCGTCGGCACCAGGACCAGCACCCGGCCCGTGCGTGCCACCCGCAACGCGGTGTGCACCCCCATGAAGGTCTTGCCCGTCCCGCACGCCGAAACGATCGTGGACCGCAACCCCGCGCCGGCTGACGGGACGCTTCCCAGGGCGTGCACCGCCGCGTCGACCGCCTCCGTCTGATGCGCTCGTAGCCCCGCCATTCCATCCTCCGTGTCGGCCTCCGCGCTGGTTCGGAACAGGTCGGATGTTGCTGGCACCGGTGGGGAAGTCAGGTGGTGTTGAATTCCGCCACCGCCGCCGTGGCTCGTTGGTCTGCTTCTGTTTGCAGGGTCTCCCAGTCGGCGGTTACCTGTTGTGTTCCTGTGGCGAGGACTGCGGCGCGTACGGCGGTGCGGACATCGCCGGGACCCACCCGCAGCCCGGCGCCCCGGAGGCCCTGGATCTCCGAAAGCGCCTCCGCGGCGGCCTGGTCAAGGTCGAGGGCTGGCCCGGGAGGCATGTTCCCGGCGTCCCTGCACACCACGATGACGTCGATGCGGTTGGGCTCCGCCGCTGCGGTCTTGGAAAGACTGGTCGCCACTTCGGCGATCACGGCGCGGGTGGTGGTGACGGTGAAGCCCGCATCCGACAGCGACCGCATCAGAGCGCACCAGCCCGTGGTCTGCGACTGGTGGAAGCTGAACAGGAGGCAGCCGCCGGGTTTGAGGACGCGCCGGCACTCACGCCAGACGAGGGCTGCGGTGGCTTGGAACCCAGCAGGGGCGGCGTTCTGTACTTCCTGGACGGCACGGGTGCTGGGCACGTCCGGGTAGCCCTGGTAGGGGTGCATGCCACTGAGCCACGCGTGGAAGAAGTCAGCGAGTTCCGAGTAGTGGACGTTGTCGACGTAGGGGGGGTCGGTGACGATGAGGTCCACGCTGTTGTCGGGAAGATCCGTCTGCGAAGCGTCGCCGGTGGTGGTGTAGGCCGTTGCGGGTTCCTGTACGAACTGCTGCCACGTCGTGCTCAGGGGGCGGGCGATTGGCAGCGAGGACTGGTCGACGGAGAGGATCCGGTCGGCCTCGGCCCTGAAGTCCAGCGGACTGTTCTTGTACTGGGCCGCTTTGTGCAGCCGGGTGAGCACCCCGGAGAACCCGGCCGATCCCCCCTGGGCGCCCCAGGGGTCTCCTTCGATGCTGCACCGCTCCGGTCGCAGTACGTGGTTGTGGAAGATCGAGCGGACCGGGCCGGTGCCCTCCCCCTTGTAGGAGCAGAAGAGGTTGTGGTGTTCGACGGTTCTGCCGAACGATGCGATGAGCGCCTCGCGTTCCGCGGAGGCCCCGGGGAGATCGCGCAGGGCCGCGCCGATCAGCCCGAGGCTGTATCGCTGGCGCTCGTTGAAGAACCGCTCCCAGGAGTTATACCCCCAGCGCAGCGCCTGGACCGTGCTGACGCCCTTCTCCAGCGTGCCGAGCGGGCGTACGAGCTCATCGGGAGATGTGTTGGCGAGAGACTTCGCCGCTTTGTCGTACAGGTAGAGATCGAAGTCGTCGATTGCCCGGTACTCGCGCTTGCCGTCGGCGCGCAGCACCAGCTTCGCGTACATGCGTCGTTCCGGGACGGTGCCGTTCAGCGCGGCAATGACAGGGGTGCGGTGTCCGAGGCGGCACGTCATGAACCGTCCGCGGGCGGCCCCTTGGAACGAGAAGGTCAAGCCGCAGGCTGGGCAGTGCCCCCTCTCGTCCTTGCTCAGGTCGGTGACGCAGATGCCCCGGCAGTCTGGGCATACGGCCTGCGCGCGGGGGAATCTGCGCGGGTACGCATGGCGGGCGAAGACCCGGGTGGTGAAGAGCTCCACGTCCTCGCCGCACTCTGGGCAGTGTGCGAGGGCCACCCAGAAGTAGTGCAGGACCGGTTCATCGGAGATGGTGCGGTGCAGTTCCTGGACGGGGCGGGCGCACTTCCTGACGACCTGGCCGAAGAGGTCCGCGAGCACCTCGAGGTCCCAAGGTTGCAGCGCCTGCCGCTGGGTGAGCGTCGCGACGGGGTTGATGTCGCGGCCGACGGCGGCGGCCCCGAGCTTGGCCGCTTCGACAAGGGTGGTGCCCGATCCGGCGAAGGGGTCGTACACGACGAGCCCCCGCAGCCTGTCCGAGGCGTCCGCGATGGAGTCGTCCGGCCCGGACACGGCAGCCAACAGTAGGTGGCGTGCAACGCTGCCCAGGCGCCTCGCCCACCACTTGTGAACGTAGGTCGCGGGCCGGTGCAACTCCTTGCGCCATGACTCGTGCTCGGCGATCCGGCTCCACTCCACTGGTGCCGGCCCGGCCTCGAGAAGCGAGACCAAAGGGAGGGCTGCTTCTGACTTTTCGTTCATGTGTACGCCCCCGGTGGTCCGAACCCGGATCCACCACCCTCGGGTTGGGCTGGAGCAGGTGACGGCCTGTCAATGTGCGTTACTGTAACGGCAGGTAGCGGGGGGATACCAGGTGGGTGATGGCGCGCGTGACATATTTGGACTGCCTCGTCCCTCCTGACGCAGGTCCCGCTGACTTCTTCGAGCGCGTGCAGGCCCTTCGCATGACCGACCGAGGCCGTACCGTTGATCTCGGCCCGCTGGATCGTGCCACCCTGACCCTGCTGTTGCGCGCGTTGTCGAGTGATCAACGCAGCGTCTACCTGGCCCTCCCGCGCGGGCGGCACGACCTGGCCGTGCTGATCGGGATCTACCTCCAGCTCATATGGCGCGGGGCAGAGCTGACCGGCGGATCACCCTGCCCGGTCCCTGTCGGGCCGGTGGTCGTTGTCGGACTGCGCACCAACGTCACCGTACGGCTGGCACAGCTCGCGATCGGTCGGCAGAACCTCTCGCGAGCCCTGCGCATGCAGAGAATTCGTGGTGACGGCCGGGTCGTCGACCTCCAGGGAAAGATCACCAAGGCCATCGACTCACCCTCGGGACTGTTCTACCTCAACACCGCACTCGGCAGGCCCTCGCTGGGGACCAGCGTCGGCACCGTCGTCATCGACCGCACCAGCATGGCCAACGACCATTCCTGGGAGCGCGCGTTGGCCTGGGCAAGCGAGCACGACGCCGCCCGTGTCGTAGCCGTGGCCGACCTGGGCACCCAGCCGGGCGGTAGCCGGGCCTGGACGCAATGGCCGTGGAGTCCCGCGTTGCGCGCCGACGTGCGGCACACTCTCGGGCACCGCCCCGCATACGGCCCGCTGACCAGTAACGCCCTCCTCGCCCGCCGACCGGCAGCCGCGCCGAGCGCGGCGGTATACCGCCACAAGCAGCTCGCCGAGCTCCTCCGGACGGTTGTGGCGGGTGTGGTCGCAGCACGGCGTGTGCGCGCGTCGGAGTCCTGGCCGCAGCCGGTCGCCGACGCCGTGCGTCTGTTCAACCTGCTGTGGTGCAGCTGGGGTTCGATCGGAAGGCAAGACATCTGGCAGGTATTGATGGGGCGCGGCAGCGGTGCACGGGCGCTGGCCCGGTCGGTGTCCCGAGGGACATTGGAGGGGCGGGGCGGACCGTGGGGGCTGTTCCGCGAGACTCAATGGCCCGACCTTCGGCGCGGCGTGCTGGACCTGTATGAACTGCTGTACGACGACAACCCGCGCTGGGACCTGCTGCTTGCGCTGATCGATTGGGCACGGGCCAGCCGGACAGGCGTACCCATTCTTGTCCGTACCCGCTCCCGCTCCGCCGCCGCCGCTGTCGCCGGGGAGCTGGCCGACGCACTCGGCGGTGATGCCGACTCCCTGCTGCTCGCCCCCCAGCCCGGGCCCGCCGCCGGCAGCGGAGCCGGTGCTCTGCACGTGATGCCCTATACGGAACGCCTGGCCTGGGACGCCTCGCCAAGGCTCGAGTTTCACCTTGGTGCCCCCTCGCCTTTACGCACCGGCGTGCTGTTCGCCGGTGCTGCCGATGAACACGTCACCGTTGTAGAGCAGAGCGAGTACACCTGGCTGGAGCGTTCGGCCGACCGCGCGTTGAGCGGCTGGCACGAGCAGATACGCCAGACGGCCGCAGTGCTGAGGCTGGGCGAGGTACCGGAGCCGACGACGCCCTCGCTGCCCGTCGCGTACGGCCCTGTCGACCTCTCCGGACCGTCCTCCACGCCAGAGGATTCGCCCCAGCACGACAGCCGGCTCGCCCTCGATCTCTCAGCGCTTTTCGAGGACTACGACGCCCCGGCCCGAGCCGTCGGCACCCCGGCGGACCCCGGCCGCAGCGCCACGACGGCAGCCGACGACCCGGTGCCGGCCACGGCCGTGCTCACCGAACCCGAAGGGGCGGTGCTCTGGCTGCGCAGCGACGAGCCGGTCGACGTCCTCATAGGCCAGCGCTACGCCAGGGTGCCCGTGGCCGCGCTCACACCCGGCAGCCGGCTGCTGCGCGCACGCGGCGACGGTCAGTCCAGACTCCACGACCGGCTCGTCATGGTGATGCATGACAGCGCCGAGGTGACCGCCATGGACACGATGATCGGCTTCTTCCGCCAGGCCATCACCGCCGTGCACGAGCAGCGAGGGTCGTGGCCGGACGTGCTTACCGCCCTGAACAACCTCGGGAGCAAGGTCTCGTCATGGCAGGCGGTGAGCAGATGGGCCGATGGCAGCGTCATCGCCCCGGAGGACCCGCAAGACATCCACCGGGTTGCCCTGCTGGCCCGGGATACCCGCCTGACCGCAGGAGGCACGTGGCAGCGCCTGGCCCGCATGGCGGAGGAACTACGCCGCCTACACCGGACGTTGGGCCACACCGCGGCGGCGGCGATGACCGAGGCCGCGCGGGGCATGGAAGGCCCCGCGCTGCGCCAGCTGAAGACACTGTGCTCCGGGATCGACGTCTCGGAGATCCTCGAGGAATTCGACCTGGTCGTCGTCCGCCGCGTCGGCGGCCAGAAGAGCATGTCGACGGCCGCCCTGGGCCGCGTGCCAGGCGCCCGCGGCACAAGCAGCTCACCACAGGAGGCGCCGTGAACGATGCCCGCAACAACCCATTAGCGCCGCACCCCGACAGCGCTGCCGACAACCAGCGGGAGACGGTGCTGATCGATCACCTGACGCAGGTCCTCGCCGACAGGCTTGCCGACCGCAGCGGTCTCCCGCACACGCCTCCGTGGACACCACGCGACCACGTCGTCGTCGGAGTGCTGCCCGCCGTCGCGGTCCCGCCGCGGCACCTGCCGGCACCAGACGAGGCGACGGCCGACCCGAGCCGTCGGCCCGTCGAGTCCCTGCGCGGCACACAGGCGCCCCCGGTCCTGGCACTCGACTTCCGGGTGAGCACCGCCCCCGGCCGCAGGACCGCGCAACTCGCCGTCCACTGCCGATTCGCCCTGTATCTGGAGGACATCGCCAGCTACGCCGAACACATGGAGTACCTGCGCGGCGACGAAGGCCCCTCCGGTGCACAGACCCGGCCGGGAGAGCTGCTGGGCGTCTGGCGTCGCCAGGACGTTCACGTGCCCGACCTGGTGATCGAAGTGCCGCTCGGGGAAGGCGAACTCGATCCGCACGCGCTCGGCGAGGCCCAGCAGGTGCTGGACCGGGCGGTCCGCCGCGCGGTGGATGCGCACTTCACCCGCCCCGAGGCCCGTCGCCCGCTCACCGCTGGTCCGCAGGGCCGCCAGGGGCGGCGCAGGCGCAACGTGCTCCCTGCGGAGGCCATGGCCGACGAGGAGGCATTCCACAGCCATGTCGCGGCACTGATGGACCGCGACGCAGCCCCTTGCGCGCCCCAACTGGTGCTGTCCGCACACGCCCAAGCCCTGGACGGCGGCGGCGACCACCTCGTACGCGTCTCCCTGCACAACGAAAGCGACACGGCACAGAGCGACTGGCAGGACCTCTCCGTGTACGACTGCCGCTTCGCGGTCCTTCCCGGAGACGGCATCAGCATCGTGCCCCAGCGCTTCCACCTCGCCCCCCGCGACTACCGGCTGGAGGCGCTGGCGGAGGTCATCGGTCGCGGTACCGGCTGCGCAGCAGTACCCCACGGCAGCGGTCTGCGGACCGAGACCCTGCCCGTCCATGTCCAACGCACCGTCGTACCCCGCCAAGCCGGAGTGCGGCACCCGCGGTGGAGTGAGCTCGCCGACGAGCCGGCCCCGATCCTGGACTCCGTCGAGGTCGCGATGGCCCGCTACTCCCGGGAGTTCGCCGCCGCCTGCCGTGCCGCCCAGCAGCTGCCGCACCACAAGGCCATCGAAACCGACCGCGCCCAGTTCGACGACGAGGTCAGGAGGTTCGGCCTCGGCCGCGAGTGCCTGGATCTGGACCTGGACCTCAAACTCGCCTTCCAGCTCGCCAACGAGGTCTTCGCCCGCGTCAACAAAAACCGCAAATACGACAGTTGGCGGCTCTTCCAGCTGGTCTACATCGTCTCCCACCTGCCGGCCCTCGCCGTGCGCGAGCACCCGCAGCGGGCGGACCTGCGCGCTGAACTCGACCACACCGACGTGCTGTGGTTCCCCGCGGGCGGAGGGAAGACCGAGGCATACCTGGGGCTGATCCTCACGGCCCTGTTCTACGACCGGCTGCGAGGCAAGCATGCAGGGGTCACCGCCTGGCTGCGCTTCCCGCTGCGCATGCTCAGCGTGCAGCAACTCGACCGCACCCTGCGCATGCTGATCGCGGCCGAGACGCTCCGCGCCGAACGCCAGATCGGATCCCCCCACGACGACCCGTTCGCGCTCGGCTACCTGGCCGGCGGGGCGGGCAGCCCCAACGACCTCCACTGGGAGCGGGGCTGGTGGCGCGGCTGGGAGACCGAGGCCGCTGCCACCCGGGCGGGGACCTTCGCCGAAGATCATCTGCGCGACCGGCTCGTGATTACCTGCCCCTACTGCGAGCGTGACAGCGTACGGCTGCGCTTGGACACCGACGCGGTCCGCCTGCATCACGAGTGCGCCGCCTGCCAGCGGATCCTGCCCCTGCAGGTGAGCGACGTCGAGGTCTACCGCACACTGCCCGCGATCGTCATCTCCACCGTCGACAAGCTCACGGGGCACAGCTGGTTCCCCGAGTTCACCGCTTTCCAGCACGGGCCGAGGCACCGCTGCGCCGAGCATGGCTACTTCTCCTTCCCGCGTTTCGGAGTCTGCTCGGCCGGGCCGGACCATTGCACTGCGCCGAAGGGCGGCTACCCGGCGGCCCGCCCGGTCAAGGACCCGGTACCGGCGCTGACGGTGCAGGACGAGATGCACCTCCTCAAGGAGGAGCTCGGCGCGTTCAACGCGCACTACGAAGGAATGATCGCCGAACTCCAGTCAGGAGCAGGCAGCGGCCTGCCCAGCAAGGTACTGGGCGCCTCCGCCACCATCGAGCAGTATCAGGACCAGCTCCGCCAGCTCTACGGCCGCCGCCCCCGTGCCTTCCCCGCGCCGGGATGGACACTCGGCGAGAGCTTCTACACCACGACCCGGCCCGACTTCCGGCGCGTTCACATCGGAGTGCTTCCGCACAAGCGCCGAAAAGCCGACGTCGCCGCGATCGTGCAGGGCGAGCTCCTCACCGAGATCGCCCGGCTCCAGGAGGAGCCCAAGGCCCTGCGCGAGCGCCTGGTCCTGCAAGGGCTGCCCGACTCGGACCTCCCACGGCTCCTTTTCCCCTACGAGGTCTCCTTGGCCTATGTGAACAGCAAGCAGCACGGCACTCAGCTCGACGAGGAGCTCGGCCAGCTCTCCGACGACCTGCAGCACGCCGGACTCGACCGCGTCGAGCACGCGGTGCTCACCGGCGAAGTCCCTGTCCCCGAGCTCGCCGCGGCCATCGCCCGGGTCCAACGCGAGCACCTGGACATCCCGCGAGGAGAGCGGCTGCGCGCCCTGGTCGGCACCAGCGTGCTCAGCCACGGGGTGGACCTCGAGCGCCTTAACCTCCTGGTCCTGGCCGGCATGCCGCCGACCGCCGCCGACTACATCCAGGTCACCGCCCGGGCCGGGCGCACCCACGCAGGCCTCGTCGTCACCGTCTACGACCCCGTCTCGCGCCGCGAACGCTCCATGTTCTCCAACTTCCTGAGCTACCACCGCCTGCTCGACCGCATGGTCACCCCCGTGCCCGTCAACAAGTACGCCTACTTCGCAGCCCGACGCACCCTGCCCGGCATCGTGCTGGCGCTGCTCCACGACGCCGCCCGCGACCCCGCGCTGAAGCCACCACCGGAAGGAGCCGACTTCTCCAAAGACTTCAAGCGCTGGTGGAGTGCCCAACGACCACTCCTCGACCCCTGGCTGGAACGACGCATCCCAGCCTGCTACCGCGAGCGCGTAGCGGGCGTCAATGGGCGCGGACTGGAGAACGACCTCGTTGAGCGCATTATCGAAATCTGGCGGCAGGAGGAACGGCCCAACCTCAACAAGGGCGCAGAGGAGAGGCGCACCGCCTACCTCTTCCTCCAACAGCCGCTCACCAGCTTCCGCGACATCGACAAAAGCACCTCGTTCCAGTCACTGACCAGCAGCCAGGACGCCTTCAAAGCACTCGCTACCAACACCGCCGACAGCAAGCGGGGCGAGGATGAACCGCAGCCGTAGCCAGGCCATGACCGCCTTCCTGCCCGGCGCCCTCTTCCGCCACGAACAGCGACTACGCGGCAGGGTCCAGGCAGTCGACGGAGACGTGGTCAAGAAGCTCAACGAAGACGTCATCTACGACGAGATCTCTCGCTACCTGGAGCGCTGGAGCGAAGACGCCAGAGCCGCCCTGCCCCTGCCGCAGGGCCGACTGCGGCAGAACTTCGTCCTGGTCAGCCCCGACCTCGTTCGCTTCGAGGTATTCCCGCTCGTCCTCGAATGCGTCCGCCGCTCCTGCCGCCGCGTGCGCACGTACGTGAAGGCCCAGCAACTGGCGGCCGACCCCCGGTGCCGCACCTGCGGCGCACAGCTGCGGCAACTTCCGTACTTCAACGCGCACAACTGCGGACGCGTCCGTCCCATGTACGTGCCAAAGTGCCGTGTTCCCGCGCACGGCTACGACCACATCGTGTTCGAGAACACAGGAAGCTTCGTCACCGCCCTCTGGCGCTGCATCGGCTCAGGCTGCGGCGGCGCGAAGCTCCAGGGCACCTCGCAGTCCCCCTGCGGCTGCGAATGGAAGGACGCAGCCGGCCGCGCCATGATGCGGGCGAGGACGTTCAACGACACCCGCGCCTACCAGGTCCACGCCCTCCAACTCGTCAACATCGACAACTCCGAGTTCCGGCAGTACCAGCGCCACCCCCAACGCGGCCAGATCGCTGTCGCCCATTACCTGAACCTGATCGACTCCCTGGCCCAGGGCATCGGCGACGCCTCCCAGGGCGTCATGGTGACGCGCGTGTCCCCGCAGGAATGGCAGCAGAGGGAACAACTACTGCGCCAGATGCACGTGCCGGAGGAGGAGATCGATCAGTACCGCAGAATGATGGGCCCCGAGGAGAGCGGCCTGGCTGCTCTGCCCAATACGGACGCCGACAAGGGGCGGTGGGAACTGCTCGGCGCAGATCGCCCCTTCGTGGAACGCGCAGCCGTCTTCGACCCCGCCCAGATCCAGCGCATCACCCTCGAAGACCAGTGTGCACGCTTCGCCGAACTCCAGGACCGGCTGGCCCAGCAGACCACGGAACGCGCCCGCGAGCAGGCCCGCACTCTGGGGATCGCAGAGATCGCCGTCACCTGGGAGTTCCCCGTAGCCCGAGTCGCCTTCGGCTACACCAGAGAGGAGCACGAGCCCGAGCGGGGCGTCCTGACTGGCTTCCACAACAAGTCCCACCACGACGGAAAGTACCCGGCCTACGTCGCAGCATCGGACACCGAAGCCCTCCTGGTCACCTTCTCCGCACGTTCCGTCCTGTCGTTCCTGAACGCCAAAGGACTCGCCGTCGGGGCGGCCGAAGACGAATCGGCGGCCCGACAGAGGCTGCTGGAGCTGTTCACGGACCAGAACGACCCGGAAGCCGCCCGCGCGGCAGCAACCGTACACACGGTCATCCACACCCTCGGCCACCTCTTGCTTCGTTCCCTGGACGACGGCCAAGTAGGACTGGCCGAGAACACGCTCGCCGAATGGGTCGTCACAAAGGCGCTCACCGTCGCCATCTACGCCGACAATGTCCGTGAATTCACCCTCGGATCACTGTGGACCCTGCTCAGCAACCGCGTGCTCAGCTGGCTGGAGAGCACCGCTGACTCGGTGCTCAGCTGCGAGAACGACCCGCTGTGCCATCAGTCCTCACCGCGCTGCTGCGAACGCTGCGTCTACCTCACGTTCGGCTGCCAGTTGTTCAACGACGACCTCGACCGGGGCCTCGCCGCAGAGTTCCTCCGCCACACCGCCGCCTCGAGCCACACATGACCGACGAACTGCGACCGCTGATCCCGCTCGCCCAGCTACTGGAGCGCCTAGCGGGGAGCTACACGGCAGCCGCCGAATGGACACGGGAGATCGCCAGATCCGACACCCTTGACGCCCTCCGCGTGCACGGGGTCGCAGACGATCACGCTACCGCCGTACGCCAGCTCGCCGCCGAGTGCGGCCTACTGGACCCAGGCCGGCACACAGAGCTCGTCCCTGCCCGCCTCTCCCAACTCCAGGTGCTCCTGGACGTCTTGGACGGCCTTGACCCACCGCCCGCAGCACCACCATCCGAGCGCCCCCTGGTGTTCACTACCCCGCGAGCCGCCGCCCACCTGGTAGCACCCCCCGTCCGACGCCTGGACTTGCTAGTCCAGGACGTCATCGCCGGAGCCGACAGCGAACTCCACATCGGCGGCCCCTTCTGGAACCGCCACGGCTGCGACCTACTGCGCGAGGTTCTGCTGCCCGCCGTCGCCGAGCGCCAGGTCGCCGTCCACTTCTACGCCCACGACCCAAGCAGCCGGGCCCAACCCCTCAACGATCTCGTCAAAGACTGCGCTGACTACGGAAGAACGTCCTTGTACTGGTGGACCGGCGCCAACCCCGGCATGATGCACGCCAAGTTCGTGGTCGCCGACCGTGCCACCGGCTACTTCGGGAGCGCGAACCTGTCCTCCCTCGGTCTTCAAGAGCACTTCGAGATCGGCATGGCACTGGGAAGCACACAAGCATCGTCACTGGTGGACTTGTGCACCCGGCTGCGCCAGGAAGGCTTCTTCACCCAGGTAACCAAGGGGCCGGGACGTGCACCGGACCCGCTCGTCCTCTTGGAGACCGCCGACGGGAAACGGCGCTTCGGCCAGTTGCGATCCTGGCGCACCACCAGGGACGGCCGCCGTGAAGCGGACGTCCTGTGCCGCCTCTCGGACGACGCTCCGCGGCCAGCCAGAATCCGCGTCGATGAGAGCCGCATCCGACTCATTCCCGGCGTCGACTACGCAAACGTGCCGACAGCAGGCGGTGCCCGGGCAGACGACGGCGAAACCGAAGGCACCGGGTAGTTGACCACACGAGGCCCTACGCTCCCTCCATGCCCGTGCGCGAGGGCAGGCTCGGTCCCCGGAGTACGGCCGGGCCGCACGGCCTGATGCTGGCGGCTCCGCCCCTGGCATCAGGCCGGTTCAGTCATCGTCCGGTGTGCTGCCGATCCAGGCGATAGGCACCCTCCGGCATGGTGCCTCAGTGCGTGTCTGAGATCCCTGGCCATGCGATCCGTCGGCCGGAATGCTGAGGTCATGGCTGTTGGTGAGTCGGGCCGGGGGTATTGCCGGGAGTGTGGGGTGTTGCTGTCGTCGACGAAGTCGGCGGCAGCACTGTTTTGTTCGGGTAGGTGCAGGTCACGCCGGTGGAGGGCTCTGGAGCGTGCCCGCCGGCGGGTGGCGGCCATGCAGCGTGGTCAGGGCGCCGTGTGTCCGGTGTGCGGTCGCGGGTGGACGGTCGGGGTGGAGTTTCGTCGCTCGGCGGTGTTCTGTTCGGCGCGGTGCCGGACGCGGGCCTGGCGAAAGCGGGCGTTACGGGGTTCCGTCACGGTGACGGAATAGCCGAACGCCGCGGGTGTCCCTGGTGTCTCGCTTGTTCGGTACGGGGTCGAACGGCCGGTCCGGTAGCGCCTCGCGCGCCCCCGGTACGCGCCTGCCGCCATGGGTACGCGGACGCCCATTCTGGTGGTGACCTGGGCCGATGTGCTTTCGAACGGTCGCTGTCGGGCGACTGGCCTGCCCGGGAAACCTTGAGGGGGTGGAGGCAGCATGTCGGAGCGGGTGGGGAACGTCTCTCGGTCGCGCTACGAGCAGCTGGTGGCCGAGGCGCGGGACCTGGTGGAGCAGGTCACGAAGGCCCAGTTCGGGCTTGGTGACAAGGCGCTGGAGATCGAGCCGATGCGCCCGGTCGGCGGGTCGGTGGCCAAGGGCAACGACGACTTGTTCACGGTCGAGGAATCGTTGCAGATGTTCGCGGACGACATAGGCGTGGCGCTCTCCACCGTGGAGGACTGGCGGTGGGTCGCCTCCCGCTGGCCTGCGGGCAGGCGTCGGAGCGGGGTCTCGTTCACCGTGCACAAGATCCTGGCGTCGATTCCGGACGAGGCGGAGCGGTGGGTGGCCATCGAGGACGCCCCGTTCAATCCACGCAGGAACCGCAAGCAGTGGACCACCGATGGTGCGAAGCGCCTGGTGGGGCAGCAGGTTGACCGGCCGGTGACGGTCGAGGAGAAGGTACGGGCCGTCCGCGACCTGACCCGCGATGACGAGGTGGCGGTGGCGGTCACCGCCAGTCTCCTGAGCCGGCCTGAGACCGCCGCTCTGTTGCCGGCGGCCGAGCGGGTGCGGGTGGTGCAGGAGCTGACCCGCGACGACGAGGTCGCCACCCACGTAACCTCCAGGCTCCTGCAACGCCCCCGGGTCGCCCGGGAGGCGATGCGCGACGACGACACCCGCTTCACCGTCAACCGCGCCCAGTTCGACAACTCAGAACAGGCAAAGGAGAGGGTCCGCGAAAGGGTGTCGGCGGTCCGCAGGATCGAGCACACCATCGAGTACCTGGATCTGGTCGGCTCCTGCCACAGTTACGTCGCCACCCTCGGACGGCTGGTCCCGCAGATGCGCGGCCAGGAGTTCACCGACGACGAACGCGCCACGATCATGCGAGGCATCTCCAAGGTCCGCGGGGCTGCGGACTGGCTTGAGGCCGCGATCGAAACCGGTCGCTTCACCCTGGACGAGCAGCTTGCCCAGCTCCTGAAGGGCGAGTGAGATGATGCCTGCCCGCCGTCGCATACGCGGCGCGGCCACCCCGCTCAGCACGCACTACGGCGACCTGGTCCGCGTCGCCCTGATGGAGGCCAGGCCTGCGGGCCTGCAGACCCGGCAGCTGGTCGCCGCCACCCGCCTCACCCCGTCCCAGGTCGCCCGGGGTGTCCGTCATCTGCGGGATGTCGGCGCGGCCGAGCACCTGACGCCGATCATCTGGCGGCGTCGCGACGGCTATCTCTTCTCCGAGGAGCCGGCCGACTGGATCGAGTACGAGAAGCAGCAGTTCCGGCAGATCCTGGGCCGTCTCACCCGGATGATCACCGGCACACTCGATCCTCACCTCGCCCGCTACCCCGAGGACGAATGGGCCCAGCTCGCATCCGCCCAGCTCACCGGCGTCCGCGCCGCCCTCGCCCAACTCACCAAATAGGCCCCAGGCCCGAACCGATTCCGGGGAGGCCGCGATGGCATTGATCTCCCGTCGGCGCCGCTATCCGTCCGACACGACCGTGGCGGAGTGGGCGCTGCTCGAACCGCTGCTGCCCGTTCAGGCCTGTATGACCAAGGCCGGCGGGCGGCCGGAGAAGTGGCACCGCCGCGAGATCGTGGACGCGATCCGGTACATCGTCGACAACGGGGTCAAGTGGCGTGCGTTGCCTTGCGACTATCCGCCATGGCAGACCGTCTACTACCACTTCGCCCGCTGGCACCGGGCCGGTGTCGTTGCCTTCCTGCGTGATCAGCTCCGACGGCAGATCCGTACCGGCCAGGGCAGGTGCCCCTGGCCGGTCACGCTGATCGTGGACTCGCAGTCCGTCAAAGGCGCCGACACCGTCTCCAAGACCACCCGCGGCTACGACCCGGCGAAAAAGATCAACGGCCGCAAGAGACACATCGCGGTGGACACCCTCGGCCTGCCCGTGATGATCACGGTGACACCCGCCGACATGACCGACCGCGACGCCGCCCGCGAACTCCTGTGGCGCCTGCGCCTCATGCAACCCCAGATCACCCAGGTCTGGGCCGACTCCGCCTACGCCGGCCAGCTCATCACCTGGGCCGACACCTTCCTCAAAATGACGTTGAAGACCGTCTCACGGCCCCGCAACGCGAAAGGCTTCGTCGTCCTCCCCGACGCTGGAAAGTCGAACGCACCCTCGGCTGGATCATGAAATCGCGCCGCAACGTCCGAGACTACGAACGCCTCCCCCAGCACTCCGAAGCCCACCTGACCTGGGCACTCATCACGCTCATGACCCGCAGACTGTCGCGCAAAGACGCCCACGCCAACTGGGCGCGGAAGGTAGCTCCACACCGCTGAAGCCCACCGGTCAGCTGGTGGTGGCAAGTTTGGCTGCGAAGCCGAGGAACAGGGCGCCAGCTCCTGCAGTGAGTCCGGCGGAGAGCCGTTTGCGTCGGCGGAACTGGGTTGCGAGGTAGGTCCCGCCGAAGATCAGAGCCGTGATGTAGCAGAGGCTGATCGACTGGTAGACGAGTGCCAGCAGCGCGAACGACAGCGCGGGATGCGGGTAGGCAGGGTCCACGAATTGGGCGAAGAAGGAGATGAAGAACAAGATCGCCTTCGGGTTCAGCAGTGTGACCAGGAACGATCTGCGGAACGGCCGCTCAGCATCCGTACCGGCCGCTTCCGGGCGCACGGCCTGTGAGGCTGGAGCTTCGCGGGTCCGCCACAGAGTCCACGCCCCGCGGAGCATCGACAGGGCGATCCACCCCAGATAGCCGGCTCCCGCGAATTTGACCACTGCGAAGGCCACAGGATTGGCGTTCAGTAGTGAGCCGACACCCACCGCGGTCAGCAGCATCAGGACCATCTCCCCAAGGAAGACGCCTGCGGCGGCCCTATACGCCGTCTTGACCCCGCGCCGCACCGCCACCGACAGCGTGTACAGGGAACTCGGCCCCGGCAGAAGAATGATCAGCAGAGTCCCCAGCGCGTAGGTAGGCAGATTCGCCACTCCCAGCATCGCCATCACTCCACTCTCCGACTGTCTGATCGGCCGCCGGTCACCGCCAATCACGACACGCTAGTCGCATCACCCTTATCGGAGCGTTTACCTGGGGATAGCTGATGACTGACCCCTCACGGGGACACCAGCGACCTCAACGCCACCGCAGGACACCGCGAGGGATCTCGAACACGTAGTAAGCCCCGTGGTAAACGGCGGAGCGCTCCCCGGCCTGGATTCGGGCCGTTTCCCGCACTCCCCGGGTTTTCGGTGTAGTGCCTGATCAGGTCCGTCATGGGCGTCCGTCACAGGTCCGTCGTGGGCCCGTTGTGGATCCACGCCACGACGGGCCGCTGACGGACTGCACGACGGACACCACGACGGGTCCCAACGGCCCGCTGCCCGTCGCCTGGATCGCGGAGCGAGGCGTCGTCAAGAGCCCCAGGGACAAGTAGTCGGCGCGGCGCACCGCCCGTCACCGGTTGCACACCAGGTCACCGCGCCGTCCGGCGCCACGCCGCCTTGGAGGCGATGGGACCCGGGGCGGCACCCAGGGCGCGACCCGGGGCGGCACCCAGGATGCGACCCAGGGCGCGACCCAGGGCGCGACCTCGCCGGGCCGGAGCTCCGGCGCCCGGTGCTCGTCCCGGCCGTGCCCGGCGGCGGCCTCGAAGGACCGCCGTCCGGCGCCTGGGCGGCCGGGCGCGCCGGCTGTCACACAGCGGTTCACACGACGTGTTAATCACACGCCTGACGTGCGCCGATCCCCTACAACCCCCGCCTGCGCCTTGTGTTACTGCACTTGTGTTACTGCCCGGCCCGGCCCTTGGGATCGAAGGCGAGGGCCCCCTTGTCCGGCTGTGCCGCACCCCCTTGTCCGGCTCAGCTACCAAGGGATTTCTCCGCAGGGCGGCGCGCGGCGTTCTGTGGAGAGGTAGCACCGCTCAGCATTCGATGGCGGTTCGGTGCTGAACGGGTGCTACCCCGATGTCACCTCCGGTGCTACCCGGATGCTGCCTGCTGCGGCCCGGCCCGGACAGCCGGCGCGACACCGGTCCGGCCCGGGGCGGTGACCATTCGGCGCTGGCGGCGTTGTGCATGCCGATCGCCCCGGCCCGGCTTTGTTCGGGCGTCGGTCCACTCCTCCGGCGTTGCCGGGCCGTGGCGGTCAAGGGGTCCCGGGCAAGCCTCCCGCCCCCCTGCGGTCTTCCCTGCGTTCCCCCTGCGGTGCCTATGGCTTGCCCGGCACGCGTTTGCCCAGTCCAGCGCCCGTTCTCCCCACCCGGGTGAGCCTCGACCACCCCTCTGTATTGCATGATCAGTCAGGACAGAGGGTCGCCCGTATGGACGCGGGGGCCGGGAACGGGGAGGCGATTGGGGTGGGCGGTTCGAAGGTGCGCCGGTACGGGTCGACGGGCCGCACGCGCACGATGTGCCTGGAGGCGCTCGGCGTGGTGAAGGTGGCTACGCCGGATCAGATCCGGCGGCTGATGTGTCCGGGGACGAAGGACGCGGCGACGGTGCGCGGCGGTCTGAAAGACCTCGAGGCCGAGAAGCTGGTCATCTCCCCGGGCAGCGCCGTGCGCGTCAACGCGGCGGGCGTCCGGGTCACGGAGAAGCTGTGGACGCTCACGACGGCCGGACTGGACGCGGCAGCCGTGATCCTGGATCGCCCGGCGCGCGAGATGGGCGGCACGGCGAAGGCCGCGGCGGCCTCCGGCGCCAAGCACGCCCGCGCCGTCACCAACGTCCTGGCCGCCTTTCTCCAGACGCCGCCCGAGCTGACGCAGCCGCCCGTCCGCAAGCACCAGTTCGTCCCTGCGCCGCCCGCCGAGGAGCCGGCCGAGGAGCCGTCCGTACGGGCGGAAGGTCTGGGGCCGCTGGCCGCCTGGTCCACGGAGATAGCGCTGCCGGTCGGCGGCACGTTCCTCTCCCCGGCCCGGGGCAGCCTGCGCGCCGACATGGTCTTCGCCTCCCCCGGCCACGAGACGGTGCCGCTGCTGTTCGTGGAGGTCGACAACGGCACCGAGGGCCCGCCGATCGTCGCGGACAAGGTTGCTCGCTACCGCCGGTTCTTCGCCCGCCGCGTCCCCGCCGGCACCGGCACCGGCCTGGAGGTGCCGCTGTGGCGGACTGTGTGGCCCGACAGCCCCCGCGACGGTTATCCGCCCGTCGCCCTGGTCTTCACCAAGGACATGGGCGAGGAAGCCATGCTGGCGAGGATGCGCGAGATCGGCTCCCTCGCCCGTGAGCACTGGCGCGGCGAGTGGATGGCCGACGGCTACGCCCCGGAGGGCGAGAAGCCGGACGGCTACCGCGACTACACCGGCACCATCCCGCTCCTGGCCACCACTCTGCGCCGGCTCGCCGCCCACGGCCCGCACGGACCGGTGTGGTGGCGCTACGGCCACAAGACCTGGCAGTCCCTCACCGACGCCCTGGACAACCCCGACGACTACCGCGCCTACTCGGTCCGCGAGGAGGCACGCCGCCAGGCCGAACAGGCCGAACGCGACCGCAAGAACCGCGAGTACGAGGCCAGGCGCCGCGCCCTGGAGGCCGCGAAGTGGACCTGCCCGATCTGCCAGTGCTCGGTGTACCCGGACGATGACCTGACACCCGGCGGCGAGTGCCGCCCCTGCCTGAACTACCGCCGCTCCCAGCCCCCCGTCCCCGAACAGCCGCCGACCCGCGGCGGCCTGTTCGGACGCCGCCGCCGCACCTGACCCGGCACCACCCGCCGTGGTAAGCGCAGCCGACCCGGCTTACCACCACGGCCCGTGGTAAGCCCGACCTGTGAGGCTCACACACCGTTTCCCCTGGTGGGCGCGCATCTGTGTGACTGTGAGGGACTTACCACGGGCCCCGGCACCGTGACGCGGGACGGAGCGGATAGGGTCCCGTTCATCCCGTGCCGATATGGCGCGCACGGGTGAGGCCCGGCGCCCGGACACCCTCTGGGACGCAGTACCGCCGGGCCGCCCCTACTCTCTTTTCCGCGCCGCTGGGCACGATTGTCTTGAACCAGGCCACGCCTCCGGGGAAATGGGAAGCGCCGGGAAGTGAACTTGTCTGCTGGTTGTGCTGGTGCTTCCTCTGCCCGGCTGCGTCTTGATCGTTTAGCGCATTGCAACCATATCGATCTGCTTGCGCGGGTGGATCTGCTGGATTACTGCTCGCATCAGCTCGTGATGGGTGCTCTGGGTCCTGACGGTCAGTGTGCCGTAGTCGTTGAGGTCACCCCGCTTGACGCGTGAGCCGAGGCTTCCACCGCGGGGCTTGGAGACATACCCCCAGTGGACCGGCATGTTGTACTGCTCGAAGAAGTGCTGGGCGAGTGGGGTGCTGTCTGCGAAGCACGCGAACGACGGCATCTGGCTGGTCTCGGGGAACTCGACGACGGCGAAGTCAACCCCCCTCTCAGCACCGGCCTTCAGGTTCCGGATCTTTTCCTTGCCTTCCGCGGCCATGGAGTCGATCCTGCTGTATGCGTCGTTCACCAGGGCCAGGTACTGGGCGAAGTGGTGCACATCGAAGCTGGAGTGGGCGCCGGCCGCGAACCACGCCATGTCGGTGAAGCCGCCGGGATAGGTGTCGGCGAAGTAGACGCCTTCGCTTTCGAGCTTTGCGAAGAGCAGGGGCAGAGCCTCGTCCTGGGTCACGCCATCCGTGGGGCCGTGCTCGGGGCCGAAGTTCTCAAGGAGTGTCCGCGCGATGTAGTCCGCACTCAGCATGTTCTTCCAATCAGATCATCCATGACAGTTGTCAAGAGACTGCTACGGGTTCCCTGGCAGGCGAAGGCCGGACTGGGCATGCGTGGGTGTCCTGTCAGGAAGCGAAGAGGCAGGGATGGTTTCCCGGATGGGTTCCGGGGGCTGCGCGTAGTGCTGGTTCTTTCTCTTGCCAGGGTCCTGTGCGGTATCACGCAGGAGGTCATTGGGGTGCGGCGTGGGTGTTGCGGGAGGGGTGTGGTCATGGCCCGGTGCTGTCCGTAGTTTTGCGTAGGCTCTGGTGGTTGCCTTTGTGGTGGGGCTGGTGGGGTGGGGGTTGGTTCCTGTAAGGGCAGATCGTGGGTTTTTGGGGTTGTGTGGGTGTATGGGGGTGTTGCTTCGGATCGGTGGTCTGCGGAGTCGGTGTCTTACCTCCCCCGGGGATGCCGGTTCGGGTCGTGGGTCTGTGCCGGAGCCGGGGTACGGCCCTGCTCTCTGTCACCTGTACCAGGGCCGTACCCCACCCCTTTTCCTGCCTGCCTTTTGGATGCGATGCCGGTGCCGCCGGCCTTGAGCTGCTGTGCGCGACGGCTGAGGCGCTGGGCGCGGTGTATCTCCGTGATGACGACCGCCGCGCACGCGGCCTTTTGGCCGGGTTGTTTGGCATCGAGCAGATTCGGCTCATGACGCTGGAGGGGGCGGTGGTTGGTGTACCGACTGCTGACTGATCTGGTGTGTTGTGGGTTTGTTGAGAGCTCGGTCGAGCGGTTGCAGGGGTCGGTCTGGGGTGTGTGACCTGGGAGTGTGTGTCCCGTGCTGAGTGTGGCCGGGTCTGTTGTGGATGGTTCTAGCGTGTAAAGGCTCGGCTGGCGTTTGTGCTGGTCAGGGCCTTTTCGTGTTGTTGGTGTGGTGGGTTAGCGGGTTCGGGTAGGGCGGTGGGTTTCGGCGAGGTGGTCGAGTTGGATCGCGTCGAGGGCTGCTTTGGTGATGCGTTCGGTGCCGTCGTGGATGGCGTTGATCGCGGCTTGGCGGATGAGCCGGGTGAGGGATCCGATGCGGCCGGCGGTGCGTTGGTGGAGGTATACCGCGTGGCGGGGGAGGGTGCCGGGCTGGTGGTGGGTGAGGTCGAGGTTAGTTTCGATGTCGGTGATGATCTCGCGGAAGGGGTGGCGGGTGCCCGCGCGGGCGGGGAGTGGGCCGCAGGTGACCAGGGTGGCGCGTCCGGCGAGTTGGGCGCCGCGGGTGCCGGTGAACAGGGGTGTGTCGGTGACGTTGATTCCGGCATAGACGAACGTCGCGGGGAGGCGTTCGGTGAGGTCTTTGATGAGGTCGGCGGTTTGGGCGCCGGTGGTGGTGCGGGGGTTGAGGCGGTGGATTTCGTCGATGAGGACGAGTTGGATCCCGGCGGTTGTGTAGGTGTGGCAGACGGCTTCGGTGATCTGGGTTTGGGTCATGCGCGCGGTGACGGGGATGGCGAGGTAGCGGGCGAACTCGGTGATGAGGGTTTTCGCGGTGGCGCCGGGCGGGACCAGGACGTAGGCGACGGGTACAGCAGTGTGGGCTGATCCGGGCGGGCCAGGGTTTTTGCGCTGGTGGGCGAGGTGGCAGGCGCGGCCGACGTGGAGGAGGGCCGTTGTTTTCCCGGCTGCGGCGGGTCCGGTGACGATGAGGGAGGGGCGTGCGGTGGCCTGCTGGTGACGGCCGAGGATCATCAGGGTGCGGACCTGGGTGGCGAGGGTGTCGATGGCGGGTGTGCGGATGGTGACGAAGCGGGAGTGATAGGCGAGACGCTCCTCAACGCTGCGGTGCGGCTGGCCGGGCTGGGGCGGGGCCGGTGGGTCGGTGGTGGCGAAGTGCTGCCAGCCGTTCCAGGTGGTCAGCGGCCAGGACGCCTCGACCGCGCTGCTGCCGTCCGGACGGGTCGATGGTGCGCTGCTCGGGTTCGGTGTCGTGGGGTGCGAGTTGTTCACCACTTGGCGGCTTCCTCGTGTGCGTCGTAGAGCCCGAACCCGCTTGCCTGCGGGGTGGGCCGGCTGCCGTCGTCGTCGGGCAGTTCGTCGAGGTCGTCGATGCTGTCGTCCCCGCCATGCTGCGCGTCGTCGTCGGCATGGCGGCGGTTGCTGGCGCCGGTGGGGTGTTCTGAGGGTCGGGTGGCGGGCACCGGGACGGCGGCTGTGCGGGCGATGAGGCCCTGCTCGGTTCTGGTGGCGTGGCCGCTGTGGACGCGGCGCATGAGCTGGTCGAGGGCGTCGGCGAGGTCGGCTTCGTGCTGCTCGGCGTCGTGGTGGTTGCCGTGCAGGGCGAGGGATCTGATGTGCTGCCAGGTGTGGTCGTTGAACGGCTGGTGGACGTGATCGCGGTGGATCCAGGGGATCTCGGTGAGTTCTCCGTCGGGCAGGCGGACCCAGATCTGGCGGACGTCGTGGGGGTTGTAGTGGATCTCCCATTTGCCGTTGCGGCTTTGGTGGGGAGATGCCTGGCCGCGGTAGGGAGCGAGGAGGTCGTGGTCGTAGGTGCGGTGGTGGATGCGGATGCCGGAAGCGGTGATGGCCTGCCACCGCAAGGGCAGCAGTTCGAGGTAGTCGCCGCCGGTGAGGGGGACGGGCACGTACCCGGCGACGGCGACGAGGGCGGCCCACATCTGGTTCGGCGAGAGTGCTTTGCCCGGCATCATCGGGTGGCGCAGGCCTTCGTGCGGCCGGTGGTGGTAGTGCACCAGCCATTCGTCGAGGAGGTCCTGCAGCTGGGCGACGCTGTAGCAGGCCTCGTGTTCGTGTCGCGGCCGCGGCGGGTGACGTCGGATCCGGTGTAGCCGCCGGGCAGGTACTGGCACCACATTGCGTTGATGCTGCCGAAAGCGCGCTCCACGATGCCTTTGGCGGTGGGGGCGTGGGGCGGGGCGGGCTGGACACTGATGCCGAGACTCTCGCAGGCGGCAGTGAACGCGCGGGAGACGAAGACCTTGCCCCGGTCGACGACGATCGTCTCGGGCAGGACGACGGGCCGGGCCGCGGCCCCCGCCAGGCGCTCGTCGATGGCGGCCAGCCGTTGGTGTGGCAGGGCGAGGGCCTGGTCCATGCGCAGGATGTCGGGCCAGGCGGGGCGGGCGGGGTGCGGGACGGCCATCTCCGCGAGCAGCAGGGCAGCGTCGACGGCTTTGGTCGCGCTGGGGCACAGGACGGCGGCGAGGATGGCGCGGGTGGCGACGTCGATGGCGATGGTGAGTTCGGGGCGGGCGAGTGTGCCGTCGTCGAAGAGGGCCAGGACGTCCAGGCGGGTGGTGTCGACCTGGACCTGCTCGCCGGGCCGTAGGGCCGTGGCCGGGGTGAAGGCCCGCCCGTCGAAACTTGCGGGGATCTGGCGGACTGGTCCGGTTGGCAGTTCGCCGGGGCGGGCGAGAGAGGTGACGAGACGGTACAGCGTGGCCTGGGACGGCGCAGGCACGATGCCGGGGCCATGCCGCTTCTCCAGGATCTGGGTGATCAGAGGGAAGAGGCCGTTGATGGTGCCCTTGGAACGGCCGCGCCGGCGGCGCAAAGCCTCGCGGACGGCTGCGACGACCCGTTCGTCGGCCCGCCCGGTGGGGCTGGAGGCGCGGGTGGTGCGGTGGTCGAGGAGCCCCCACAGGCCCTGCTTGCGGTAGTCCAGGCGCATGCGCTGCACCGTGGTGCGTGAGACACGGCCGAAGCCGAGTGCGGTCAGCTCCTCGGCTTTGGCCTGTTCCCGCTCGGCCAGCGTGTGCCGTGCGGGGTCGTACTGATCCCGTACGGCTCCTTCGCTGCCGGGCCCGCCGGGCAGCCCGCTTTCGATTTCCCTTACGTGCCGCTGCCATGCCAGTGCCTTCTCGCGCGCCGCGGCAGGGGCGGTCTCGAACAGCCCCCATTGCGGTGCCGCCTGGGGCGCGTCGGCTCCGATGACGGTGAAGCCGGGGTCGGTGAACAGGTACCCGGCGAGCACGCTCTCACCGCCGCCGTCCGGGCCGACGAGGCGGATGTCCTGCCCGGACAGGGCGACCACCTGCCACTTCACCCCACGGAAACGGACATGCGCCCCGACCTTCACGACCGGCCGGGCATTGCGCCTCATGGTCACCGGATACCTCCTGTCCTGCCGGAACGGCCCGAGCTCCCCGGGCCGACGAGGACACGTTCGTGCAGAGGGCTCTGCAGCGGTGTCGTCAGCTGTCCGCCCCACAGGGCGTGGAAGACGACGGGAAGAACCTCGATGGGGTCGCCGACAGCTTCGGCGCCTTCGATGAGCGGCCGGGGCCCCGCGCTCCTGCCAGCCCTGGAACGCACCTTCACCTTCCAGCACCGCGACGGACACCACCAGCAGCACACCGTGCTGCTCACCGACGGCGGCGTTTACGACAACCTCGGCCTGTCCGTCCTCGAACCGGGACGCTCACCGCACCACACCCAGCACGTCTACGACGTGCCCTTCATCATCTCTTGCGACGCCGGCCTGGGGGAACTCGCCCTGAAGGCACTGCACTTCATGCTCGGGCGCCTCAGCCGCTCCTTCGCCACCGTCCACCGCAAGGCCCAGGACTCCGCCCGCGCCCGCCTGCACGAGTGGGCCGCGAGCGGACGCATCGACGGTTTCGCCCTTGCCTATCTCGGAATGAAGGACGACCGCCTGCCCGCGCCGCCAGCCGACCTCGTTCCGCGCAGCGCGGTCGCCTCCTACCCGACCAACTTCGCTGCCATTGCCCGCAGCGACTTCGAGGCCATCACCACTCGCGGCGAACAGCTCATGCGCACCGTGCTGCCGATGTATCAGCGCGCCGTGGATCTTTGATAGTGAACCCGAGCCCGCTGAATAGCTGCGCTGCTGGTGGGCGTCGTGTGATTTTCAGTGGGTGGCGTCTGTTGTTTGCACCGGGTGTATGAGGCGTTTTTGCTGGTAGTTGGGTTGGGTGGGCTCG